>JACPOD010000114.1 GCA_016185185.1 Sphingobacteriales bacterium | reverse complement strand
GCCTGTGCTGTCAGAGGAAACAAAAGCGGTTTCAAATTTTATGAGCTTAGCCGGCGCCGTCAGCAGCAGTGTTTTTTTTAAATACAATGAACGACACCATTTATGAAAGTAAAGTAGCCTGCAACGAACAGGGCTTGCTGCAGTTTGGGAAATAGAATTCCTTCTGCCCGTAACTGAATTTGATAATTGCAATATTGCTGATGTTTTATTCATAAGCCAAATTTATAACGTCAAGCTGGAATTGAAGCTGAATAGCGAACAAAAGTTGAGGTTTACAACGTCAAGCCCAAATTGTAGCAAACCCAATGTTGTGCGTTTGTGCCTCTACTCTGACTTTGTAAAATCATATTGCTTTTCACTCTGTGTCCAAATAAGCTTTGTAAAGTGTCCTTGTGTATCTTTGAGAAACTTAATACTTCCGGGAGGTCTAATGTTTTTAACCTTAAATTCCGTCTCAGATATTGCGATTAATTCTGCTTTCCCTCTCCAACCGTCAGCAAAAACAAATAATATGTTATTTTCTTTTGTGATAACTAATGGCCTTTTTGGGTCTAATGGAGAAAAATAATTTCCTACATAGCTATTCAGTAAATTTTCGTTTATGTCAATTCCTTTTTGGTCCGGTACTTTCCCCATTGCTAATGATGCAATTTGAAGTGACAGGTCTTCCATAGGAGCACACTCGCAATTAAAAAGAGTAACTACAAATACATCCTCTTTAGGAAAATAGATTTCGTTGCTTTTAAATCCATTAATATTTCCACCGTGCTGTATTGATTGGCTTCCATTTACTTCAATATTAAACCAACCATAACCATAATTTGTAGGTGTTCCGTCTAAAAGTTTAAAAGGTGTAAATGCTTTTTCAAGAGTTTCTTTTTTTACCAACGTATAATTATAAAGGGCTTGATGCCATTTATACAAATCTTCAACATTTGAAATCAACGAACCTGCAGCAAATGGTATTGTCGTGCTTTGATAATCTGCATTTTCATAATTTGTACCTTCTTTTTTATAACCTTTTGTCCGATTTGGAATAATTTGTGATACATCGTCATAAAAAGTATTTGTCAAGCCCAATGGTTTGATGATATTGTCCTGAATATAATTTTGATAACTCTTATTTGAGATGCTTTCAATTATGTACCCCAACAAAAAGTAACCCGAGTTGCTGTATTTGAATTTAGTATTAGGCTGAAATTCCAAAGGCTCATTTTTAAAAAGATTTATAACTTCTTTTGGAGTGAAATCTTTTCTGCGAATAAAAGGGTCTTGTATGTCTAACTGTGTATAGTCTTTTATCCCTGATGTATGGGTTAGCAAATTCTCTATTGTTATTTTATAGCCTTTATATGGAAAGTCCTTGATGAATTTTTGAATACTATCTTGTAAAGATAATTTTCCTTGCTCCATAAGTTGAAGAATAGCGACAGATGTAAATTGTTTTGTCATTGAGCCAAGTCGGAAAATCATTTCAGGTTTAACCTGAACATTAAGTTCCAAGTCAGCAGTTCCAAAACTTTTTTCATAAATAATTTGTCCTTGTTTTGCTACAAGTACTGCACAGCCAGGGTCTGTTTGCTTGAATTGGTCAGACAATATGTTGTCAAGCACTTTTGCCAATTGTTTGTCTTGCTTGATTTGTCCATAAGAGATACCAACCAACAAGAAGAAACTAATGAAAAGTGTAAACGATTTAATCATTTGTCTGTTTATTTGAGTGTGTCAAATGGCATAACGCACAACGCCCGGGGCTTTGCTGCAGGTGTGGAATTAGCCCTGTGTCCGCCCGGAACTGAAGCTAAATGTATAACTAAATGCTGATGTTTAGAACTGATGCCCGGCAGAATTCCGTCCGCCGAAACCAATGCCCGGCTTTGCAATTAGCCGAAGTTTGTTTGTCCTGCCACACTTGCGCAAAACCCTTTGTTGGCTGCTGGCATTTTGCATCCATGAAAGTAAACGTCATTTTAGCTTGGTCTTTTTTTGTTAGCTGAAATTGATTTAACAATTGACTGTTCAATTATTATTTGAATTTTCTTGTCTAATGTGTCAAACGTAAGTTTATGAGCTTGTTTAAGTAAGTTCTTTACATAACTTTTCTGAAACGTCTTAAAATCTGTCACGGTAATATGTCTTATTCTATTGCCAGTTCCTTTTAATATTTGTTTTGGGTCGTCAAGGTCAACACCATGGTCAAACCCAATATTTACATATTTGCTATACACCGCAATATGACAGAACATTTCTTTTTGTTTGTCAGAAAGAGAATAGCCAATTGCCAAAGCATTGTAGTTGTCATAGATTAATTCGTTTGTCTTTGGAAAAATATCCAAAACAAACTCTCTCAACTTCAAAGCAATTTCCTGAACTTCTTTGTCAAATGGTTTTAGGAATTTAAGTAAGTCCGTAAGCGGTTCTCTTGCCATAGTAGAATGTCGTTTATGCTTGCAGCCAACGTTTTGCATAGGCGAAGTACCGGGAATTCGGAGCTTGTCCTGCCCGGCCAATGCGGTTAAATTGAGAACGAAAATTCAAAAGTTTAAAAAAAGCTGAATCGGAGCGGTCTAGCCCAAGACCAAAGCTGATATTGAATTACAGCTGAAGTTAGATTGTCCTGCCCGGTTTTTTGCCTATGCATTGTTGTGAGCCGTTATTTTAATTTCCATGTTTTATCATACCAATCCCGATCACTATTAGTCGCTAATTCAAAGTTTTCCTCTAGTGCCAAGACTTGTATTTTCTCGAAGGCATATTTTCCAATCTCCAAAAGACTAGGCTTTAACTCTTTCCAGCATTTTCCATCAGATATTGATTCCCAATCACTAGGCATGTGTTGGTGATTATATTCCGCATAGTCCCTAAGTTCAAAATCTGCGGGATTGGTATTCCTTCTTCCGCTAATTGGCTTAAATAGTTTGGCCATTTTTTTGTCACCTATTGCAATGAATTCGTCATATTTGTTTTGGTCATATTGATTTGCTTTTTCAACCACTTTTTCAGAGTTTGATTTGCTATCAAAATTGATTGAACTTGCTCCTGCATTTGGATCGGTCCAGATACTGACCGAATAAATTTTGAATTCAGGCAACTCATTTTTTAATCTCTCAATAGCTTTGTCAACCATTAATTTCATTTCTGCCACATAACTTTTTTTGTCAAATGCCATATAGATTTTTTACCAGATTTATTTAAAAGGAAATTTTTTTATTGAGGTTTCGATATAATGGCACACAACGTTTTGTATAGGCGAGGTACGGGGAATTCGTAGCTTGTCCTGCCCGGCCAATGCGGTGAAATTGAGAATGAAAATTTTAAAGTTTAAACAAAGACAAATCGGAGAGGTCAAGCCCCAAACTTAAGCTGATAGCGAACTACAGCTGAAGTTAGATGGTCAAGCCCCGTATGTTGCCTATACTTTGTTGTACGATGTTTTTTCATTTTACATTCAAGATTGAATACAATGTGCTATAAAATTCTGTTGGTTGTTCATACATTGGGAAGTGCCCACACTTGTTAATCCAAAATAGATTGGCATTTGGTCTGTCCTGTTTTAACTCGTATGAAAAGAAGCCAACAATATCTTGTCTCCCTGCGATTATATCTACTTTGCCTTTATAGTTTTTAAATGATTTAGAGAGATCGAAATTTCCAAACAATTCTTTTAAAAGAATGTCACTTGTTTTAGAATTTCTCTCTGTATTCACCAATGCAAAAATGCTGTCGGGAATAGGGTTTGCAAAAATGTATGCTCTTCTGAATAGAGTGCTGGCTTCCAAAATTTCTGATGAGTCGGCTCCTTTTTTGGTGATTAAGTCATTCAATTTTGTTAACCGTTGCTCTTCATCAAAACTTCGAGTATGAGTACGGTTCGCATACAACACGTCAAAACCTTTTTTTACATCTTTATGCGGACCTGGAGCTATCAAAACCAAATGTGCTACACTTTTAGGAAATTGAGAAGCAAAATTTATTGCCAACGCTCCACCCCAAGAATGTCCTATTATAATTGACTTTGACAAACCAAGGCTATCCATCATGTTTTTTATATCCTTGGTGATGAGATTAACACTAATTGTCGTAGAATCGAAAGGGTTTGGAATTGATTTTCCGGTTCCTCTTTGTTCGAGTAAAATACACCTGAATTTGGAGCTAAGCGTCTTTGCCATTGCTTCCAATTGAATATAGGCATTACCGGGTCCACCTGTCAATAAAATAACAGTAGGTAAATTTTTTGCTCCATACTCATGATAGTATAAATATCCATTTTCATATTTTATAGAATCCAGCTTCTGAGCAGCACAAAAATATTTATTTGCAAGTAATGCAAACAACGATAGAGTTATTACGAAGCAATATCTTTTTATAGGCATTGAGTGATGTGTTTTTTAAATATCGTACAACACGTAAATATATGATATAAGACGTTATCCGTCAAAAAAAATACACCTTGAATATGAATGCTTTAACGTTATACACCGTTCATTGTTATTAGTACAATCCACCAACTGCTTTTTTGCTTTTTCGCATGGCTTCGCCATCTCAGTTACATAACTAATTTTATTCCGGTCTTGTTATTTTTTACTGGTTCGTATTAAACTGTAACGATTACCAGTCTATTTTTTCACTCTTCATCAAATCATCAAAAGGGCTAATAATATTTACCAGCTGTTTCTTGCTCACATGTAAATACCGCTCGGTTGTGCGTATATCAAAATGGCCCAGCAGGTCTTTTATGTATTTTATATCGGTTCCTTTATCCAGCAGGTGCGTGGCAAAGCTGTGCCGCAAACTGTGTACCCCCACATCTTTTTGTATGCCTGCTTTTGTTTTGGCATTTATAAATATTTGCTGCACTGTTCTTATGGGATAGGCACTTTGTGTTTGTTCACTTTCAAAAAGATAAACAATTGGCCTTGGTTTACATGTTTGCAAATAGTGGCGCAAAATATCGAGCAGCACAGGGCTCAGGTTTACATAGCGGTCTTTTTTGCCCTTTGCCCGTTCAATAAAAACCTGCATCCGCTTACTGTCAATATCTTTCATCTTTAAATTGACCAGCTCACTTACCCGTAAGCCTGCACTGTAAATGGTAAAGAGCATGGCTTTGTGTTTTTTATTGGTAAGGGCGTTAAATAGTTTGGCCAGTTCTGTTTCATTCAGCAGTTTGGGTAATTGCAGGGGTTTTTTGGGCCTGGGTATTTCCCAAAAGAATTTTTCTTTTTTCAGTACCTGTTCATAATAAAATTTTAAAGCGTTTAAGCGGCTGTGCAGCGAGTTTTCGCTAAGCTTTAAAGTAAGGGCACAGTAGAGCATGTAGCGTTTTAAATGTTCGGGGGTAAGCTCCTGTACTTTTATTTCATGCAGCAGTTGCAATAATTGTAAAAATTCTGTTTGATAGGTACGCAGAGTACTGGGCGAGTATTTTTTTAAAGTAAGTTGTTGCAAAAATAATTTAAGCTGCTCCCTGTTATTGGCACTTAATTTTAAAGCAATTGTTTTTAGGGGTGATTTTGCTGTGGATAAAAGGACGGCGGGCAACCCCGTTGGCAGACTGCATTTTTTACGGTTTTCCGGTGTATCGGGTATATGCCAACCTTTATGCGTTTGGCTCCATAAAGCGCCGGGCACTTTTTTAATACGTTCTGTCCACGTTTTATTATAGGGAAATGTTACCAGTATGCGGGAACTCCCTCTGTGCTGAATGATATCATAAGCAATAGCTGACACGGTAAGGCTGGTTAATAAAGTTTGTACTATGAATGTAGTAAATTATTTTAAAAAAAAGACAATAACACCCGGCAGATGATGTAAATGATTTTGGGCAGGGTTTGTATAAAATTGAGCTTTCCCTTAAGGTTTTTGGGGGCATTCCACTGTATAAAAATGGCTTTTGGGTTTTATACAATTGGTCTATGTACTGCTTACAAAGAGCTTTTGATTGTACTACAAAGCCCTTCTTATTGTACTACAAAGGCCTATGTATTGTTTATAAAAAGCTTATCTATACCTGACAAAGGCATTCGTCTGTAGCACCATCGTTATTGTAAGTGCCTGGAAAGATGTGTTTTTTCGTTCTGCCGTTAGGTGTCCCTCGTAAAATTGTTCGCTGCTAAAGCAAAAGCAAAAATTGTTTTTAGTATACCTTAGGGGGAACTGTTGGAAATACGTCCTGCCAATGCAAAACCCCGTACCTGCTGATCTGCCAACCAACAAAGAACGGGGTGCCTGTTTATAATAATTCATTTATGCGTTAATGCATCTTGCGGGTATATTCGGCCAGCCGTATAATTTTACCATCCTTCAGCTGGATATCATTAATAATAGCAGAAGAATCTTTTTCCCCTTTTTTTGATTCCACATACTGCGTATACCAAAGGGTTACCCACTCTTCACTTTTATCTTTTGAGATTACGGATTCCCAGTCTTCCATTTTTATGTTAACGCCTTTATAGCTGTTCCATACATTGGTAAACATGGCTTTTAAACTGTCTTTGGACATTTTTTTATCCAGCCCATCAAACAGTGCCTGTACAGAATCAGCAAAATAACCAATGGAGGCATCCATCTTTCCTTCTTCCCATGCTTTAAGGGCACTTAAGGCAGTCATGGTATTGGCAGTACTTCCTATTTCCCAGTTGTCAGGGTGTTTTATGGTATAAGGATAGTTGGGTGCTGCAGCAGTAGTGCCGGCAGATGCAGCCGTATCTTTTGCCGGTTCTTTGGAGTCCGTACCGGCATTGTTACAGGAAATGGCAAGAACGATCACAAATAATAAAATCAATTGTTTCATAACGAGTTTTTTTTTAAAATTAAATAAAAAGATGATTGTTTTAACAGGACGGAATATTGTTTTAAAATAATTATTTCTCTGTATTTATTTTTAAAGAAGTAACTGCTACCAGGTCGTGATTTACAAATCCTGTTATGTTACCTGCTGTGCCTGTTATAAATGTAATGGCTGAAGGAAGCCCTGAACCATTAAATATATTTTTACCAACCGGTATCAGTTCTATTTCTTTTGGATGCTCCCCTTTTATTTGTACCCATAATTTTTTTTCTTTCAGGGCAATCAAGGTAGTGTCCTTATATTTATTAGTATAGGTTCCTGCAAACTGCTGATAACTGGCAGTATTAACAGCTACCGGAAGTATGGGTGTTATTTTATTATTATCTCCATAGCCATGCTTTTGTCCGCATACTTCGCATAAACTTGGTTTAATACCATTAACAATACGGTGCTTAACGGGCGGAATGGTTTTTAAAGCCGCCAGCATCGCTTTCAGATCCGTATCATTTATATTTCTGAAAGCGATCCATGGCATACTGTAGTGCAATGAATTTCCTTTACCGGTTCTTATAATTCGTATAAAAGTTTTATCATCCCATGTACCCACACCGGTAGTATCGGAAGTAATATTGGCGCTGGCAATAACTGAATCTGTTCCATCATGGGCAATTATATTGCCACCGCCAAAATAACCGGGGTTACGTACATACCATGCAGTGTGGCATCCTTCACATTCGCCAATGGTTACAAGATACCTGCCTTTAGCTACTAACGTGCTGGTATCAGGTTCGGGTACAGGTTCATCCTTCATGGATCTTTCTTCGTTTTGAAGACCTGTCTCCCACTCCGGCATTAAAAGCCTTACGGGTAATTTATTTTTAACTGGTGGTATAGACCGCAGGTACACCACTACAGAAGCCATATCTTCTTCCGACAATTCCTTAAAGATCCACCAGGGCATGGCGCCTAATGCACGGCCATCATGACCAATACCATCCCGCAGTGCTCTTACAAACATATCATCCGTCCAGTTACCGGCGCCTGTTTCTTTATCGGGTGTAATATTGGGAGCATATACTTTGATGCTGTCATTTCCATAAAACAGTCTTCCGCCTCCTAACATATTTTCAATGGGCGGATGACCGGGCTGATTGGTATCGGCCGGTGCATGACAATGAAAACATCTTAATACTCCATTTACAAGGTACTTGCCACGGTTAACCCTGCCGGTGGTGGATTCATATTTAATATTGGTTAATGGCCTTGCATATTTAGATACTAATACGGGGCTTACTATTTCCTTTTTCTTAGTTTGTTTGCAGGTAACAAAAAAAAGAACAACAGCAACAAAAAGAGCAGTTACAAGAAAAGGCTTGCGCATAGTACAGGGTTTATATTACAGTTAAAGTAAAATCAAATGCTAACGCCACGGGTTCCAGGCAATTTTAAAGGATAACAATATAACAGGCAGCTTCTGTACGGAGGAAATTACAAGGTGTGCTAAAAAAACCTTTTAACTCAATTTGGTTTAAAGATATGTAATTAAATGATTTCTTCTTTTTGTTTTTGAGAAAGACAGGTGTTGCCAAATTGAATGTTATACTGCAGAAAGTAATTGCTCAAAAAAGGCGCCGGTATTATTATACCTGCTTTATTCATAACATTTAAATAAATTGCTTTTATGAAAGCTGTGTATTACGAACATTTTAAAGGACCCGTTAGCATAGCACAAGTGGAAGACCCCACTCCTGCTGCCAATGAAGTGATTATACAGGTAAAAGCCACCGGGCTTTGCCGCAGCGACTGGCATGGCTGGCAGGGACATGATACAGATATTCATTTGCCTCATATACCCGGGCATGAGCTGGCGGGCATTATTGCAGCTACCGGCAGTGCTATACGCAACTGGAAAATTGGTGACCGTGTAACTGTGCCGTTTTGTATTGGATGCGGTACCTGTGTACAATGTACTAACGGCCAGCAACAAATATGCGATAACTATTACCAGCCGGGTTTTACAGGATGGGGTTCATATGCAGAATATGTACGCATTCCTTATGCAGAAGACAATCTTGTTCGCCTGCCAGATACGATGGATTTTGTAACAGCAGCGGTATTGGGTTGCCGCTTTATCACATCGTGGAGGGGAGTAACTGCACAGGGAGCGTTGCAACCCGGGCAATTTATTGGGGTATATGGTTGCGGTGGTGTGGGTCTTTCTGCTATAATGATCGCTGCTGCTATGGGAGCTATTCCTATTGCTATTGATATTGATGAAAGCAAACTACAGTTTGCCAAAACCATTGGGGCCGCCTTTACGATAAATGCAAAAGAAACAGAACAGCTGCCCGAAGCCGTTATAGAATTAACCAAAGGTGGGGCACATGTATCTGTAGATGCATTAGGCAGCAGGGAAACATGCAGCAATTCCATTCGCTGTTTGAGAAAACAAGGCAAACATATTCAGTTAGGATTAATGGCTGGCGGGGAAGCCAATCCCCCACTGCCCATGCACGAAGTGATAGCAAAGGAACTGCAACTCATCGGCAGTCATGGTATGCAGGCACACCAGTATCCAACACTGATGAACTGGATCAGTACTGGTAAAATGCACCCTGAAAAATTACTGGGTAAGATCATTACACTGGAAGAAAGCTGCAAAGAACTAACGGAACTCAACAGCTTTCGCAACACAGGTGTTACGGTAATAAAAATAGATTGATGCAACAGGTGATAATGACTGCTGTGTAAACAATAACGATTCTTATACTTTTAAGGAACCACGAAATCCCCTGGCGGCATAATACGATTCTGCGCCGTTGTGATAAAGAAAAACAGTGTTGTAGCGGCGGTCGCAAAAAACAGCACCACCGAGTTTTCTTATATCGGCCGGTGTTTTTATCCAGCTGGATGTTTTGGTATCAAAATTTCCCAACTGCTGTAATGCATGGTATTCTTCTTCGGTTAATATTTCAATGCCCATAGCAGTGGCTGCATCAACTGCATTATTTTTTGGTTTAAATTCTTTTCTTGCATCCAATGCTGCTTTATCGTAACAAAAACTTCTTCTGCCGGCAGGACTTTCTGTAGCGCAATCGTAAAAAATATATTCCCCGGCTTTTTTATCCATACCCACTACATCCGGTTCACCTCCGGTAGTTTCCATTTCATTCAGCGACCATAGTTTGTCTGCATTCGCTTCCAGCTTTGCCTGTACTTTATCCCATTCTATTCCTTTGTGCCGGTTTTTGTTTTTTTCAAACCGTGTTTTCAATTTCTGGAGCAGTTCTTTTTGTTGTGCTGCGGATAATTTATTTTTAGTATGCTTCATATTGCGGATGAATTTACTGGTTGTTTCATCATCGAATGTACGAAACGGAAATGTTATTTTATTTTCATCAGGATTGTTATCAGCAAAACATACATTCAAACTTTATATCACCGTTATATTTTTCTTTTAACGATTGATTTGATATTGTAAATCAGTTGTTAACGCTCTCTATTTGTTAATAGCCCAATGTACTTTTGACGTTTAAAAATAAACCGGCACGCCTTAATCCGCTGTTCTGTGAATTTAGTAAAAAGACCAGAAGACATGAAGCAAACAACACGCAGCCTGGCTATCAGCAAAGCCTGTATGCATATTTAGTCAATAAAATTATCGTTCCATCAATGAATCAAGCTTTAGTTGTCAGTTGCCTGGTGCTGCTGTTTAGCACTGGTTGTAAAAATCATACGCAGGAAAAAGAAGAAGCTGCTAAATACACGGTAACCAGTCCAGTGAGAGTGGACACCTCTTTCACTAAAGAGTATGTGGCGCAAATACAATCCATTAAAAACATTGAAGTGCGGGCACAGGAAAAAGGATACCTGCAAAGTATTAATGTGGACGAAGGAAGATATGTACATGCAGACCAGGTGTTGTTTAAAATCGTTCCTACTGTATATGAAGCTGAGCTGTTGAAAGCACAGGCAGCAGTAAAAAAAGCTGAACTGGAATTACTCAATTCAAAAATATTATCCGATAAAAATATTGTTTCCAAATCTGAATCAGCAATAGCACAAGCCAAGCTGGATGAAGCAAATGCTGATTTAAAACTGGCGCAATTGCATCTTTCTCTTACAGAGATAAAAGTGCCTTTTGATGGAGTGATTGATCGCATCCCTTTAAAGCTGGGAAGTTTGATTGATGAAGGTGCATTGCTTACTTCTTTATCTGACAACAAATCAGTATATGCTTATTTCAATGTGCCTGAAACCGAATATTTAAGTTATAAAGCACAGGCAGAAAATGGTACTATGCAAAGTGTAGGACTGATACTTGCCAATAATCAATTGCACAAATACAAAGGTGTAGTAGAAACAATTGAAGGCCAGTTTGACAACGAAACAGGTAATATCGCTTTCCGTGCTAAATTCCCTAATCCTGATTTGTTATTAAAGCACGGTGAAACAGGTAAAGTGCAGATGACAGTGCCTGTTAAAAATTCATTGGTTATTCCACAGAAAGCCACTTACGAGTTACAGGATAAAGTATATGTGTTTGTTGTGGATAAGGATAACAAAGTAAAATCAAGAAATATTGTAGTGAAATACCGTCTGTCAAACATATATGTAATTGAATCCGGGTTAGAAGATGGTGATAAGATTGTACTGGAAGGTGTGCAGAATGTAAAAGACGATGACAAGATAGAATACAAGTTTATTGAACCAAAAGAAGTATTGTCTTCGCTACAGCTCATTAAGCAATAACCCATTAATCCAGTAAGACAAAAACATGTTCAATAAATTTATACACCGGCCTGTCCTCTCTATAGTAATATCGCTTATCATTATTTTATTAGGTGTTATTGCATTGGTACAATTACCCGTTACACAATTCCCCTCCATTTCGCCGCCGAAAGTAAACGTTACTGCGGAGTATCCTGGTGCAAATGGCGAGTTAATGGTTAAAGCAGTATTGATTCCATTAGAAAGAGCTATCAACGGTATCCCCGGTATTAAATACATCGCATCAAATGCTGGTAATGATGGTGAAGCTTCTATACAGGTAGTATTTAACTCGGGTACCGATCCTAACATTGCATCGCTTAACGTACAGAACAGGGTGGCTTCGGTTATTAATAAGCTGCCTCCTATAGTAGTGCGTGAAGGGGTAAAGATTTCCCGTGAGGAATCAAATATGTTGCTCTATGTAAACCTTTACAGCAACGATCCCAGCCTTGACGAAAAGTTTCTCTTCAACTTTGCTGACATCAACTTATTATCTGAATTAAAAGGTGTGGATGGTGTTGGTTTTGTAGATATTCTTGGTAACCGGGAATATGCCATGCGTATCTGGCTGAAGCCTGATCGTATGACTGCTTATAAAATTTCAGTTGACGATGTATTAAAGGCTTTGGATGAACAAAGCCTGGAAGCATCTCCGGGAAGAACGGGTGAATCATCCGGTAAATCCTCCCAGGCATTTGAATATGTATTAAAATATCCCGGCCGCTTTACTACCAAAGAAGGATATGAAAACATTGTGCTTCGTGCAAACCCTGGTGGAGAAATGATACGTATAAAAGATGTGGCCGATGTGGAATTTGGAAGCAGTTATTATGATATCTATTCCAAACTGAATGGAAAAACTTCTGCTGCACTGGTGATTAAACAATCTTACGGAAGTAATGCCCAGCAGGTAATTAAAAATGTAAAAGCCAAGCTGGAAGAGATCAAGAAAAACTCATTTCCCAAGGGAATGGATTATGAGATCAGCTACGACGTTTCTAAATTCCTCGATGCGTCTATTGAAAAAGTATTGCACACATTGGTGGAAGCATTTATACTGGTAGGTTTAGTGGTGTTGTTATTCCTTGGTGACTGGCGTTCAACTTTAATTCCTGCAATGGCGGTACCAGTATCACTCATAGGTACTTTCCTTTTCATGCAATTCTTTGGCATTACACTCAATCTTATTACCCTCTTTGCATTAGTATTATCAATTGGTATTGTGGTGGATAATGCTATTGTGGTAGTAGAAGCTGTGCATGCCAAGATGGAAGAAAAAGGATTAAGCCCTGTGTATGCAACAGAAGAGGCTATGCATGAAATCAGTGGTGCTATCATTGCCATCACCTTAGTAATGGCGGCAGTATTTATACCGGTAGCGTTTATGAGCGGACCTGTTGGTATCTTCTACCGCCAGTTCTCTATCACCATGTCTACTTCAATCATCTTATCCGGTTTAGTAGCATTGACCTTAACTCCTGCCCTTTGTGCGGCCATGCTAAAGAATACACATGGGGTTAAGAAAAAGAAAAATATTTACAACAGTATCATAACAGGCTTTAATAACTGGTTTAAGGGAGTGCTGGGCAAATACAAAAATGTAGTAGCAGTTATTGTAAACCGCAGGGTAATAACTTTTCTTGTGTTAATTGGTTTTTGTGCGGCTACTTATTTTATGAGCAAGCAATTACCATCTGGTTTTATTCCCAGCGAAGACCAGGGTACATTCTATGCCGTTGTGCAAACACCTCCCGGTTCTACACTGGAGAGAACAGATGCAGTGGTAAGACAATTACAAAAGATTGCACAGAGCATGGAAGATGTGAAATCAGTTTCTTCACTGGCAGGTTATGAGATATTAGAAGAAGGTACCGGTTCCAACGCAGGTACTTGTTTGATAAATCTTAAAAACTGGAGCGAAAGAAAACACAGCGCTACCGAGATCATCAACGAGATGGAAGAAAAAGCCAATGAAATACAGGGAGCTAAAATTGAATTCTTCGGCCCTCCTGCGGTTCCCGGTTATGGTGCTGCCGGTGGTTTTGAATTGAGAGTATTAGATCGTAGCGGTAATACTGATTATAAACAAATGGAAGCTGTGACCAATGATTTTGTAAGCCAGTTAAGAAAAAGAAAAGAACTAACTTCCGTATTCAGCTTCTATAGTGCCAGCTTCCCGCAATATATGCTTATTGTTGACAACGATAAAGCGCAGCAAAAAGGTATTACTATTGATAATGCCATGAACACACTATCAACATTAGTAGGTAGTAACTACGAAACAAACTTCATACGTTTTGGCCGCCAGTATAAAGTGATGGTGCAGGCATTACCACAATACCGTGCTTTACCGGAAGACATATTGAAATTGTATGTAAAGAATGATAAAGATGAAATGGTTCCCTTCTCTGCCTTTATGCATATGGAAAAAACTTATGGTCTTTCTGAAAACAATCGTTACAACCTTTACAATACAGCACAGATCAGCGGTTCTGCTGCTCCCGGTTACAGCAGTGGTGCAGCAATTGATGTGATTAAAGAGGTAGCACAAAAATTGCCAAGAGGTTATGGTATTGACTGGGCCGGCATTTCAAAAGATGAAGTAGCCCAGGGTAATACTGCTATCTACATTTTTATTGTGAGTTTGATATTCGTTTACCTGCTCCTATCAGCACAATATGAAAGTTTCACCTTACCATTACCCGTTATCCTCTCATTGCCTGCCGGTATATTTGGCGCCTTTCTTTTATTAAAAGTAATGGGGCTGGAAAATAATATCTATGCACAGGTGGCAATGGTGATGCTGATTGGTTTGTTAGGAAAGAATGCGGTATTGATTGTAGAATTCGCTGCACAAAAACATGCTGCAGGGCGAACCGTACTGCAGGCAGCTATTGAAGGTTCGGCTTCCCGTTTCCGTCCTATCCTGATGACTTCCTTTGCCTTTATTGCGGGATTGATTCCATTGGTATTTGCAACTGGCCCCGGTGCGGTGGGTAACAGAACCATTGGTTCGGCTGCTGCCGGAGGTATGTTGCTGGGAACCATTTTTGGAGTACTCATTATTCCCGGGTTGTATTATTTATTCGCCAGTATGATTGAAGATAAACCTATCGTTGAAGATCAGTGGCAAAATCCATTAACCGAAGAATTTGACAAAAATGAACCGAAATACTAAATATACATTATTGCTACTTATATGCAGTGCTATTATTTATAGTAGTTGTAAAACGCCTGCGTTGGTGCAAGCACCTAATGCAAAAGAAGCGCCTGCTGCATTTGAAAATAAAAATGCTGACACTGCCAGCAGTGGTTTAATACAATGGAGAAACTTCTTTACTGATAAATATTTGATTGCATTAATTGATACGGCGCTAAAAAATAACCAGGAGCTGAATATTACTTTACAGGAAATTGAAATTGCCCGTAATGATATCCGCATTCGCAAGGGACAGTTATTACCTAAAGCAGGTGCAGGCAGTACAGCAGGAATTGAAAAAGTAGGACGTTACACAAGTCAGGGTGCCGGTGATGCTTCGGCAGATATTACACCGGGCAAAGGCGTACCGGAATGGTTGCCCAATCTTCAAGGTGGTGTATTTGCCAGCTGGGAAGCGGATGTGTGGAAGAAACTGCGTAACTCCGAACAGGCTGCTGCTGACCGTTATCTTTCTACAGTAGAAGGAAGAAATTTTGTCGTTACCAATTTAATTGCAGAGATAGCTAATGCATATTATGAATTACTGGCTCTCGATAACCAGTTAGATATTGTACAGCAAAACATAAAGCTGCAGCAAAATGCATTAGAAGTAGTACGCATACAAAAGCAAGCCGCTGCTGCCAATGAATTAGCGGTTAAGAAATTTGAAGCAGAAGTATTAGGTTCTCAAAGTTTGGAATATGATCTCAATCAAAAAATAAAAGCAAAAGAAAACGAACTCAACTATTTGCTGGGTCGTTATCCACAGCTGATTGAAAGAGATAAAAAAGGTTTATTGAATTTAATGCCATCGCAGGTTATAGCCGGCATTCCCTCCCAGTTACTGAGTAACCGGCCGGATATTAAACAGGCTGAGTTAGATTTAGCGGCCACTAAGTTAGATGTAAAGATTGCCAAAGCTGAGTTTTATCCGCAATTTAATATTTCAGCTGGTTTAGGTTTGCAGGCATTTAACCCGATATATTTAGTTAAGTTTCCGGAATCATTGTTATTCTCTTTAGCCGGTGATGTGGCAGGGCCATTAATTAATAAGAGTGCCATTAAAGCGGAATACTACAGTGCCAATGCAAGACAAATACAGGCTGTTTACAATTATGAACGTACTATTCTCAATGCATATGTGGAAGTTTCTACCGAACTCTCCAACATACAAAACCTGCAGCAGCAATATGGATTAAAAGCAAAACAGGTAGATACTTTAGTGGCATCTGTTAATATCTCTACTGAACTGTTTAAAGCTGCCCGTGCAGATTATTTAGAAGTATTACTTACGCAAAGAGATGCACTGGACACTAAGTTAGAATTAATTGAAACTAAACTCAAACAGTTTAACTCCGTAACCAATGTGTACCGGGCTTTGGGTGGAGGATGGAAATAACCAAACCATCATTTCGACGAGGTACGAGGAGAAATCTGCTGACTGGTAGTACTAATGTTGAATTAAAATACTAATGTTAACAGGCCATGCTAATACATGAAAGATAACTGTCTTTGATGGACACGAAAGTTTTTTACATTTTTCTATTCTTTTTTAAATGCATAGCAAAGTTCCACCATCCCGTTTTTATAAGCGGTTACATCTTTTAAATGCAATGCCTGCTCAAGGCCAATATGATTGAAGAATAATAATCCATCACCCAAAATAACAGGAAGTATGGTTACCCGTATTTCATCTGTTAATTGTAACTGAAGGAGTTCTTTAGCAAGTATGGCGCCGCCGGCAACCCACACATTGTTGTAGTTTGGTTTTAATCGTTCATTCACAAGCACATTCAAATCACCCGAATAAAATTCAATGTTCTTTCTTTCTGCAGGCAATATTCTGTTTGTAACAACAATAGTGGGTGTATCTCCGTATGCCCATCCGTAAGATGCAGAAAGTGCCACTGCATGTTCATAGGTACGGGCACCCATTACATAGCAATCAATGGTTTTAAGAAATGTTTCCGCATCCTGCCCGGCAACTCCTTTTTTGTAATAGCTGCTCGTTTCAAACCACGAAACACTATTGTCTTTTTTTGCAATAAAACCATCCAGGCTGGAAACCATATGCAGGGTTAATTTAAAATTGTCTGCTGCCATTATATCTTATTTGTAATTAAAAGGCAAACGTAAATTTATTAAAACAACCAATACAAAAGGTATTGCCAAACTGGTATAATTTATTTGTATTGCCGGCAAAACGGAAATACAATTTTGTAATTTTGACAATACACATTCAAATGGAAAATAAAAAAAGACTTATTGTAGATATGGATGGCGTAATGGCCGATGTATATCAGCAATTTTTTAAAATGGATGCAGAAGAGTTTGGACGGCGGAAAGCATTGGAAGAAGTGTTGGGCAAAATAGAAAAGGATGCATTTAAAAACGAACGGGCGTATGTCTTCCGCAAAGGATTCTTTCGGGAGGCACCGGTTATGGAAGGCGCTGTTGAAACAGTTCAGTTGCTCAATGAAAAATATGAACTGTTTATTGTATCCGCCGCCATGGAATTCCCCCACAGTTTACCGGAGAAATTAGAATGGCTTACAGAACATTTTCCTTTTCTGAGCTGGCAACAGTTGGTTTTTTGTGGGTCTAAAACTGTTATCAAAGGCGATATTATGATCGATGATCATTATAAAAACCTCGATCATTTTACTGGCCGTACCATTTTGTTTACACAACCACATAACTACGGGCATGATAATAAAATACATGAACGGGTAGATGACTGGAAGGAAATACACCGGATTTTATTATAAATTACAATATGAAACTATTTGTAAGTTATCTCTTACTGTTATCAGTACTGCAAGCTTGTACTAACAATTCTTCCTCCGTTGTTACAAAAGATACCATCCCCTACGAACGGGTAAAAGACTGGCCGCAGTTAAGTGAAGGTTATGTTTTAAGCCAGCCAACAGGCATCGGTATTGATACCAGTGGAAATATTTTTGTTTTTCACCGTACCGGCAGAACATGGACAGATCCTTTTCCTGATTCATTGATCTCAATGAACACCGTTTTAATGCTGGATAAAGAAACAGGAAAGATACTCAATAGCTGGGGTGCTAATTATTTTATAATGCCACATGGGTTAACAGTTGATAAGGATAATAATGTTTGGGTTACAGATGTAGGGCTTCATCAAATTTTTAAATTCACACATGAAGGAAAATTATTATTAAAACTGGGTATTGCCAAAACGCCTGGAAATGATTCCCTGCATTTTAATTTGCCAACCGATGTAGCTGTTGCACCCAATGGTTCTTTTTATGTAAGTGATGGATATGGTAACAGCCGGGTGGTAAAATTTTCGGCTGACGGATATTATCTTTTTGAATGGGGAAAGAAAGGGAACAAACAAAGTGAATTTCAAACACCACATGGAATTGACCTGGATAATAAAGGCAATGTATATGTTGCCGACAGGGAGAACAACCGCATACAAATTTTTGACTCAACAAGTAAATACCTTAAAGAATGGGATGACAGTACGTTTAAAAGAGTTTTTTCCGTTGCCATTGAAAAGAGCACACAGCAATTATATGCTATTGATTATATGACCCTCACTCCGGTTATTGTAAAAGGTTCCGATATTTTGAAATTTAACGACAGCCTGCAGTTAGTAAATCGTTTTGGCAGAACAGGAGAACTAAATCATTCATCCGACTGGTACCACGACCTTGCGGTTGATAAAGATGGGAATATTTATGTGGGGGATATCACCAATAAACAATTGCATAAATATAAAAGGATTAATACACCCCAGTAATATCTTACTTTTTAAAATAACATTAAAATAACCTGTTGCCGAACAATAAAAGTTATAAGTTTGTTCTACTAAAAAAATAAATATGGCAGCAACAAAAGCGTACGGTGCCCAAAGCGCAACATCCCCGATAGCTCCTCTTACTATTGAAAGAAGAAACCCCAAACCACATGATGTACAGATTGAAATACTGTACTGTGGTATTTGTCACAGCGACCTACACACTGCCCGTAATGAATGGCACGGAACCATATATCCGGTAGTACCGGGTCATGAGATTGTTGGCCGTGTTATGGCTGTAGGTAATCATGTTAAAAAATTTAAAGTGGGAGATTTGGCCGGCGTGGGTTGCCTGGTTGACAGCTGCCGTGAATGTGATAACTGTAAAGAAGGATTAGAACAATATTGTACCGGTGGTGCCACCTTCACCTATAATAGTGCGGATAAAGAAAGCGGCGGCTTAACGTATGGTGGATATAGTAAGAGTATTGTAACACATGAAGATTTTGTGTTGCGTGTGTCCGATAAATTACTGCTGGCTGGTGTAGCTCCACTCTTATGCGCCGGTATCACAACTTATTCTCCGCTTCGTCACTGGAAAGTGGGCAAAGGAACAAGAGTAGGTGTATTGGGATTAGGTGGTTTGGGTCATATGGGTGTAAAATTAGCGGTAGCAATGGGTGCAGAAGTTACTATGCTAAGCCACTCTCCTTCCAAAGAACAGGATGCGAAAAGATTGGGTGCACATAAATTTATTTTGACCAGCAATGAAGAGCAGGTTAAATCGGTTCATCATTATTTTGATTTTATACTGGATACCGTTTCAGCCAATCATGATTATAATTTTTATTTAGGATTATTGCGAACAAACGGTGTAATGGTTTGTGTGGGTGTTCCGGATGCACCTGCGCAGGTGCCGGCTGGTCATCTCATTTTCGGACGAAAAAGTATTGCTGGTTCTTTAATTGGCGGCATACCAGAAACACAGGAGATGCTGGATTTTTGTGCTGAACATAATATTGTAAGTGATATCGAACTTATCAATATTAAAGACATCAATGAAGCATACGAAAGAATGCTGAAAGGAGATGTTCGTTACCGCTTTGTTATTGATATGGCCACTTTATAAAAATACTAACTATCATTTTACAAAACAGCCACCTGTATCAGGTGGCTGTTTTGTTTTTTAATCTCTAATCACCAAGTCAATGATTGAGCGGTATTTATTTATTCTTTCTTTTCAATATCAACGAAGCAATTAAAGAGATCACCAATCCTACCGGAACTATTTCAATATAGGTAAACAATATTTTATTTACCGGATTCTTATACATTTCACTGAATTCAGCCATTTCCTTTTTTGTCCTGGCAATCTCGGCCGCAGGGGCTCCGCTGTCAACTAATTTTTGCACCATGTGTTTACCATAATCTTCTGCAAAATCAGGAACGATATATTTATTACAGAGCAGCCAGGTTACCACATAAAAAGTAGAGGCAATAAGTGTAATGTACAGGCCAATCATAAAGGCCTTTCCAAAACTTACGGTACCGTTGTTGTACTTGTCACGGTACGTTTTAATGGCTACAAAAATGAAGGAGAAACAAATGATCATGGAGGT
The DNA here is from genome assembly GCA_016185185.1 of Sphingobacteriales bacterium. Classification (GTDB taxonomy): domain Bacteria; phylum Bacteroidota; class Bacteroidia; order Chitinophagales; family Chitinophagaceae; genus AWTP1-9. Next base: position 3,275 of record JACPOD010000114.1, on the reverse strand, counting down.
ATAGCCATATACCATGCTCCATTCCATATTATTGTGGCCGTTTTTAAACCAGGCCATACTTATCAGCATCATGATGGCAACAATCAGTCCGCCGATGATACCATTTACGATTACGATCTTTCTCATGTAATTTTTTTGTTATCGGTTAAATAATAAAGTTGATCCGGATATCGGGTGCAAACATAGGGTGCTATTATGTTTTTCCACTCATACTTTCGGGTGAAATTGCATTTCCATTGCTGATTTTCATACCAATGGGTGAGGATTCCCTTCCCGTCATTTCGACGACGAGCTACAAGGAGGAGAAATCTGCTGACTATAGTACATTGTTGAATTCTAGTGTTAATGCTCAATTACAGTACTTATTTCCGGCAGATGTCTCCCTGCGGTCGACATGACGTGAAAAATTAAGGTATCAGCCCCATTCGCCGGGCTGCTTCTACTGCTTCAGTACGGCGTTTAACATCCAGTTTGAAAAAGATACCGGAGCAATGCGTTTTGATTGTGTTGAGCGATACAAATAACGAATCGGCAATTTGCTGGTTGCTTAATCCTTTTGCCATCAGTTCCAGCACTTCCAGTTCCCGTTTGCTCATGCCGGTTTTTTCAAAAGCTTTTTCATTAAAAACAAAATCGCCGTTTTGCTGAATATAAATTTCCTTTTCCACCACCTGTACTTTAGGTTTGGTTAGTTTGATAGCCAGCCAAATTCCCAGCCCGGTAAAAAGCAGGGCAATAGCTCCAATGTATATTTCAAGGGAATGATCGTAGATAATGAACTTTATCTCCAGCCATTTTAGCACCAGCAATAATACCGCCAGTGATATACCGTAAAGGATAGATAGTTTATGCCGGAGGATGAATTTCATTGTTTCAAAGATAAGGTTTGGGAATTATCTGTTAAAGCTAAGCCGATGGAATAAAATAAAACAACCGCTACCAATCAGCAGCGGTTGTTTTAAAAAATATTTATCAATAAATTATTTCAATGAACCTAAAATAAAATCACTCACATCTTTTTTAAACTTGGCTGCCGATTCATTGTGTATATACATCATATGCCCGGCTTCATAATATTTCATGGTGATGTTTCCTTTTAGTTTTTTGTCCAGTCCCATATGATCGAACGTGTACTCTGTTCCGCCAAAAGGAGTTGCTAAATCAAATATCCCGTTTAATACAAGAATTTTTAATCGTGCATTATTTGACATAGCATTTACCAGGTCAGGAGCTGTGTTGGGTGATGCTGCATCGCCAAACAAACCCTGGCTGCGCTGGTGTTTCCAGTCCCATTTAAAATCGGGGAAGGAATAAGCACCGGTATTATAGGTTTTTTCCTTGCTTACTTTTAATTCAGTAGTATAATAATTCATAAACGCAGAAATAAAAGCAGGACTGATATCTTCCGACTGCGGATCAATAAAAGCATATTCACCCAGCCTGTCCTGTGCAATGCCTTTGTAACGGGAATCCAACCTGCCTACGGCTATACCTTCGCTGCGTAAGAGTTCCTGCGAATACTGTGGTTGTATTACCCGCAGGTTAGCTTTGTCCCAATAGTCTTTACTTAATCCCGTTATCGCTACCAGTTTATTTAAAGTTCTGTCTCTTTCTTCAGCACTTAACTGGTCGCCTTTTTGCAAAGCCACAGCATAATCGCCAAATGCAAAAGCCCTTGCTTCGTTTAAAAATGCATCCAGGCTGGCAGGTTTATTAACTATTTTATTATGATACCAGGAAGTAGCGGCATAGGTTGGCAGGTTAACAATATAAGGCAGATCATCACCGGGGTTAAATGATAAAGTGCGAATATCCAGTACGTTTGATACCAGTACTACGCCATTTACAGAAATACCAAATGTTTCTTGCAAATAATCTGCTACACCGGCCGAACGGAAAGTGCCATAGCTTTCACCGAGCAAAAATTTGGGCGAGTTCCATCTTTCATTATCGTGTACATAATTGCGAATGAAAGTGCTTACCGATTTTATATCACCATCCACACCCCAGAAATCAGCATTCTTGCCTTTACCAACCGCACGGCTTAAACCAGTGCCTACCGGATCCATCATTACCACATCCGATACATCGAGGATGGTATAATTATTATCTTCTAATTTATAAGGAGCAGGTCCGTTACCCAACGGATCGTTCACCACTACCCTTCTTGGCCCCATCACACCCATGTGCAGCCACATCGAAGAAGAACCCGGACCACCGTTATAGGAAAAAGTAACGGGGCGTTTGGTCATATCCGTTTCACCATCTTTGGTATAGGCGGTATAACCAAAAGAAGCTACCGGTTCATCTTTTTCATTTTTTAAAATGATCGTTCCTGCTGTGGCCGTGTAATTAATGATCTTGTTATCGATCTTAATAGAATGTTTGGTAACAAATTTTTCCGGCTTGGTGGCGGAGGCGCTGTCCTGCGAAAAACTTGTAATGGAAAATGCAAGCAGTACTGCCAGTAAAGCGGCAGTGGTAAATTTTCGTTTCATGCCAATCGTATTTTAATTTTTTTGAGAGGGTGAAGTTAAGGGATATTGGTATTACCCGCCGCCTATTAAAAATGCAGGTTAACCGCTGGTGTAATTGCTTTAATAAAACCTTATTCCCAACAACGTCTCCCCATTAACCCTGCGTGTTAGCCGGTACGTTGCACCTTCGCAGACAGAAACGCATAAAGTATGGCAGAAACTTTTTCTTATACTATTTGATTAAACTCCAGCCTTTCCCCATCCGGCCCGGTGATATTAAAATACTTGCATCCTTTTTCCCAGAAAGCAAGATAAACAGGTTCGGGCTCAATAATTGTATATCCGGATACTTTTAATGTGTTATAAGTACTATCAATATCATCCACATCAAAGGCAATATGATCAATATGGCCATTACCCCTGCTTTTAATTTCCTGTAATTGTGGTTCTGGCACCTGGTATAATTCAATGATAACAGCCTTCAGTTTCATCATGGCTACATAACCTGTATTACCATCAATGAGGAATGTGGAGGGCATGACATTACTAAATCCAAGTGATTGATAAAATGCTTCAGAGCGTTTGATGTCTGTTACCGGTATCCCCACATGCTGAAGATGATTGATCTTTACATGCATTTGTTTACTTTATAGATTGTCATTGTTGTCCGACTAAAATCGGGTTTAAAAATGCTGTAGCCCTTTATAGCTAAAGGTTACAGGTTAATAATCTATTGTTTCAATATTGGGGGTAGTTGCCCCTTTTTTTAAGTTGCAAAAGCAAAGGAGGCATTGTGTG
>JACPOD010000050.1 GCA_016185185.1 Sphingobacteriales bacterium | reverse complement strand
ACGGCCAATGGCGTAATCGGTTTCTGGCCGGCTTCAAGTAATAATAAAGATACAGTATCACTTCAAACAACAAATGGAGAAGTTACGCTTGAGTTTTTGCGACAACAAATGAAAAAAGCAATCGGTCAGCCCAATTTTTCACTAGCGGATTTTATTGCCCCCAAAGAAACCAATGTGCAGGACTATATCGGGGCCTTTGCCGTAACGATCACCGGCATTGAGCCACATTTGAAAAAATTTGCAGCACAGCATGATGAATACAATAAAATTATACTTCAGGTTTTAGCAGACAGATTGGTAGAAGCATTTGCTGAATGCTTGCACCAGTTGGTGCGAAAAGAATACTGGGGTTACGATAAAGAAGAAAATTTATCAAACCTGCAACTGATAAAAGAAGAATATAAAGGTATTCGTCCGGCACCGGGTTATCCTGCTTGCCCGGATCATACCGAAAAACTTAAACTGTTTGATTTATTAAATGCGACAGAAAATACCGGTATCACTTTAACGGAATCACTGGCAATGTACCCGGCTGCTTCTGTATGTGGCTGGTATTTCTCTCATCCGGAGAGTAATTACTTTGGTATTGGAAAAATAATGCAGGACCAGTTAGAAGATTATGGCAAAAGAAAAGGAATGCCTTTGGAGGAGACAACAAGATGGTTAAGGCCAATCTTAGATTAATAGGTTTCTTTTTAAAACTATTTAACTTGCACCACAGCAAAAAAACTGTTTCAGCTTATGCGCATCATTTCTTATAATGTAAACGGCATTCGTGCCGCCTTGAAAAAAGGTTTTATTGACTGGTTAAAAACAAACCCGGCTGATATAATCTGTGTACAGGAAACCAAAGCTGAAAAAGACAATGTGGACCATAAACAATTTACTGATCTGGGCTACCATGATTATTGGTTTAGTGCCCAAAAGAAAGGATATAGTGGTGTGGCTGTATTTACCAAAATAAAACCTGATAACATGATTACAATATTGCCCATAATGAAATTGACATTCACGATCCTAAAGGGAATAAAAATTCCTCCGGCTTTTTACCGGAAGAAAGAGAGTGGATGACAAAATTTTTAAACAGCGGCTGGATTGATACTTTTCGTGAATTTCATACTGAACCCCACCGCTACAGCTGGTGGAGTCAGCGTTTCCCAACCGTAAGAGCACAGAACAAAGGCTGGCGTATTGATTATATTACGGTAACAGAGCCATTACGTAAACAATTAAAAGATGCTGAAATATATCCGAATGTAAAACATAGTGACCATTGTCCTGTTTATATTGAATTAAAAATAAAATAAAATGATTGTTTACAATATTACATTAAAGGTTGATCCGGCTATAGCGATGCAGTGGTTTCAATGGCAAAAAGATGAACATATTCCGGATGTGATGGCAACCGGTATGTTTGACTCGTTTAAATTTTATCGTTTACTTGAACAGGATGAAACAAACGGACCAACATATATCGTTCAGTACTTTGCCGCTTCAAAAGAAAATTATGACAGGTATCTTCATACATATGCCCCGGAGATGCGGAAAAAATTAACGGATAAATGGGGCAACCAGCTTGTTGCTTTTCGCACTTTAATGGAACTTGTGGGGTAACTGTGGAAAATAAAAATTAAAGCACTTTACATTTTGCAATATTTGCAATAGCAGAAAAACCTGGCATACGCTGCAGAATCCATTATTCAAAACCCTTTACTGGCCTGTATTTCATTGAATTACTTGCAAAGTAACAGCATAACAAGATTTCTTAAATCTCCTAAAACCCTTATCCCATGCGGATTTTACACAATTTGGTTTCCTCTTATTTGAATAAAAAAAATTTTGTTGGAAGTAAAAAGCCTATAAATTTGTCGCTGCTATAAAAAAAATATTTCATTATGAACAAAGCAGACTTAATTGCAAAAATTTCTGACGACACCGGAATTACAAAGACCCAGGCGAATGATGCACTGGATTCATTTATTGAAGCAGTAACAAAAACATTGAAAGGTGGCGGAAAAGTTACTTTAGTTGGTTTTGGTACATTTACAGTATCTAAACGCAATGCCCGTAATGGCCGTAATCCTCAAACCGGAGAAGTAATTAAAATTAAAGCTAAAAAAGTTGCCCGCTTTAAAGCCGGTAAAGAGTTAGCTGCCAAATTATAATTAGCTGCAACCCGGAGAAAAGCAAGAAACTGCTGGGTTCTTGCTTTTTTAAATTCAAATTATTTACATAATAAAATAAAACATCCATTATGGGAAGAGGTGATAAAAAAACAAAGAAAGGAAAAATCTTTAAAGGTTCTTTTGGTAAATCAAGACCTGCTAATACAACCAAAAAAGCTGCAGCAAAGAAAAGTAAATAAATTAACAGGAAGAAAAGTTGATAAACATTAGCTAGTCAACTTTTCTTCCTGCTAGCTCTAGAACTAAGGCGCTAACCGTTCAATTAACCAATTTCCGCTTTCCTCCAGTGTATATTGTATGCGATCATGTAACCGGTTGCTTCTGCCCTGCCAGAATTCAATGGTAACGGGTTTAACTCTGTAACCACCCCAGTTAGCCGGACGTTCAATTGTTTTACCATCAAACTTTTTTGTTATCTCCCTTACCCTTTCTTCCAGCCATTCTCTGTTTTCTATTACATGGCTTTGCGGAGAAGACCATGCCCCTATTTTGCTGCCTTCGGGTCTTGATAAAAAATAATCATCGCTTTCTTCAGCACTCACTTTTTCAATAATGCCGGTGATCCGAACCTGCCTTTCCAATTCTTTCCAGAAAAAAAGTAATGTAGCTCTTGGGTTTTCGGCTATTTGTTGTGCTTTAAAGCTTTCATAGTTTGTAAAAAACACGAATCCCTTATCATCATATCCTTTCAGCAATACAATTCTTGCGGAAGGAATACCATCCGGAGAAGCCGTAGCTAATGTCATCGCATTTACTTCATCAATATCTGAAGTAATTGCCTCATTCCACCATTTGGTAAACTGGTTAAATGGTTCGGAGTAAACATCTGTTTCGCTGAGGGTTTGCTGTGTATAGTCTTTGCGTATAGAAGCGATATCTGCCATATTGCAAAGGTGCGGGGGATTAATGAAAAATAAAAATGCGTTCAAAAAATGAACGCATGATTTTTATCAGTAAAAGATATTTATTTCTTCCGGCAATCATACAACTGGCGTTGTAAACTGATTATCTCTTCAGTTCTTACCTGCAGAGTGGTTTGCAAGCCATCTGTCATTTTTGCTTTTTCCCGCAATAATTGTTCTTTACTGCGCAGTATTGATACTTCCTGCTCCATTGCAGCATATTGAATCCGGATATTATTTAACTCCCTGGCAGCGGTAATATATTTATTCTCCCAGAGCACATCTTCATTTTGCTGTTGTTTATTATTATTCAGTGCCCTTGACAAAGCCCCGGCCTCACTTTCAAGTAACACCATTTTATGCTGCAGCAGGTTTCTTTCTTCCACTAAACGGTTACAGTTTTCCTGCAGTGTTTTAAATTCATGTAATTGTTTCGTCTTTAGTTGCTGCAATTGTATGTGTAACCACTCCCTTTCTGCCTCCAAAGATTTTATTTCCGCTTCAAAAACAGGAATTTGCTCTATCCGTCTTTCCAAGTCTTTTGTACGGTTCACGGCATCTATCCAATCTTTCTCCACATTCGTAAGACTATTCAGTTCATCATTCAACCGGCTCATTGAATGACTTGCTTTTGTCCATTTGCCTGTAATATTATTTAATTGCGCCTGTAGTTTATTTACGTTTTGCTGCAGCTCCATATTTAACTTCCGGAACTGTAACAACTCATTTATTTCGTGCAGCAACTGTTTGTTATGTATTTGGGACAGATGCAGTTCCTTTGTTAATTGCAATTGTTGCTTTTGCAGTAATTGATTTTCTTCTTTCAGTCTCTCCACTTCAGTGTCTTCTTTAACGGGAACTGTATCGGAGAAAATAGTATCAATCAGTTCTTCGGCAAAAGAACCTTCTGTGATAGTTCTGCTTTGTTGATACGTTTTATGGTTATATAAATTATCCGTCTGCTGAAAGAAATGGAGGTGCTGCCACCAGTTATTCAGCTGCCGGTTCCATTTAAGCAAGCCATGTTGTAACGGATCCATTACCTGGTGTGCCCATAAAAAAGACTTGTTGTAATTTTTCAGGAAATAAATAACTGCAGTAGCGGAAACTGATATGATTACAATTAACCATAACATCCACGATAAGGAAAATACATTCATTCCGCCCGGATTAGAAACTTGCAATAACATAAACAAGTTATTAGGTGTTAATTCGGCTTCCGGAAAATTGGAATCAGGCGGTTTTTGAGAAGGATTGGCTGGAGTGTGATATAAATTTAGTCTTTTAGTTTAATCCCTGCAACTGAATAGAATAAAAAAAGTAACCCGTAAGAGTTACCCTGTACCTTAATGAGTTATGTATATATTAAATACTTACGGTTGTTCCCACTCTTTCTCCTGTAACAACTTTTAATAAATTCCCGGGCTTGTTCATATCAAATACAATGATGGGTAATTTATTTTCCATGCATAACGTAAAGGCGGTCATGTCCATCACCCGCAGGTTCTTTGTGATGCATTCCTGGAAAGTTATTTTATCAAACTTAGTAGCAGTTGGGTCTTTTTCGGGATCGGCAGAATAAATCCCATCCACTCTTGTACCTTTTAATATAACATCTGCATTGCACTCGATCGCTCTTAATGATCCCGCTGTATCCGTAGTGAAATAAGGATTACCGGTACCGGCACCAAATATCACCACTCGCCCTTTTTCTAAATGGCGTATCGCTTTGCGGCGGATATATGGTTCAGCCACCTGCTCCATTTTAATAGCACTTTGCAAACGGGTATATACACCAATTTTTTCGAGCATACTCTGTACAGCCATACCATTAATAACCGTAGCCAGCATTCCCATATAATCTCCCTGTGCTCTTTCAATACCGGTTTCGCTTTCATTCATACCACGGTAAATATTACCGCCACCAATCACCACGGCCACCTGTACACCTAAATCGGTAATGCGTTTTATTTCGTGGGCATATTGTTCTATCACTTTGGGGTCTAATCCAAAACTATTATCGCCCATTAAAGATTCGCCGGAAAGTTTTAAGAGAACACGTTTAAACTTAGGAAGCATAGAGGAATGAAATTTTCAAAGCGAAGATAAGGGAAGCTTGTTTTAATTAAGGAAGAAATTTTAGTTACCGGCAACAGGTTTTCATAGCATCGGTGGTTGCGTCGCACACTTGTACGTTCAGATTATAATTCTACCGTTTCCAAATGTTCTATATCTGGCATTTCATCATATGTTCTACCATTAAGCAGTCTTCCCGTTTTCTTTTTATTTGTTCCACCCCATTGTTTAAAGAAGAAAGCGACACTTGCTTTTTCACATTGTTGCTGAATATCTAAAACCCAATCTACGTCCATCGGTCTTGGTTTGCGGCCACTTTCTCCACCCACAATAACCCAATCAATTTTTTTGAGATTAAGTTTATGCAGTGGACCAATTAAAGGTTCACAAGAAAGGAACTTCACTTTTGCATTTGTTTTTCGCAAATCATCAATTCTATGTTTAACTCTTGCATCTTCAACAGAAACTCCCATCCAGATATTATGAGCCCATGTAAGCTTTTCATGATACTTTAATAAAATATCAGAACGCTTTGTCAATACCTGAAAAGTGTGCTGTGGGTTTTCCTTCATTACTTTGAAAACCTTTTTAATAAAAGACAGCGGAACGTCTTTATGAAATAAATCACTCATGGAGTTTACAAAAACTACTTTAGGATGCTTCCATGTATACGGCACATTCAAAGCATCTTCATGAAGTTGTAGCTCAAACCCTTTGCTGTATTTTTCAATACCCATTGCTTGTAAACGACGGGCCATTACTTCTGCATAACAATATTTACAACCGGCAGAAATCTTATTGCAACCCGTTGTTGGGTTCCAGGTCATTTCTGTCCATTCAATTGAAGATTGTGCCACGATTATAATACTTTGTAAGCAATTATTTTTTTGTTTCTGTAAACATTATCATAAGTAACGAGTGGCGAAGTAGAATCGTATATTATCTTTCCTTCTTTTTTAATCGCCTAAGACAATCCGATGCATGTGCACCGATATGGCCCTCTGCGTAAACAAAATCCAGCAATTTTTTATTTGTTGTTATCTCTCCACTTAATACTTTTATAGCAACTCTTTTTTGAAAATCCTCAATTTTTGTTGGTCTCTTCCCTTCAAAAAGAGTAGCTTGAATTTTAGCCGCATCATCATCAATATCAAAATTAGCTTCTCCATTTATTTCATTTCGCTTCCAAGAAATACCTAAAAATTTATTTACGGCTCTTGGATGAGTTGCTCCAAAAATAATTCCATGAATATTTGCCCCTTTTTTCAAGGAGAACGGGTATAATTTTAATTCACTATTGGCAGGAAGTTTCATCCGAAGTTGTTCGATTATATTTCTATGTATGAATTTATATGGTTCTTTCTTTGCCGCCTCCATGTCTATATCTAAATGAACTTTAAATTCTTCGCTTTCGCCAAAACGCCAAAAATATGAAGCAGAAACAAAATACAGAAAATCGGTTTGTCTGGTTTTTTCCAATTCTAAGAAATATTTTTCAGAAAGGAATTTGATGCCATTCTGGTCTAAATAAACTAAACTTGGAAATTTTTTGATTTCTGGTAAAAGCTTAGGAAAAAGTTCCTCAAAATTCTCATTAAAAAGGTTAAGTTCAATAGCACGATTAACATCTTTATTTTCATACAAAAAATCAGAACAGGCTTTTTGAAGTAGTTCAAATTTCTTTTGCTCTTTTTTGTTTGGCTCCCATTCATTGAAGTATACTTTCACTTTAACCCCTTTTTGAAAAATATTTCCAATATGCTCTTTAATCTTTTTTAATATTCGAATCGGGCTTCCTTCTACTCCATTTAAATCATAGCCAGTTCCAGAAAAGAAGTCAAATATGCAGATTGTATCAGCTTCGCTCATAACAAAAGTTGGAATCCATGCTTGTGCATAATCCTCAAAAAAATCAAGCTTTGCGATAGTAGTTTGGTCAAATGGGCTATCATGTAAATCTTTGTATGCCATGACAAGGATATTTTTGAGCTAATTTACTTTTCTTTTTCAAAACAACCTCCCCTGCCCACCCGGCACCTTAAACTTTGTTCTGTCCAAACTCCAGTCTTCCGCATTCATGCCATACAACTTGCCATACTTTTTATATTGCTGTGCTACCAGTTTGGTAATATTTCCTTCACCTCTCATTCTTACTCCCCATCGGGTATCATTTACTTTTCCATCGTGGCTTTGTTCTACTAAATGCCACACTTTATCCGCCCGGTCGGGAAAGTTTTTAAACAGCCAGTCGTGAAATAAAAATTTAATAGCTCCATTCAGTCGGATAAAAGTATATGCCGTAAAAGTAGCGCCGTTGTCTCTTGCTTCTTTCATAATACGTTGCATCTCGTGTTCGTTCAATCCCGGTATCATTGGGCCTATCATGATCCCCATTCTTACGCCGGCACTGCTCAGTTCATTAATCACTTTCAGTTTTTGTTTGGCCGTAGTGGTGCGTGGCTCCATCACCCTGCGTAAATCTTCATTAAACGAAGTAATGGAGACCATAGCCGATACAATATTCTTCTTGCCCATTTCCTGTAACACATCTTTATCTTTCAGTATCCACGAGTTCTTCGTGAGTATTCCCACCGGCTGATTGAATTCATTACATACTTCCAGTAAACCTCTTGTTAAACGATAGGTTTGTTCGGCAGGTTGATAACAATCGGTGTTACCACTGAGCATAATGGGAGTGGCATCCCATTTTGGTTTCATTAAAAATTTACGCAGCAGTTGCGGTGCGTTTTTCTTGACAATGATTTTTCGTTCAAAATCCAAGCCTGCACTATAGCCCCAGTACTCATGCACATTTCTTGCATAACAATATATACAACCATGCTCGCAACCAGCATAAGGATTCATACTGTAACTCATCCCCACATCCAGGCTTTCTACATTGTTGACAATGGTTTTACTTTCCTGCTCTAAATATTGTGTGGGTACATTTTCTTCGCTCCAGTCATCAATACCTTCAATATGTTCTTTTGTCTTTTCATTTTTTAAGAACCGGTTTTTGGTATTGAACTGTGCACCTCTTCCATGCAGGTAATTATCTTCTTTAGCTTCCCCTTCCGGGGAAGCGCTAGAAGCATCATGATTCTTAGGTTTAACTTTATAATGGTCTTGCTTTAGTTGGTTGCTCATGTTTATAGTTTTTTGTTTCTCACGGATTACACTGATTAGCACAGATGATGAATGAAGTACAGAACATATAAGTGAGCAATTCATTCACTGGATGAATTGAATACAACAAGTGACAAATAGTTGCACCTAATCTGGTCAATAAATATTCTCTCCCTTATTGCTTATCCAAACAATTCTCCCTGCACCGTATTCACCGGTAAATTTTCAAATTCAAATCTTGCTGCTATCTGATAACGTTTTTCCCCAACAGGTCTTTTTAATAACAGCATCGCATCGGCAATAAACCTTCCGGTAAAATGCCGGTGCGAATATTCTAACCAACCTTTTTCATATTGCCATGGTTGCAGTCTTCTTGCTATAGTGAGGTGCGGCTCCATAATAAAATGGGGCTTGTTATCATCATTAAGTTTCATTAGCCGCTGCGACTCATGACAGATTTCTTTCACCAGGTTTTGTATCGGAACTTTTGAAGTGATATTAATATAAATAGTATGCGCCGGAAAACATCCATAATCTTTCAGCTCCACTTTAATGGGATGATAGCCCATTCCAATTGTTTTTAGACGATTTATTAATCGTTCTTCCATCATCTCATATTGAAGGAAGTTGACCAGCGTTACATGCGGCTTACCATCCATAGCCGAGGGAGCTTTATAGGTTTCATAAAACTCCTGTTTTACTTTCATGATTTTATTCCGCAGTTCTTCATGCGGATTCAACACGAGTAGGTACTCGTATATGCGATAACCGGGAATGGTTACCGTAGTAACTGTTTGTAATTGCATAACCCATCCTTTTTATAGTTGTACTTACCAACTGGTTTTATTTTTTGCTTTACAAAAAATTTTACCAATTTTATTAGTGCTAATTTACTAAATTATTTAGCTTTACAGAAATTATTTTTATGGATGGGGAAATTTTTTACGGTTCTGCCTACAAAGGCTCTAAAGACTATACACAAAAAAATATTCATACCGCTAATGCCACCGGTTTTGGGGCGGCAGCGGATGATTATATGGAGAGAGGTATTGACCTCAACGAACAATTAATCAAAAACAAACCCGCGACTTTTTTCTTTCGCATGAAAGGTGATGCGATGCATGAAGCAGGAATATTTGAAAATGATATTTTAATTGTGGACAGAAGCCTGAAGCTTGCCAATGGAAAAATTATTGTAGCCGTATTGAATGGCGAATTATTAGTGCGGCGTTTTTTGAAAAATTTTTCTTCGGCTTATTTAATTCCTGAGAATAATCGTTACAAACCTATTAACCTGGCAGAGTTTAGTGATTTTGCGGTGTGGGGAGTAGTAGTTTATTCAATTCATTCTCTGGGCTAAAGCCCAGAGCAAGTCACCAGGGCAATGCATTGCTCCGGGCTGAATTGCTCCGGGCTGAATTGCCGGGATAGAGGATATAAATAAAATATTTTTTAACCGGCTTTAGCCACAAACCTTTTAACAATGGGGTACACAAAAATCTGGATTCATTTAGTATGGGCCACTAAGAAACGGGAAGCCGTACTGAATAAAGAGTTACGCAAACAACTCTTTCAGCACATCAGGGAAAATGCAAAAGAAAAAAACATTTATGTTGATTTTATTAATGGCTATGTTGATCATGTTCATATCCTTATTTCACTGGCTGCCGACCAAACGATAGCTAAAACTGTTCAGTTAATAAAAGGAGAAAGTTCTTACTGGGTAAATAAAAATAATTTAACTCCCCAAAAATTTGAATGGCAGGATGATTATTTTGCTGTGTCAGTTAGTGAATCAGGAGTGGATAAAGTAAGAGAGTACATTAAAAACCAGGAAGAACATCACAGAAAAAAAACATTTGAAGAAGAATACAATGAGTTTATGGAAAAATATGGCTTTGAAATATTGAGGGCTAAAGCCCAATAATATATTGTTCTTATTATCCTCCCAGCCTGAAGGCTGGGGCAAGTCAGGCGGAGCAATATAAAAATGGTTAAGCAATGTAAAGAGGTGGGGCATACAAGAAACAATACAAATAAACAAAGGAAAGTTACCATTCATAATATTTCATTGGCATGTTCGCTATTGTAGATTGCAACAGTTTTTATTGTTCCTGCGAACGGTTGTTTAAACCGGCGATATGGAACAAACCGGTTGTTGTGCTGAGCAACAATGATGGTTGTATTGTATCCCGTACAGATGAAGCAAAAAAATTAGGTGTGGGCATGGCAGCGCCTTATTATCAAAATAAAGAACTGATTGAAGAGAATGACGTGGCGGTGTTTTCTTCTAACTATAATTTATATGGCGATTTAAGTATGCGGGTGATGGATACATTGCGTTATCTGGCAGGAGAAGAAAATGTAGAAGTGTATTCTGTTGATGAAGCTTTTTTAAAACTGGAGCATATACCCATTGACCAATTAGAGCCAGCGGCTTTGCATATAAAAGAAACCGTAGAGCAATGGACAGGCATCAAAGTATCGGTAGGTGTGGCGCCATCTAAAGTATTAAGCAAGGTGGCTAACCGGTTGTCGAAGAAAAGTAAAGTTGCCACCAATTGTATTATGGTGTTAAGAACAGAAGAAGAAATACAGCAGGCATTATTTAAAACCCCGGTAAATGATATTTGGGGAGTGGGTGGCCGTTATGCTTACAAATTAAAAGAGCAATATGGTATTTATGATGCCTGGCAGTTACGTAATATGCCGGTTGAATGGGGTAAAAAAAATTTAGGGGGGGTGGTGGGTGAACGGTTGATAAAAGAATTAAATGGCACGCCCTGTATTGAAATGAAGTACCCGTTGGAAAACAAAAAGATGATTGCGACAACCAGGATGTTTGGCAAACCGGTTACCGAATTAAAATTTTTAAAAGAGGCTGTTGCAACCTATACTTCCAGGGCAGCAGAAAAACTGAGACGGCAATCTTCTGCTGCTAAATTTATTGATGTGTTTGTGGTAACGAATGATTACGAAGGAAAACAATATCAATACGACCCGCAAAGCAAACATAAGTACATCACCCTTCCCTATGCCACCTCTTTTACCAATGAATTATTGCATTATGCATTACCGCTGGTAGATAAATTATACAAACCCGGTTCCCGTTATTTAAAAGCCGGTGTAATGCTGGGAGGGATTGTACCAGACGAATCAATTCAGGGCAACTTGTTTTTATCTCCTGCAAAAAATACCCGGCGTACATTAATGGAAGCAGTGGACAATATTAATTTCAGTCAGCGGGACGATGTAGTGAAATATGTGTCGAGCGGCTTAACCCGTAACTGGAAGATGCGCCAGGAAATGCGCAGCGGAAGATATACCACCCGATGGGAAGAGTTGTTTGAAGTACATTAATAACAGCAGCATTTTCTTAACTTACTGCTGCAATGCGAAAATTTTTCCAATGGTTATTACGGAAGCCTGTTTATTGGCTGGCTGAAAAGCTTTCTTCTGACCCCAACAGGGAGAGGATACATACTGCATTAAGTAATCTTTATAAGAATATAAAAGATACTCCCGGTAAAAAAGGATTGGTATTGGAATTAAGCAACAACAGCCGCTTTATTATTTTTTCCGACCAGCACAAGGGAGCAAAGAACGGCAGTGATGATTTTATGTTTGCTGAAAAAAACTATTTAGCTGCTTTAGATTACTATCATCAGAATAATTTTCATTTTATTTCACTGGGAGATAATGAAGAGTTATGGGAAAACACATTATCTGCTGTTAAAAAAAATAATATCGCTTCTTTTGAAAAAGAAAAATTATTTCTTCAACGGAAAGCTTTTACAAAAATTTTCGGCAATCATGATTTATACTGGAATAACGACCCCTTTGCAAGCTGGCAGTTAAAAAGGATTTACAGTGAAGAAGTAAAAATTTATGAAGGAATCATTCTTCAGTCCGCTAACAGCAAGCCCTTTGAAGTATTTCTTACGCATGGTCACCAGGGCGATGGGCAAAGTGATGGCAATAAATTCAGCGCATGGTTTGCGGGAGCGATATGGGCGCCACTTCAAGCTTATCTGAACATTAATCCTAACACTCCGGCTGTGAGTGAGCAATTAAAAACGGTGCATAACCGTATGATGTATGATTGGAGTGCCGAGCAAGATAATCTACTGTTGATTACCGGCCACACTCATCAACCCGTGTTTGAATCATTAACACACCTGGAAAGACTATACCAGCAACTGGCCCTTGCCATTAATGACAATAATGCTGTAGAAACAGAAAAAATTAAAAAAGAAATATCCTGGAGAAAACACGACTACAATCATGTTGACAAAAACTATCACACAGCTAAGCCCAGTTATTTTAATACCGGCTGTTGTTGTTTCAGTGATGGTGATATAACCGGGATTGAAATTGCTGATGGAATAATACGATTAATTAAATGGGGTTATGATGAAAATAAAAATTCAGTGAGAGCTATTTTAGAAGAAACCACTTTAGCGCAACTCATCAGTAAACTCAGTTAGCGTAAAGATTGTTGCTGTTCAACAAACTTTGTTTTTTTAAGTTTAATCCACAGGCTGCATTCATTTTATCAACCAGGTAAACGGTTAATTCGGGTGAGTAGGCTTCGTCATGCATATGCATAAAGAAATACAATTCTTCCATTCCATTATCTAACCAAAATTTCATTCTTTCTATCCATGCATCAATTCTTGTAAAATCAGTTGGATGCAAACTGTTACCCACATAACGAATGAAGGCTTTTGGTATAGTAAGATGCATGTGTGCACAATCTCTTCTACCGGCTGTATCGGTAATAACTGCCCCCGTATTTAAAGAAGTGAGTGTTTGAAACAATTTTTTACTGATTGTTTCATTGGAAAACGATTCAGGGTGACAAACTTCTAAAAAGAATTGCATGTCTTTGGGTAAAGAGCCCAGATAATCAAACAATTCATTCTTACGTTTGGGAGAAAAAATATCGCTTACTTACACGAAAATCGGATCAAGATGCTCACCAAAAGCTGCTACTCCTCTTAAAAATTCTGTATTAATAAACTCTTTGCCTTTTAGCGTACCCCGATGTGTTACTCCCTGGTACATCTTTGGGCAAAACAAAAAATCTTTACCTGTTGCTTTCTCTGCCTATTTAGCAATACCGGATGCGCCATAAATTTTATAATGTGTGGCATTTAGCTCTATACAATTGTAATGCTCTACATACTGATTTAAAAAATCTTTCTCCTTTGTTTTAGGTGGATATATTTTACCAACCTATTCCACTCTTCCCCATTTAGCACAACCAATATAAACTTTTGGGGTTTTCTTCTTTCCACCCAATATTAATTTATTTTCTACCGGTTCAGCAGGCAAACTAAAATCAACTTTATCCAATTCATTTTCCGGTACTCTTCCAAATTCCATACTATTGATATTTTTTATAGAGCTGGTATAACACTTTATCTGAAGCAGGTGTCATTTTAGTAGTAGTATCTTGTAACCAATGGCGTTTAAATCCTATGATAGCAGCATTCGTATCTTTTATATCATAGCCAACCATTCTTAATGCTAAGAGATGATCAAAATATTCCGGCACGGTAACATTTGAAGTATCATTCCACCACATTCCAAAACCATTTTCACTTAACTGCTTCCAGGGAAAACGCCAGTTGGGGTCGTTCTTTCTGGTTGGTGCAATATCACCATGCCCGATAAAATTTGCTGCGGGGATATTATACATTCGTTTTAATCTTCCTAATAATCCTATGAGGCTGTTTATTTGTACTTCACTGAAATTTTCAAATCCATTATTATCTAATTCAATTCCTATACTGGATGAATTTATATCTGTATTGTTTCCCCACTTGGCCACACCGGCATGATGTGCCCTCAGGTAATCATTCAACATATGAAACACTGTTCCATCCCTGCAAATAACATAATGTGCACTCACTTCAGTGCGGGGAAGTGTAAATGTTTTAAACGTTTGATCGCAGCTATTTTGTGCGGTATGATGAATAATTACAAAATTGGGTTTACGCATTGTCATATTGGTTGTACCAATAAACGCAGCCCCGGAAGAATCTTCTAATGGATATTTACGAATAACTTTTGAAAAAGCTTTAGCCTGTTTTTTATATGATTTATTGGAGGCAGCGTAGGGGCCATGATTACAGCTGTACACCATTGCAATTATAAACACCGAAACAATGGTTAAAAAAAAGAGATTTAGTTTCTTCATACTTATCAAAACTACTTAAACCTTTTTATTCTTCTTCGTTTGTATTGATAATTCCTTTTTCATCGTAAATCAATTTGCCATTTTTCCCGCCAAACTCACTAATGAGTTCCGCCACCAATGCTGTCCACCCGGTTTGATGACTGGCACCTAATCCTTTCCCACTATCGCCGTGAAAATATTCATAAAACAAAACAAGATTCTTATTTTCCGGTAGTTTATAGAACCAGTTGTATTCTCCATAAATCCTTCGTTCATCTTTCGCATCTCTCTCAAATAAACTGATTACCCGTTTGGTTAACTCTTCTGCTACTTGTGTAAGATTAATTTTATTACCAGAACGGGCCGGGTATTCAACCAATAAATCATCACCATAAAATTCACCATACTTTCTTATGGACTGAATGATGAGATAGTTAATCGGCATCCACACAGGCCCACGCCAGTTGCTGTTACCGCCAAACAAATCAGAAGTAGAATCTCCAGGATCGTACTGAATATAATATTCGTGTCCATCAATAGTAACTCTGTACGGATGCTTTTCATGATACTTCGATAATGCCCGGATACCGCCGTCAGATAAAAAACCATCTTCATCTAATAATTTCTCCAGTAAAAAAACAATTCTTTCCTTGGGTACTAAAGACAATAATATTTCATCTCTTTTACTATGCTCTTCATTTGGCCAGAACTTACCGGTTTTTTTACGGTAGTTTTCAAACCAGTTGATACGTTTTTTAAAATCCTGCAGCTTATCAATCAGCGAATCGGAAATAGTGGAAACAGCAAACAAAGAAGTGATGCCTACAATAGATTGGATGCGCAAATGCAGTGGTTCTTTATCGGGCATACAAAGAATATCGTAAAAGAATTTATCTTCTTCATTCCACAAGCCATGTTGATTTAACGATTCAGCAATTAAAACAAAATGTTCAAAGAATTTGGTAGCTGTATCTTCAAAACCAGGATCTTCATTGGCAATCTCCAACGCCATATCCATCATGTTGAGTGCATACATTCCCATCCAGCTGGTACCATCTGCTTGCTCCAACTGCATTGACTCAAAGAAATGATGACTACGATTAAATACGCCGATATTATCCAAACCAAGAAAGCCGCCTTCAAATAAATTATTTCCGTTCCCATCTTTACGGTTGATCCACCAGGTGAAATTGATCAGGAATTTTTGAAATACTTTCTTAAGAAAAATAATATCTCCTTTCCCTTTTTGTTTTTTCTCAATATGATATACCTGCAAGGCAGCCCATGCCTGCACTGGCGGATTTACATCGCTGAAATTCCATTCGTATGCAGGTAACTGACCATCGGGTTTCATATACCACTCCCGCATGATGAGCTGTAACTGATGTTTGGCAAAAGTGGGATCAGCCACTGCCATGGAGATACATTGAAAAGCCAAATCCCATGCAGCATACCATGGGTATTCCCATTTATCCGGCATGGAAATAACATCCTGATTTTTTAAATGCTTCCAGTCATTATTGCGACCTTTTATACGTCGATCATGCGGTGTACTTATTCCATCTGTGGCAGACAACCATCTCTCCACATCAAAATGATAATATTGTTTGCTCCACAACAAACCAGCAATGGCCTGACGCTGAATTCTGGCCATTTCTTCACTCATTCCTTTGGGAAGAATAGCAGCATAATAATCGTCAGCCTCTTTTTTTCTATCAGAGAAAATATTCTGAAACCCTTTGAGAAAAGGATTGTCAACAGATTTATTGCACAGCCGGCAATAGATGGTTTTCGTTTCTCCTGCATTAACCTTTGTTTTATATACAGGGCTAAACTTGGTTCCGCTTGTTTGTTTCTTTAGTGCTACCGTGTTTTTACCGGTGATCATAGCATCATTAAACAAATCTTTTACAAAAATGCTTTTATTGGGAGTGCTGTTTATTTTTTCTGTATTCGTCTCATTTTCGGTAAACCATCTTTCATTGGGTAATTGAAAATAAAAATAATAATCACCCAGCCGCTGATGAGAGGCTTTCACTGATGTTTTATCAATTAAATTAATAACAGGTTTTTTATCAAGTCCGCCATGTGACCATCGGTTATAAAACCATAAAGTTGGCAATACTGTAATCTCAGCTATTTTTGTGTAACGATTGGTAATATCAATTTTAATATAAATATCCTGTGCATTCTGCTTGGCATAGGTTACCAGCACATCAAAGTATTGATTGTTATCAAATACTCCTGTGTCCAGTAGTTCATATTCAGGTTCTTCTTTGCTGCGCTTTTTATTTTCTCTCTTTAACAGGTCGTAGGGAAATTCTAATTGAGGATACTTGTACAAATATTCCATATAATAATGCGTTGGAATATTATCTAAGTAGTAATATAGTTCTTTTACGTCCTCACCATGATTACCCTGGCTATTGCCTAATCCAAATAAACGTTCTTTTAATACGGGATCTTTTCCATTCCACAAAGCCACGGAAAAGCAGAGGTTTTGAAAAAAATCAGAAATTCCCGCCAACCCATCTTCTCCCCACAAATAAGTACGGCTGTGTGATTGGTCAAATGGGAAATAATGCCAGGCGTCGCCATACTCGCTGTAATCTTCCCTTACCGTTCCCCACTGTCGTTCACTTACATATGGTCCCCATTGTGCCAATGGAATTTCTTTTCCTGCATTTACCGCCAGTCGCTGATGTTCTGCTGTCATAAATAAATTTTAGTACACACTGCGGCAACAATCGTAGAAGATAACATTCCTTTAAAAAGAATGTTTGGCAAAGCATACAGGTGTTATTACCTGCAAGAAGTTGAAGTTACATAATATTATTAATTACGTAGTTAGTATCCTTATCAGCAATAAGTAGTATTTCCAATTTACCTTTCACTAACTCTTGTTGATATTTTATACATTTATACTGAAGTGATCTTTTAACGGGTTTAGTCCTTTGAAGGATTTAATACTGAACTTACAGCAAATAAAAAACCCTGCACATTTTAGTACAAGGGTTTTAGAAAAATTAATATGTATTTTAGTTTTTGGGGAAGTTAGGATCTGCCTTTACTTCTTCTATCTGTTGCATATGCCGGTTACTGTGTGCGCCAATAAATAAAATCATTTGATATGCGTCGAAGGATGCAAAACCCATATTTACAACATGATTACGCAGGTCCGCATTCGTTCCTTTTACATAATCAATAAGTTTACCACGATTTTCTTTAAATGAAGCAATCGCTTCCTCTAAGTTTTTGAAGCCGGTGTTTTGAGGTTCAAGCGGAGCAAATGTTTTTACTTTGTTTGCACGGCTTTCAATATTTTTCTTCACATCATCATCTGTCATTTTTATATCTGCTCTTTTTTCAGGATTGGCATTTTCTTTTAATTGCTTATCCACGGATGCCCAAAGCAGTTTCTCTGCGGCAGCAATATGCATCATACATTCTTCTATCCCCCACTTATCCGGAGCCGGTCTGAATTTTAATTGAGCTTCGCTCAATCCTTTTACAGAGGCAAGAACTCCATTTTCAGTTTCGGTGAGGAATTTGGCTGCATCAGTTTTTTCTTTGTCTGTTATCGTACCACTTTGTGTGGTAAAAGAAACCAGGAATATGGTTGCCATTACCAGTAATGTTTTTCTCATAATTTGTGTTTTATTTTGTAAATGAAATGATGACGTTTAGAAGGGCAGAAAATGGACAATTAAAATACGAATTATTTTTATTACAGTGTTTTAAATTATCACATATTCCTCCGGTATTGCCCGCCTACTTCGTATAATGCATGTGTTATTTGTCCGAGCGAACAGTATTTTACAGTTTCCATTAGCTCCTCAAACAAATTACCATTGTTAATGGCAGTCTGCTGTAATTTTTTCAACGCTTCAGCAGATTTATTTTCATTACGTATCCAGAAAGCTTTCAGGTTTTCAATTTGCTGCTCTTTTTCTTCCGTAGTACTTCTTATCACTTCATTGGGTATGATGGTGGGTGAACCTTTTTTATTGAGGAAGGTATTTACACCAATCAATGGTAATTCACCGGTATGTTTCTGGTGTTCATATACCAAACTTTCTTCCTGTATTTTATTTCGCTGATACATTCTTTCCATGGCACCCAATACACCCCCTCTTTCTGTTAACCGGTCAAATTCTTTAAGTACGGCCTCCTCAACCAAATCTGTTAACTCTTCTATTGCGAAAGAACCCTGAATTACATTTTCTGTTTTAGCAGAACCCAGCTCCCGGTTGATGATCAGCTGTATGGCCATAGCTCTTCGTACACTTTCCTCTGTTGGTGTGGTAATGGCTTCATCATAGGCATTTGTGTGAAGTGAATTGCAATTATCATAGATAGCATACAATGCCTGCAGGGTGGTACGTATGTCGTTAAAATCAATTTCCTGGGCATGCAAACTTCTTCCGGATGTCTGAATATGATACTTCAGCATCTGGCTGCGTTTGTTGGCTTTATATTTATATTTCATTGCTTTTGCCCAAATTCGTCTTGCCACTCTTCCAATTACACTATACTCAGCATCCATACCATTGCTGAAAAAGAAGGATAAGTTAGGGGCAAAATCATCAATATGCATTCCCCTGCTTAAATAATATTCAACATAAGTAAATCCGTTGGCCAATGTAAATGCCAGTTGTGTAATGGGATTAGCGCCTGCTTCTGCAATATGGTATCCGCTGATAGATACACTGTAAAAGTTTCTTACATTTTGATTGATAAAATATTCCTGCACATCACCCATCAGTTTTAAGGCAAATTCAGTAGAGAAGATACAGGTATTTTGTGCCTGATCTTCTTTTAATATATCTGCCTGTACTGTTCCCCTAACCTGTTGTAATGCCACCTGTTTACATTGTGCATATGCCTCTGCTGGCAATACTTCATCCCCGCTTAACCCTAATAATTTTAAGCCTAATCCATTGTTTCCCTCTGGTAAAGCATCCGGAAAGGAGTGATTGAAATAAGAAGGTTTTTGCTGACGATTGTATTTTGACTGTTGAATTTTTTCAGCTTCTTCCCAATAATTATTTTCAGTGATCCATTTTTCACATTGCTGATCGATAGCAGCATTCATAAAAAATGCCAGCATCATAGGTGCCGGACCATTGATTGTCATACTCACAGATGTTTTAGGATCACACAAATCAAAGCCGCTGTATAATTTTTTGGCGTCATCAACCGTAGCAATGCTAACGCCGCTATTTCCAATTTTTCCATAGATGTCGGGACGATGATCAGGATCTTCACCATAAAGTGTTACACTGTCAAATGCAGTAGATAATCTTTTGGCCGACTGATCAGCACTTACATAATGAAAACGCCGGTTGGTTCTTTCAGGTCCTCCTTCTCCGGCAAACATTCTTGTTGGATCTTCTCCTTCCCGCTTTAACGGAAACACACCGGAAGTAAAGGGGAAACTTCCCGGAAAGTTTTCCTGCGCCTGCCATCTTAGTAAATCACCCCAGTCTTTATGTTTTGGCAAAACAACTTTAGGAATTCTTGTACCAGAAAGACTGACACTAAACATTTCCTGCTTGATTATTTTATCCCGCACTTTATATTCATAATAATCTTTTTGATACGCTTTTATTTTTTCCGGCCAATTACTGATGAGTTTTCTGGAAACAGGTGTAAGTTGTTCTGTAAAAAAAGTTATTTGCTTTTTTATTTCATCAATTACCGATAAAGGTGAATTTGCCGCCACCAATGTTTCCAATACCCCATTGAGTTGATATAATTTTGTAGCAATAGCCACCTGCTCAATTACTAACTGGTTATAATTACGGTTGTTTTCACTTATCTCACTAAGGTATCTTGTTCTGTTAGACGGAATAATGGCCTGTGAAACTTTGGCTTTTTCGGAAAAATGATATTCACCAAATTTAACCTGCGTTTTATTTTCAATTCTCTTCAGAAGTAATTGAAATAAATGGTTAACACCATCATCGTTAAACTTGCTGGCCATGGTTCCAACAATTGGCAGATCCTCATCGTTAGCTGTCCATAAACCATGATTACGTTTGTATTGTTTTCTTACGTCTGCCAAAGCATCCAGTGCGCCGGCTTTATCAAATTTGTTGATGCAAACCAGGTCTGCATAATCCAGCATATTGATCTTTTCTAATTGTGATGCAGCGCCATATTCAGGAGTCATTACATATAAACTCACATTACAATAATCTAAAATAGACGCATCGCTTTGCCCAACACCAGCACTTTCTAAAATAATAAAATCAAAAGCGGCTGCTTTGCAAATATCAATAGCATCCTGTACGGCAGAACTTAGTGCCGTGTTATCATCTCTTGTGGCCAGTGAACGCATATAAGCACGGGGATGTGAAATAGCATTCATTCGAATTCGGTCGCCAAGTAAAGCACCGCCAGTCTTTTTCTTTGATGGGTCAACTGAGATAACAGCAATTGTTTTATCTGAAAAACTGGCAAGGAAGCGGCGAACTATTTCATCTGTAACAGAAGATTTACCAGCTCCGCCCGTACCTGTTATTCCCAGAACGGCCCCACTGCCCCTCAAAGGGGGGTTCTCCGAAAACACTGCCAATTCAATTAATTCTTTTAATTGTTTAGAATAATCATCGCCATTTTCAGCTAAAGAAATAATTCTTGCAATTCTTCGTATATCTTTTACTTCATCTAAAGGCAGTTTACCATTCCATTTGAGAACTTGCTCTTTAATCCCCCCTTCGGGGGATGGGGGGGCCAGTTGTTTTAATACATCTTCAATCATTCCTTCAAGTCCCATATGCCTGCCATCATCGGGGGAGTAAATTCTGGTGATACCATATTGATGCAGCTCTTCTATTTCAGCCGGCAAAATAGTGCCCCCGCCACCGCCAAATATTTTAATATGGCCGCAACCATTTTCTTCCAGCAAATCTTTCATGTATTTAAAGAACTCCACATGCCCGCCCTGGTAAGAAGTAATAGCAATCCCTTGTACATCTTCTTCAATAGCGGCTTCTACTATTTCCTTAACACTCCTGTTATGCCCCAGATGGATGATCTCTGCCCCTTTGCTCTGCATAATGCGGCGCATGATATTTATAGCAGCATCATGCCCATCAAATAATGACGCAGCTGTTACTATCCTAATTTTAGCAGAAGAAACAAAACCCATCTGGCAAACATTTAATTGATTACAAAAATACTGAAACAATATTGATGTAAACAGTTGTTAGCAAAACAGAGGTGTTTAAAAAAAAATGTCCCACCAAAAGATGGGACATTTTATAACTACTAAGAGTAATTCTTATTGATGTGCTACAAACTTAAAGAATCCAAAGTTGGAACCGCCACCTGTATGGTTAACGTTTAAATCAAGCTTACCGGCACAGGAGAAAATGTAACCTGAACCCTCAGCTGAATAAACTGTACCACCATTGGAATAACCACCATAAGCTTGTTTTGCAATGGTAACTTCACCTGTTGCTGGGTTAATATCCATTACTACATCTTTATGAAGATAGGATGTAGGGTAAACACCAACCATTGTTACCTGGTTTGCTCCAGGGCCATTTTGCATTACAAATTGATCACCGGCGACGAAATCTTCCCAACCATCTTCATCAATGGTCCATACAGTACCATTGGTAGAAGCCTGTGTCCAGGCGCAAATTACAGTTGCTTTCCAGCGTAAAGCCATTCTGTAGTTAGATATGGCTTCAAAGTCGGCGAGAGTGTTAGCAAAACTATAAGTTCTGCCATCCTTAGTAAGGATCTCATTGTACAAAGTGTACTGGCTTCCTGGTAAAAGTTCCGAGGGAGCTACACCAAGGGCTGTGGCTATTTCAGTTGCTTTTACGTTTAAGGTAGTAGTACCGCTGTAAGGAACGGTTTTTATTTTTTTCCAGGCAGATTGGTCTTGTGTAGCCTCCTTAGAAACATAAATCGTGATTTTGTCAACAGGTGAGCCATACTCTTTTACATCAATACTTACTGAAGTTGTGTTCAGGTTATCGTAATCGATATTAAGATTAGTCTTTTTTTCAAGGGTTAGGTAAGAACCTACCCCCAGTGTTTTAGAATCTGACACTACATCCAGCTTTTTACAGGAAACTGCACCCAGCAAAGCGATAAATGCCAGATTTGCTATAATTATTTTTTTCATATTTATAATTTTTTACTTGAGTGTTTTAGGGTTTTTATCCCAAAATACCTGTACCCCCACATCTGCTTTTTGTTGGGCATTGATGTTAAGGTTAACATGCACAGAAGGGTAAAGATGTGAGTAGATAAACTGTCCTGGTGAAGGAGATCTTGTGTATTGCATATTATTAGGGTGCTGTGTACGACGGTACATATTGTACGCATCCACACCATTACCCCAGAGAGCAATGTAGTATTCCTTCATTATTACTTCCATTCTATCTTCATCTGTTGTGGCAGCATCATACAAACTCAATACTTTATTTACATACGTATTAATCCTGGTGGTTGTATTTCTTAATATAGTAGTATCCGATGTAGGCAACAAAAATCCAATAGAGGCAGGAAAGCCCTGAACTTTAGCAATAGACCTCCTAACCCCTTCTTCCAGTAAAGACCTTGGATCACCCGCTGTTCCCAGCTTTAGTGCTGCTTCTGCTTTGATAAAAGAGGTGAATGCATTTTGCCATATCGGCTGGATACCCGCACCAAGACCTCCGCGGTTTAATGACACCCTGGTCCCCTGACTGTTGTCAAATTCGCCACCGTAGGGATAAACACCTACTGTTGTACGCAGGTTCCCGTCTGGTGGAATACCGCTGTTATCACCATGGTCGCGTCCCCAGAAACCGCTTGCCAATAGACAAAATGGCATACTCGGTGGATAATGAGCAGGTGGGGTTGAATTGATACAACTAACGCTTGCTTCATTTGCATTAGCATAACTGGTTTGCTGGCGGTAGAAGTAATATCGTGTTCTTGGGTCAAGAGCGGCCGAAGTAATACTGGCCCCTCCTTTTTCATTCAACATCGTCCATATCATATATGTACCTATATAGTCGCCGGCACTACCTGCAGCAGTATAGTTCCCATTATACCTGGTTGAGCGGCTGTTAGGGTTTGCTTGCTTGGTGGAATATTTAAATTCAAAATCATTAGATGCAGCATTAATCAAATCATTTTCGGTTAATAAATTATCAATTTTTGTTTTGGCATTAGCATCCACCATTCTCGTATTTACATATGCCCTTAACTTAAGCGTTTTAGCCAGTCTTTTCCAGTTTTGCTGACCTGTTGACAGCGTTTGTGAGGAAGAAGGGGCGCCGGTTGCATAAAACAAATCCTGTGATCCGGGATAAGATGCCGGTACTATTGTTTTAGCAGACATATCATCAAAGGTTTTAATTGCTTCATCAAGCAATTTTATTGCAGCAGCATACACCGCATCTCCTTTATCCACTTTTGGGTTAAGATTATTATCTCCCAAATTAGCTTCTCCCAAAGGCACGTCACCAAACAAATCAACCAGGGTCATTAACGTATAGGCTTTTATGATTTTAGCCATTGCCACTTCATTATACTTTTTTGCATTTTCTGCCAAAGGAATAAGTGTGTTGATGTTTTTGAAGATAGAGGTATATGCTGTTGTCCATAAACCATCATAGGTTTGGGGAGAATAAGCATTATCATACCTCGGTCCGTACATAACTACCTGGCGGGTCAATTGCATACCCAAATCAGAAGCTGCATCAAAGAATCCAGCAAAACTTAATTGTGCCTGGTTCAGTAATAAACTGGCTTCGGCCTGATCCGGTGTAACGCTGTTTGGATTATTCAAGCCATTATCAAGCTTATCTGTGATCTTGCTGCAGGAAACAAGCAGAGCAGTTGATAAAACAGTAAATATTATTTTTTTCAGTTTCATAATTTTAAATTTTTCTTCGGTTTAGAATGTTACCCTGATACTAGCACCCAAACGGCGGGAAGTTGGGCCTGATAAATATTCCAATCCTCTTACATTACTTACACCAAGACTGGATGTTTCAGGATCAAAGTTTACACCTTTAGGGAAGTTTGGAGCATTATACCAAAGGTTTTGACCAGAGATTGTAAACTGTACAGATCCAAATGGAGTTTTGCTCAAAATATTTTCCGGCAGGTTATATGACAATGAAGCTTCCCGTAATCTTATAACGGTAGCATCGTAAACAATCAGGTCACTCATTCCAAAAAACCCACTCAGGTTATTAAAGTAAGCTTCACTGGAGCTGATTTGAATGTCGTTTGGCTTGCCAGTTGACTGGCTGATACCCGGAAGTATCCAGGGCAATAAACGATCAAACTCGGTATCGGTTGTTAAACCACGGCCAATCAGTGTACCAGGTGTATAAGCCAGCATTTGACCACCTTTGGTGAAATCCCACTGCATGCGGAAACTAAATCCTTTATATCCTAAGGTACTAATACCTGTCATTTTGTATTTAGGAGTGGGGTTACCAATTATACCTAAGTTATTAGAAGTAATATAATAACCATCGTCTCCAACCAAACGCTTACCGGTTTTATTATCTTTAAGTGTATAAGCACCCTGAATGATACCTAATGGCTGCCCATTAATAGCAAATAAACCCTCATTGGTGAAACCATCAATTACAATTTGCTTTACATCATCTGGTAATCCGTAAACCAAACTCCTGTTTAAAGTAAAGTTACCATCTAACTGCCATCTCCAGTCTTTGTTACGGATAACAGTATAACCCAAACCTAATTCAATCCCTTTGTTTCGTACGTTTCCGGCATTGATATCTTTAGAAGTAAAACCTGAAGATGGATCTAAATCCCTCCTTAGTATCTGGTCTTTAGAAGTTCTTTTATAGAAAGTCAGGTCAATACTCAGGCGGTTATCAATAAATTTACCTTCCATACCAACTTCCACCTCTGTTAATAATTCTGGTTTTAAGTTAGGGTTTGCTAAGCGGTTGCCAATTGCATTGGTATTAATAACTGTACCGCTTCGGTCAACAAAGGAATTAGCACCAATAGACAAAGTTGGTCTTGTTCTGTATGGGAAACCAAAGTTGGCACTGGTAGCAACCCCTGCACGCAATTTCAGGTAATTGATTGCCTTGCTTTTTGACAAACCAGCAAAAGCTGATGTAGGAAGAAAAGAAATACTGGCGCTTGGATAAAATTTGCGGCGGTTATCTTTTTCTAAGTTTGTTGTCCAGCTATTACGGCCTCCTGCTTTAATGAACAGGTAATCTTTAAAACTACCGGTAGCTTCTGCAAACACACCAATAGCTTGTGTGCTGGATTTAAAGTCTAAACTACTTCCATCTTCTGAAAAATTATCGTGGTTTACAAAGTTTGAATGGTTAAATAAACCATATACAAGCTGGTTGGTACTTCTCATACCACTCTGGCTGTATATCCTTTCTTGGGAATTGAAGCCTCCGGTAATATCCAGGTTCCATTCACTGGTAAGTTGTTTTTGCCAACTGGCTAACAAATCATGGTTCCAGATAGTATTAAAACCGGTTACTGTACGGTTGATACCCAATGTGTAGTCAGAACCACCCACAGTACCACCTTTGTTTTGAGAAAGATAGTTATAATCAGAATACTGATCGTAACCAACACGGTAACTGAGGTTAAGGTTTTTCAATACTTCATACCTAATCTGGAGGTTACCATAAATGCGGTTAACTTTTTGACCGGTAAACCCATTGTTTACTGTCCATATTGGGTTTTGAATATCGTTACTGCTGCGGTAATAAACAGACGAACGATCCAAGGGGTTTTCCCAAGGCAAATAATTATTACCATCTGCAGGTGTACCCATAAGGTTTACTGCAATGGGGGTATAAATCAAGTTACCAAATACCGATGAAGTGGTTGGGTTACTTCCAAAACTGGTAGATGTGGGAGGTGATTTAAAATCAGTAATAGCATAGTTAACAGTACCGCTTATAGTAAAGTTATTATTCAATTTTGCTGTACCGCCCATACCAAATGTATTTTTAATTAAGCGGTTACCGGGAGTAAAACCCTGGTCATCCAGGTAACTGTAGTTTGCATTAAAGGTGGTATTTGTACCGGATGCAGCTACGTTAACTGAAGTATTTTTAATTGTACCGGTGCGGAAAAACCTTTCAACACTGTTATAGGGTTTATATTCATATTTAGCACCCTTAAATTGTGGAAATGCCACGTTTAATGAACCCCGGTCATACGGATGTGTCACTAATGTTGGAGGATCTGTAAACTTGGCTCCCCAGTTACTAAAGAAAGCCAAGCCAAGGCTCTGATCAAAACCACCACCATAGGTTTGCTGGTAATCGGGCAGATTAGCCACTTTATTTTGGAATAAAGATTGTGTAACAGTTATTTCTGTTTTCTTTGCAGCTTTCCTGCTTGACCCATTTTTAGTTGTAACTAAAACCACACCGTTACGTCCCAATTCACCATATAAAGTAGTAGCGCTTAATCCTTTTAATACGCTGATGCTTTCAATGTTGTTAGGATCCAAATCAAGGAAACGGCTGGAGGTAGTGTTACCATAAACGAAACTGGATTGTGCATTGGTAGAAGCATCAAAAGGAACACCATCTACAATGAATAATGGTGTGGAGCTCCCGGAAATAGTACTTACACCACGGATAATGATGTTGGTACCGCTACCGGACATACCACTTGAGTTAAGGATGTCAACTCCCGGAGCTTTACCATTAAGGAGACGTACAACGTCACCATCTGGTCTCAATTCCAAATCTTTTTTCCCTACTGTAGCAACGGAATATCCAAGAGCTTTTTTCTCTCTCCTGATACCAAGGGCGGTTACCACCACTTCGGTTAATTCTTGCTTGGATTGTTTGAGAGAAACAGTAACAGAAGAACCTGCAGCAACTTCAATTGTTTCAAATCCCACTGCGCTGATCTGCAGAGTTGATTTGGAAGGAGCTGAGATTTTGAAAGTACCATCCGAGGATGCACTTGTTCCGGTTTTAGTACCTTTCACCTTTACGGATGCGCCAGGAATTGGAGCTCCAGCGGGATCGGTAACCTTACCGGTTACTTCAATTGTCTGGGCAAATGTAGGTGCAATAAAAAGCACTACACCCAGTAAACTGGTTAGAAATTTTCTCATGTCATTAATTTTTGGTTCGGCAAAATAGTTAAAAAAATAATAAAAGTATCTAGTTCTGGAAATTTATTTGACAACTTGATAAGAATTTAAGCTGCTTTAAATAGTTGAGATTACCTTTTTTTATTTACTTTTTGTAAGAAATATAATTTTCTGGTTTTCTCCACTTGCAATGGTTATCAACCGCTAATCCCTTGAACGGGAGGTATATATGGTTATATAATAAACTAAGCTTGCTACAGCTGCCAATGCTGCAATAATATAAGTTGAAGCTGCCCATTTAAGTGCATTGGCAGCTTTTTCATACTCTTCTTTTGTTGTTATTCCGCTGTTTTCAATCCATTTCATTGCCCTGTTAGAAGCATCAAACTCTACAGGAAGTGTTATTACAGAGAATAAAGTGGAGGCAGCAAAAAGGATAATGCCTATTAGTAATACCGTTTGGTTACCCCCGCCAAAACCCATTATTCCCAACCCTGCCATTATTACCCATTGAGAAAGAGAGGTGGTTACTTGTACCACCGGAACTAGCCTGGAGCGTAACATCAGCATAGAATACGCTGTAGCATGTTGAACGGCATGACCACATTCATGAGCGGCCACCGCCGCTGCCGACACATTTCGGCCATTATAAACGTCCAGGCTAAGGTTAACAGTTTTATTAACAGGATTATAATGATCTGACAGAACGCCGTCCACGGAAGTGATTTTTACATCATAAATACCATTGTCCCGCAGCATTTTCTCCGCCACTTCCTTGCCGCTCAGGCCTGAAGAAGTGGGCACTTTGCTGTACTCTGCAAACCTGCTTTTGAGCCGCCCCTGCACTACCATACCTAGTACCATAAAAACCGCAGAAATTAAAAGATAGCCCATCATAGTAGTAAATTTTATATGGTTTAAAACAATTAAACCTTCAAAAGGGTTACCATTTTTTTTATTCACCTGTTTTAGCAGGTTTCAAAAAAAAATTAAGCTCTTTTGTCAGCATTTTTGAGTGCATAAATCGTTGATTGCCAAACGAGCAAAAGTTTTTAAAATAGATTTATTATAGTTATAACTTATTTATTTTCAATACATTAAAGAGGGTTTTAAGGCTTACTAACAGTATAGCTCACACTTACAAAAAAATTATGCACACAACCCAAAATTAATTTTGTAATGTTCCGGCAATTTGTAATTTAGTGCAAGAATTTAATGGGTTAGTAAGTACAAAGGGTCAGCAGAAATGCCGACCCTTTTACTTTTACAATCATTTCTCTTTTTAATTTTTTTCATCCCCAGTTTTTTCATTTCCCATCATTCATTAAAAAATTATTTATCAGTTATTACCATGCTGTTTTTCTAATTTTAATTTTTTATTGAAGAAAAAATTTTTGATGAGTAAAGTAAAGACGGCATTTTTTTGTTCTAACTGCGGATATGAATCCACCAAATGGATTGGTAAGTGTCCGTCCTGTAATCAATGGAACAGTTTTGTAGAAGAAGTAATTACCAAAGACAATAAACTTTCTGAAACTGATTGGAAAAAATATTCAACCGATAAAAAAGAAATCAAAACAATTTCTATCAATGAAGTAATAAGCAGTGAAGAAAAAAGAATTTCAACAACTGACAATGAATTAAACCGTGTTTTAGGAGGTGGTATTGTTCCCGGAAGTATTGTATTGGTTGCCGGCGAACCAGGCATAGGTAAATCAACATTATTTTTACAAAATGGATTACTGCTAAAAAATGTTATTACCCTGTACATTAGTGGTGAAGAAAGCGAACAGCAAATAAAAATGAGGGCCGACAGATTAAAAATAAGCAATGACAATTTTTATTTGCTTACAGAAACCAACACACAAACAATTTTTCAGGAAATTAAGAAACTGCGTCCGCAATTAATAATTGTTGATTCTATTCAAACTTTACAATCGCCCTATATTGAATCTTCGCCCGGCAGTGTATCTCAAATAAGAGAGTGTGCAGCAGAGCTTCAGCGGTTTGCCAAAGAAACAAATACACCTGTTTTTCTAATTGGCCATATTACAAAAGAAGGAAGCATAGCCGGGCCAAAAATTTTAGAACATATGGTTGATACGGTTCTTCAGTTTGAAGGTGACCAGCATTATGCATATAGAATATTAAGAACTATAAAAAACCGCTTTGGTTCCACTGCAGAACTGGGTATTTACGAAATGACAGAAAAAGGGATGAGGGCAGTATTAAATCCCAGTGAAATTTTAATTACACAAAAAGAAGATCAGTTAAGTGGTGTAGCCATTGCCGCTACCATTGAGGGGATGCGTCCTTTATTAATTGAAGTACAGGCACTGGTTACCCAATCTGTATATGGTACACCGCAAAGAACAGTAAGCGGTTTTGACTTACGGCGATTACAATTGCTATTGGCAGTGTTAGAAAAACGGGGAGGATTTCATTTTGGAATGAAGGATGTTTTTGTAAATATTGCCGGTGGTTTAAAGGTTGAAGATCCTTCTATTGATCTGGCAATGGTTTGCGCCTTATTAAGTTCATATGAAGACATCCCTGTTCCGCAACACATTTGTTTTGCCGGCGAAGTAGGATTAAGTGGCGAAATCCGTGCTGTTAACAGGATAGAACAACGGATTGCGGAAGCAGAGAAACTTGGTTTTGAAAAAATTATTGTGAGTAAATACAATCAAAAAAGTTTAGGCTCGCAAAAGTTTAATATTACTGTTGCAACAGTTGGAAGAGTGGATGAAGTTTATCGTCAATTATTTTAATGAACACCATCAACCTTATTAAAAACGGGCTTACCCAGCTTTTCTTCCCGCATACCTGCTACGGATGCGGCAGCGATTTATTATCAGAAGAAAGTTTATTATGCCTCCGTTGCCTGAATGATTTACCTGAAACCAATTTTGCCAAACATCTAAATAACCCCGTCGAAAAAATATTTTGGGGAAGAATTCCGGTTGCTGCTGCCATGACCGGTTTTTATTTTTCCAAACATGCCATTATTCAATCACTCATTCATCAATTAAAATATAAAGGAAAGAAAGAAGTAGGGATTTTTTTTGGCAATCGCCTCGCTTTTCAATTAAAAGATTCCAATCGTTTCAATGGTATTGATGCTTTAATTCCATTACCACTATTTCCGGACAAACAAAAGAAACGTGGATATAACCAGGCCTCTGTAATTGCCAATGGTATTAGCGAAATAACCGGTGTACCGGTTTGGGACAATATTGTTACCCGAAGAGTTTATACCGAAACCCAAACTCATAAAGGAAGAACAGACCGCTGGCAAAATGTTAGCGAAAGTTTTAAACTGCTTAATGCGGATGCTTTGAAAAACAAACATGTGATGCTGGTGGATGATGTAATAACCACTGGTGCTACCACCGAAGCTTGCGGGAGTGTACTATTATCTGCCGGGATGGTACAATTAAGCATTGCTGCTTTAGCTTATGCTACAGATTAATCGCTTCTATTACACTATTTTTAAGTCCCAAGCGTTATTTTTGAACGAATGAAACTGCTTACGTACATAACCCTCTTCTCCTTTATTGGCCTTACCATTATTTCCTGTAAAAAAGAAAGGTTGCTGACTGATGCCAATGCTTCTCTGAATATTAACCGGGATACGCTTCAATTTGATACTGTATTTACCTCTACCGGCTCCATTACTCAATATTTTACAATCGTTAATCCCAACAAGCAAAAGATTCAAATATCATCAGTTAAGTTAATGGGTGGTGCAACTTCTGCATTTAAAATAAATGCTGACGGCACCCCCGGCCCGTCTATTAATAATATTGAAATTGAGGCCAGCGATAGTATTTATGTTTTTGTTTTAGTAACCATTAACCCAAATTCAGCAAATCTTCCTTTTGTAATCAACGATAGCATTCAAATAAACTGGAACGGCAATACTTTTTATAAACACCTACAGGCATTTGGTCAAAATGCCCACTTTTTAAGAAATAAAGTAATTGATGCAAATACAACCTGGAATAATGACCTTCCCTATGTCATCCTTGGAGGATTACAAGTTGATACCAATATTAATCTTACCATTAATCCTGGTGTGAGAATTTATAGTCATGCAGATGCTCCTTTTATTGTAGATGGTACATTAACAATAAATGGCACTAAGCAAGACAGTGTGGTATTTCGTGGAGACCGTTTAGATGAGGATTACCGTGATTTTCCTGGTTCATGGCCCGGCATATATTTTAGAGAAACCAGTAAGGATAATCATTTGACGTACGCTATAATTAAAAATGCTTACCAGGGTGTTATTGCTTATAATCCTTCTTCTAATGCTAATCCAAAGGTGACATTATCGCAATGCATTATTGATAATATTTATGATGCCGGTTTATTAGGCGTTCAATCCAGCATTAAAGCAGACAATTGTTTAATCAGCAATTGTGGCAATAATGTAGCCATAGCTTTAGGAGGTAATTATAATTTTACCCATTGCACAATGGCAACATATTCCTCTGTTTTTATCAATCACAAAAACCCGGTATTATTTGCCAGTAATGCTTTAAAACAAAACAACCAGGTCACCACAAGTTCGCTAAATGCAACATTCACTAATTGCATTATCTGGGGTGAAGGTGGTACTGTTGAAGATGAAATAGTGACGGACAAACAGGGTACCAACACATTTAGTGTAACTTTTGACAATGTTTTATACAAAGTGAAAAACGACCCTCCAAATACACTATTTACTGCCTCGCTAAAAAACCAGCCGCCGGTATTTGATAGTATTGATGTAAGCAGGCGGTTTTATAACTTTCATCTTAAAGCCGGATCTCCTGCATTAAATAATGGAAAAGCTACCGGCTTATTGACCGACCTGGACGGAAAGCCCCGCTCTAATGGTTTACCCGACCTTGGTTGTTATGAGAAACAATAATCTTCCAAGCAAATATTAACAAGAAGTACCACACAGCAGTTAACATTTTTTCGAACTTTGTTTGTCTATATTTGTTATCCATTTTAAAATACTGAATTATGAAAATACTTTTCATGGCATTGCTGGCCGTTTTTTTTGCATCACCTTCTGTGTATGATTTTAAAGTAGAGGCATTGTCGAAAGGCAAAACAATTGATTTAAATGATTATAAAGGGAAAAAGATCCTCATCGTTAATACAGCTTCTAAATGTGGCTTCACCCCGCAATACGAAGGACTTGAAAAATTATATGAAACCTATAAAAACGAATTAGTGATAATAGGTTTCCCGGCTAATAATTTTGGTGCACAGGAACCAGGGAGCAATGAAGAGATTGGCGAGTTCTGCAAAAAGAATTATGGGGTAAGTTTTCCAATGGCAGCAAAGGTTTCTGTTAAGGGAAACGATATAGATCCTTTGTTTAAATGGTTATTGGAACAATCCAATGCATTGGCCAATAGTGTGGGAGAACAGAATGCTGCCAGGAAACAATTCCTTCAAGATCCTATAAAATGGAACTTCACCAAATTTTTATTAGATGAAAAGGGAAAGTTGATTGACGTATTTCCGAGTAAAGTGAACCCGATGGATGAGGCGATTACAAAATATTTGGGTAAGCCTTAATTACCCTGTTTTATATAAAACTTCAAAGCAATATTATAAAATG
Source organism: Sphingobacteriales bacterium (assembly GCA_016185185.1). Taxonomy (GTDB): domain Bacteria; phylum Bacteroidota; class Bacteroidia; order Chitinophagales; family Chitinophagaceae; genus AWTP1-9. The sequence goes on along the minus strand of JACPOD010000050.1, from coordinate 47,614 downwards.
TCGGCGTAGCATTTGTTTTAAATGTGCATTCTACTTCTTTTAATTTATTAGCCTCTTCCTTTTTTGTGGAAATTATTATATTCAAAGGGATACTGTCATTGCTACTTACTTTTTGATTCCTGAAAAGATTTATTTGGGTGCATTCACATCCAGCAACATAATCTTCTATAATCAAATCCTTACTCCCTCTATTAAAAATCTTAAAATGATATGCTCTTTGTTCCCCTGCGATTATTGTATCTGTTTTAACTTCCCTTGGATTAATTTCAAAAACAGGTTTAATATCTTTGCACCCCCATATTAGTAATACCGTTAAGATTGTTACATATACTCTAATTTTCATTTAAAATGTTTTTAATTTTAGAAATCTCATCCTCAATATATGGTGTCTTTGAATACTCATCAAAGCCATAATGAGTTGAATGAATAACGGTTCTGTTTAATAATATTTCCTGTGGATAGCCATTTACATGTATTATGCTATCACAAATGTTATTTTTACTATCATAAAAAAAAGAAAAGCCATCGCCATTATTTTCTTTAGCATTGCTTATAAAGTCGTTATAACTTGTTAATGACCCATCACATATAAAAAAAATCTGAAACTCCTCTGAATGCAATTTATTATACAATTCTTTTAATACAGCAAGTTTCATTTTGCATGGGGGGCACTTAACAAAATAAAGCTCAAGTATGGTGGCTTTTTTCTTTACAGTGTCAATTAAACTAATTTCGTTTTTATCAATGGTAAAAATTTTTTTATAAAGAAAGGAGTTATTAACCTTAACCAATTGCTCGTTTCTTTTCTCCATCCAATAAATAATTCCCGACAGGAGCGTTTTATAAGAAACAGTGATAAAGCAAACTGTTAAAACTCCCAGGCCTATTAGTTTAACCCAGGATTTTTGAAAGATAAACATTCCACAAAAACAGCCTGCCACAGGATATATACTTGCATAAGGGAATCGCAATGGAACAAGCCTGTAATTAGTTATCAATACAGATGCATCAATAAGTACCGGTGGCAACACAATACAAAAAAAAGTAAACCAGCTGTTCTGTTTAAAAAAAATACTTGAAAAGTAAAAAGATAAAGAATAAAATAAAAATATAATAATATAGCGTACCAATAGTTCACTGATATTTATATTATAAACCAGTGCAATAAAAAAAATGTAGAAATTAAACTGTAGAGTATCAACCTTACTTTCATGCTTACCTTTTAAAGACTGAATGTATAAATTGCCTAAGTTGATTGACTATTCATACATTCAGTTAATTATTATTAGGTTTACTCTTACTTAATAATTGGGCCGCCATTTCCCTGGCTGCAAGTGCCTGTACAACTGGAAGTACCAAATAATCCACAACCTCCATTCGTTGTTGGGCAACCCCCTGAATTACATAAATTTCCAAAGCCACATCCAATATCATACCTGCAACTACAGGCTACCGAAGCCGCTGCAATCGGACTGTTTTTTGAAGACTCCAAGTTAGCTAAATATTTATCTGCTTTAAATATAGAGAAGTTCCCATTTGTATATGCACATTCTACCAAAAGGTATGTTTGTTCTTTAGTAAAAGCTTCATCAATTTTTTGTAAATTTTTTGCAAGGAATTTTTCGCCTAATGCAGGGTTATTTTAAAGGACACTTATACCTGTGCTTTTTAAAAAATTCATAAGGATTGTACTATTTCTGTTTGACGTGAACTTAAATTATCATTATTCAAAATTGAAGTAAATTTTGAAAGCCACAAATCCTGTCTTTCACTATCAGTTAACAATAATGAAGCTTGTTTAACCCCGGTTAAAGATTTTACTCCTGCAATCTCTTTAGCGGCAGGGGACAATTTTTCAAAACTAACAATCTGTGAATCTTTTTTACAGGAAAGAATTGTAATTACGATGATGACAAACAATAATTTTCTCATGACAAAATTTTTTAAAGGTTTTAAATAAAATACAATATAGTAATAGGGGGGCAAAAGCAATACCTCAAAGTGGTAGTTTTTTGTAATATCCGTGCATTAACTATTAAAGATTAGCTTTTATCTTCGCAACCAATGTTATTCTCTTCCATTATAGGACAAAAAGAAACCAAACAACAACTGGCAGATTTGGTACAGCAAAACCGGCTGAGCCATGCGTTACTTTTTTTAGGTAACGAAGGAAGTGGTGCTTTATCTATGGCATTAGCATTTGCCCAATTTATTGTTTGCGAAAAAGTAAATGGAAAAAACAAAGCATCACTTGGTCCATCTTTGTTTGGGGAGGAACCAACTGAAGCAATTGGCAATAAGCAATTGGCAAATGATGCATGCGGAGTCTGTCCGGCCTGTGTTAAAGCACATCAGTTAATTCACCCCGACATACATTTTTCTTACCCGGTTATTCCCAAAAAATCAGGCGACAAACCGGTGAGTACCGATTATATTGGAGAGTGGCGGGAATTTATTGCACAATATCCTTATGGAAATGTATATGATTGGTTACAATTTATCGGCGCAGAAAATAAGCAGGGAAATATCACCGCAGAAGAATGCAATGACATCATCCGCAAGTTGAGTTTAAAAAGTTTTGAAAGTGAATTCAAAATTTTAATCATGTGGATGCCTGAATATTTGGGCAAGGAAGGAAACAAATTATTAAAATTGATTGAAGAGCCTCCGCCTAATACATTATTTATACTGGTGGCGGAAAATGAATCGCTTGTTTTACCAACCATTATTTCAAGAACCCAATTAGTAAAGATTCCTCCCATTGATGCGGCTCAAGTGGAAGAAGCTCTTTTACAAAGAACTAAATTGTCTCCGGAACAGGCCAGGCAAATTGCCAGCGTAAGCGAAGGCAATTACCGGGAAGCCTTACAATTAATTCAGCATGCAGAAGAAGATTGGCAATCCTTATTAAGGGAATGGCTCAATGCCACTTTAAAAACCGGCCCCATTGCACAGGTTAAATGGGTGGAAGAAATAAGTAAGCTGGGCCGGGAAAAACAAAAACAATTTCTGCGCTACTTTAACCATCTGCTGGAGCAGGCCATCCGCATTAAATTAATGGGCGCCGAAAATGTGGCCCTGCCGGAAAATGAATTTGATTTTGCCCAGCGGCTCAATAAAATTGCCGGCATCAGTCAGCAGCAGGCCATTATTGAAGAACTGGACAAAGCCACATACTATATAGAACGGAATGCCAACGGCAAAATGCTGTTTCATGCCCTTACTATAAAGCTCAACCATATAATTTTAGAAAAAACACTGGCAGAAACCTGGTAAAACAACATTCTGGCTTCACTCAACGTTATAAAGGTTTTTAAAAACAAATCACTATTTTTGAACAATTGAGTTGAAAGGGGCAGTGGCGGGGCGATGGATGATGTGGGATTGGTTTTCAAGTAGCAAGCATTGGTATTTTATTATATATACGATTGTGGCCAATGAAACCTTCTGATAACGATTGAACAGAACCCCGAAGTGTGCGACGCAATGGGTGCTAAATAGTAGCACAAATGCTAAGTACATCCCTTCTCCCCTCTTTTTTTATTCATTAAAATCATTGATTGACTATATGGGATGTAGTTCTTGTGGAACGGGTAGTGGTAAAGCTGCCGGATGTAAAAGTAACGGAGGATGCAGCACAGGTAGCTGTAACCGGATGAATGTGCATGACTGGCTGGCCAACCTTCCGTTTGCCGATCCGGAAAGCAGTTGCAAAGTGGTGGAGATATCCTTTAACAATGGCAGTCGCAAAGATTTTTACCGTAATACTACTTTACAATATTTTGAAAAAGGAGACCTGGTGGCTGTAGAAGGCGTAAGCGGTTTTGACGTTGGTATGGTAAACCTTACGGGTGAACTGGTGCGTTTACAAATGAAGAAAAAGGAAGTAAGGGAAGATGACCCCGAAATGAAAAAGATACTACGCCGTGCCAGCGAACGTGATATTGAACTGTTCCGTACACATAAAGAACGACAGGCCGGGGCATTATCCAAAGCCCGGTCCATTGCCCTTAACCTGAAGCTGGATATGAAGCTGATTGAAGTGGAAATACAAGCGGATGGTCGCAAAGCCACTTTTTTTTATACTGCTGAGGACAGAGTTGATTTCAGGGAACTGATAAAACAATATGCTTCCGAATTTAAAGTAAAAGTGGAAATGAAGCAGATTGGTATACGACAGGAAGCAGCCAAAGTTGGCGGTATAGGTAGCTGTGGTCGTGAACTATGTTGCAGCAGCTGGCTCACTGATTTTAAGAGTGTAACTACCACTATTGCCCGTTATCAGAATCTTTCTATTAATCAAACCAAGTTAAGCGGTCAGTGTGGTCGCTTAAAATGTTGTTTGAATTATGAACTCGATACCTATTTGGATGCGTTGCAGGATTTTCCTGATAATGCGGATGTCATTCAAATTACCCGTGGCAACGCTACTCTTATAAAGAAAGATATTTTTAAAAACCTGATGTGGTATGTGCTGCCCGACAGTAATAAACAATACCCGCTTACTATAAAAAGGGTAAAAGAAATTAAATCGCTCAATGCCAGAGGTATTAAACCCGATGAATTGGAACCGGTAGATGTAACAACCGGCAAACCAAAAGTGGTAGAACCTGAATTTGTAGATGTAGTGGGACAAATAAGTTTGCGTACGCTGGAAAAAAGCAGCCGTAAAAAATTTGACAGGGACAGCAGGGATAACAGAGGTAATGACAGAAGAGGAGATAATCGTAACCAGCCACGGCAGGAAAATCGGGGACAGCAAAGACCGGAAAAACGCAGTAACGAAAGAAGAGAAAACCGTGGGGGAAACACACCCGATAGCCGCAATCAACCCAAACAGGAAAACCGTGGCCCATTGAAAGTAGAGAAAAAACCTCCTGAGAATTCCAGCGATAAAAAATAGTTGAGGTGCAACGATTTTTTTGGTGGTGATGTCAACCTGTAAAATTATCGTATGAGATTCATCTTTATTGTGTGTATTGGAATAACTATTTTACTTATTGGTTGTAAAAAATCAAACGAAACCGTTTTAGCCGACGGTGTGTATAAAGGAATTTTTTACCGCATATCTCCGTGGAAAGATACGGCACAGGTATCCATCACTATTTCAGGCAATCATTATTCGGCCGAAAGTAATAAGAATAACTATCCTGCTTTCTGCAGCGGAACATTCAGTATTACTAATAGCAAGATTAAATTTTCTAGCACCTGTCCCTGGGCGGCTAACTTTGACTGGTCGTTGATATTACTGGGTGATTATGACTTTAAAAAAAATGGCAGCAAAGTAAATTTTGAAAGAAGTTATAATGGCTTTATCTATTACAAAGATGTTTACCAGCTGACAAAGCAATAAGTTTAGAACTTTTTTTAACACGTCCCGCCAAACTAAGGCGGGACTTTTTTTGTAAGTTTAATGATGAAATGGAGAAAGCTTATGAAAATTTCCTTCCGTGTATTCGCTGTGTTTTTGATTCTTTGGCTGATCATGGCACAGAGTTGTATGAAAATGAGGATTAGTGACAGCAGGGCAAAAGAAAATTTTAAAAAAGCCGGCGTTGTCTTAACTACTGTTACAGTTCCTGTGGGTAATCGTCATATCCATTATGCAAAAACAGGCAATGACACATTTCCCACAATTGTTTTTGTACATGGTTCGCCCGGTGAATGGGGGGCTTTTGCACAATACATGGAGGATAAAGATTTGTTAGCAAAATTCAGGATGATATCCATTGACCGGCCTGGCTTTGGTTACAGCGATTATGGCAATGCGGAACATATGGATAAACAAGCTGCATTAATTGAACCTGTTTTAAAACAATTGCAAAATGGTAAACCAATGTACCTGGCAGGGCACTCACTTGGCGGACCGATGATTGTATGGCTGGCTGGTGATAATCCGGCAATGTATGATGGCCTCGTACTATTAGCCGCCAGCGTGGATCCTGCTGAGGAAAAAACAGAAGGCTGGCGGGGTGTGCTCGATAATACCCCTTTGCAATTTTTTGTTCCCGGCGCCTTGCGGCCCAGTAATACAGAATTAAAATACTTTAAAAAAGATGTGTATGCACTGCAACAAAAATTTCCCTTGATAAAATGCAAAGTATTTATTGTACATGGTATGAAAGATACTTTTGTTCCGGTGGGTAATGCAGCTTATGCAGAAAAGAAATTAATAAATGCTGCTTCGGTTGAAACAACACTGATACCTGATGCCAACCATTTTATTCCGTGGATGAAATATGATGTGATCAAAAAGGTATTACTGAAATTATATTAATGCTGTATGGCTTCATAAATCACATCCTGGATCTTACCTCTTATATTTAAAGTGGAAAGAAGTGTATTGGTTCCACCTTCCGGGTTAACACGGTTGGAAAGAAAAATATAAATCAAATTATACTTTGGGTCAACCCATACACAGGTACCTGTATAACCCGTGTGGCCAAATGTTTCCGGTGAAGCATTGGCGCAAGGGTATGGAGTGGAACGAACATCGTAACCGGTACCAGGTTTATCAAAGCCATAGCCTCTCCTGCTCACGGTACTGTTATAACCGGTAAATAATTTGATGGTTTGTTCTTTTATGTATTCAGTTCCATTTATGGTTCCTCCATTTAAAATCATTTGCCATAACAAAGCCAGGTCTTTTGCATTGCTGAATAAACCCGCATGCCCTGCTACTCCCCCAAACATAGCTGCACCAGGATCATGTACATCAGCTTTTAATAATTGTAAACGAAAATATTTTTCCTTTTCAGTTGGCGCAACTTTATCAACAGTAAACCTTTCCCTGGGTTTAAAGCCGGTCGTCGTCAGTAACATTGAATCGTAAAATGTTTTTTTAACATACTCATTCAAAGGCATACCAGTAACCGCTTCAACGATCTTACCAAGAAAAATAAAATCATTATCGCTGTAAATATAGTTGCCTTCAGCTGTTAACGGGCTTTGTAAAATTCTTTTATACATCGTATCCACCCAATCATTACGCATAAACATTTTATCTGCCACACGAACAGTGTAGTTCTTTTTTTTGACCGCAGAATAATAACCTTTAAAAGGAATGCCGGAAACTGTATCAATAGTTTCTTTATAAAAAGGTATCCAGGCTTTTAAACCAGCCTGGTGCAATAAAATGTTTTTAATAAGTAAGCTTTCTTTATCACTGCCCCTTACCCAGGGAAGATAATCACCTAAAGTCTTTGTTAACTCCAGTTTCCCCTCATCATATAATTTCATTACTGCCAGTGTGGTGGCCGAAATTTTTGTTACAGAGGCAAGATCATATATTGTGTTTAATGAAACTGCATGTTTATCATTATACGCATAATGCCCGAACGCTTTGTTATAAATGATTCTTCCGTCTTTAACAGCCAGCACCACACAACCGGGATAGGCTTTTCTTTTAATACCATCTTCGGCAATTGAATCTATAGCTCTTAATTTATTTTCATTGATGCCAGGCAAAGCAGGATTTGCTACCGGCAGGTTTATTGTAGTGAGTCCCATACCAAATTTAAAAGAAGGACAAACTGTTACAGGTAGTTTACCTTTTGGTGTATTCAACCCCTGCAGAATATCTGCTGCTGCCTCCTGGAAAATGGCATCGTCTTCATAGCAGGCCAGCAAGTTCCTTGCTGAACAGGCATTTTTAATAGCGTAAGGATTACCAAAGAACAGGGAAATATTGTTATTATAATGCTGTAATGTATCTATCAATTGAATGGCTGCCTTACTAATATTAAAATTATTAGCCGGGTAATTGGCGTAATTATGAACACCTAGCAGAACAACATCAAATTGCTTTAATGAATCCAGCACTGTTACTGTACGGGATGAGTCCGCAGCTCCATTAAAAAGAAAGATCGTTGCGTTGTAATCGTTTGCCATTCGTTTCGCAAAAGCATTCATACTATCAATACCAATTCCTATATATGCAATTTTCTTTTGTGTATGTTTGGCCAAAGGAAAAATCGCTTTATTATCATTCTTTAATAAAGTGATAGCATTTTTAGCAACCATAGCTCTTTGTGAAGGGATGCCGGCATTCAAATCTGTTGAAAGATTATTATAAGATATTGGGGAAACATTTGGTAACACATATTTATATTTTGCCAGCAGTACCCGCTTGGTATGTGCATATACATCACTCCATTTTAGTTTCTTTTTGCTAATCGCCTCTTTTATTTTATCAATAGCTGCCGGAATATCTCCTGGCAAACACAACATATCATTTCCTGCAATGATTGCCTGCGCTGATGCTTCTCCATCAGGATAATATTTTTTAACCCCCTGCATTTCCAGTGCATCGGTAAACGTTAACCCTTTGTATTGCATTTGATGCCGCATCAGCCCGGTGATATTTTTATAGGAAATAGAAGTAGGTTTATTGGGTGTGTTATCAATAGCCGGAACACTGAGGTGCGCAATCATTACACTGCCAACACCCGCTTTAAAAATTTTACGGAAAGGATATAACTCCAATGATTCTAACTGCTTTTTTGTTTTATTGATTACCGGTAAATCCTTATGGGAGTCTACGTCCACATCACCATGACCGGGGAAATGTTTGGCGCAGGCCATTACACCGGCATCCTGTAAACCCCGCATGATTGCAATACCAAATTTTGCCACTTTGTATTTGTCTTCCCCAAATGAGCGGAAATTAATAACAGGATTATTGGGATTATTATTTACATCTACCACCGGCGCATAATCCACATGAATTCCCATTCGTTTACACTGCTCACCTATTGCTTTACCAACATTATAAATAATATGTTCGTCCTGTAACGCCCCCATGGTAAGCTGGTAAGGGAACTTTTGAACACTGTCCAGCATACGCATCCCCAACCCCCATTCACCATCTATCGAAATCATAATGGGTGTTTGTGCAATACTTTGATAATAATTGATGAGTTCGGCCTGTCGTGTTGGCCCGCCCTGGAACAAACAAATACTTCCGATATTATATTTCTTAACCGCATCCGTAACTGCACTGTCAAGCCAGGTTATTTTTTTGGTTTTTACATCCAGGGAAGAAAGTCTTACTACAATTAATTGTGTAATACGCTGATCATCGGATAAACTATTAAATACGCTATCTGCCCACTGTTCCGCTTTGGGTTTTTTGGGTTGTGCCAAACTGATTAAAGATGCAAGGCTAAAAAGAAAAATGACTATTGTTCTTACTATCATCTTAAACCATAGTTGAGGTTTAAAATTACAGCAATAACACAAGCCTAAAAACAAAAATGTCATGCCATTCGGCACGACATGGTATGAGTGGTACGATTGGTTGTACGTAGTGGGTATAAATTGTTTTCAAATGGGAAGCCAGATCTGCAAATCGGGGTTCTTCACCGGCAACTAACCATTGCCCTTTACCGGACTTAAAAACGGGACCATACAAAAGCGGGAACAGATCAAAAACAGAATATAGATGAACAGTAGTGAAGGATGGTTGTATCTGAAAAAGATAATTATATCACCCATAAAAGTTTTAACATTTACGCATCTTTTCGGTAAAGCAATTGTGAATGGTTAACTTTGCCGCCTAAAAAATTTTGAGTGCCGGATATCATACAATTATTGCCCGATAATATTGCCAACCAGATTGCAGCTGGTGAGGTTATTCAGCGACCTGCCAGTGCAGTAAAAGAGCTGATGGAGAATGCCATTGATGCCGGTGCCACTGAAATTAAACTTATCATTAACGATGCCGGCAAATCTTTAATACAGGTAATTGATAACGGAAAAGGAATGAGTGAAACAGATGCGAGGATGAGTTTTGAAAGACACGCCACTTCCAAAATAAAAGCTATTGATGACTTGTTTCGCATAAAAACAATGGGTTTTCGGGGAGAAGCATTAGCCTCTATTGCAGCCGTAGCACAGGTAGAATTAAAAACCAAAAGAACAGAAGATACGACTGGTGTGTATATTGAAATTGAGAACAGCCAGGTAATAAAACAGGAACCTGTTGCAACTAATAATGGAACCAGCATTGCCATGAAGAATATTTTCTTCAACGTTCCTGCACGAAGAAATTTTTTAAAAAGTAATGCCGCTGAGCTGCGCCATATTGTAGATGAGTTTACCCGTATTGCACTGGCATTCCCCGAAATATTATTTACCCTTACCAGCAATGGTCAGCAAGTTTATCACCTGGAAAGTGGTACACTCAAACAACGCATTGTACAGTTGATGGGGAATAACTACAATGCCAAATTAGTAAGTGTACAGGAACATACTGATTATATGAACATTTATGGTTTTGCGGGAAAACCGGATACCGCCAAAAAAACCCGTGGTGATCAGTACTTCTTTGTAAACAACCGTTTTATTAAAAGCGCTTATCTCAATCATGCTGTAATGAATGCGTATGATGAAATGGTGGGTAAAGATGCTTTCCCGATGTATGTATTGTTTATTGACCTTGATCCTGCCCAGATTGACATTAACGTGCATCCAACGAAACAGGAAATAAAATTTGAAGATGAAAAGATAGTGTATGCATTTGTGCAGGCAGCTGTAAAACATGCGCTGGCACAATTCAGCATTACGCCTACACTTGATTTTGACCTTGACCCAACGATTCAAAATTTAGATGCGGTAAGTAAGCCTTTTACAGAAGAAAGAAAATCAGCTGCCGCCTCCTCATCGTTGTATCAAACTTTTACACAAAAGAACCAGGCGCATAAAATTGAAAGCAAAAGTGAACTGAAACACTGGAGGGACCTGTACCAGATAGCGGAGAAGAAGATGACAGATGACAGTGGAAAGATGACTGATGACAGAAGCCAGAAGCCGGATGATTTTATTATTGAAAATATTTCTGCTGCAAAACCTTCTTTGTTTACCATTATTGAAGCGTATAAACCAACGCAATTACTTAATGCTTATATAGTCATTCAAACCAACCGGAGTTTTTTACTTATTAACCAGCAAGCCGCTCATGAACGGATATTATATGAACGTTTTACTGCTGCAGGGCAGGGAAAATCCATTGCCACACAAAAAAGTTTATTTCCTTCCACCCTTCAGCTTTCTTCGCAGGATTCGGTCATGCTGGGTGAACTGATTGATGATTTAAACCAGCTTGGTTATTTAATTGAACCTTTTGGTAACAATGCATTTGTAATACAGGGCACACCGGCAGATGTAGAGCAGGGTAATGAGAAAGCGGCGATAGAAAACCTATTAGAACAGTACAAACATTTTACAAGTGAAGTAAAATTTTCCCGTAGAGAAAAATTAATTCGTTCACTGGCATGGCAGCAGTCTGTTAAACAAGGCAGGTCTTTATCTGTAAAAGAAATGGAAAATTTAATTGCTGATCTGTTTGCCTGTACCCTCCCCAACATAACTCCTGATGGGAACCCCACCTATTTAGAATTTAAGCAGGACTATTTAGACAAGCTGTTTGTGAAATAAAAAGCCGATGAGCGGTACGTTGCTCATGCGGCTATGATTGAAGCGCCAACTGTAAAAAATAAACGTGAGCCACTACCATGAGCGACCCACGATGATAGGTGTTTATAATTTCTGGAACTTCCCTTTACAAACCCGTCCGTTGCTCTGAACAACTTCTATATAATAGTAACCTGCTGATAAACTTTCTACCGGTATTTTAACATGATTGTTACCCTGCTGTGCAGCAATCATAAATTGGGAACGTTTTACTCCATTTATATCAAAAATGTTCACCACTAAAACACCGTTAGTCTCACTTACCACATCAAACTCAATATGAGTAGTGGCCGGGTTAGGAAATATTTTTAACTCACATACAGTTGGTACGATTACATTGCCGATGCGAAGTGTATCGCAATATTGTTTAGTACAACCTGTAACTGTTGTAGCCAGTAAACAAACCTTGTATAAACCTTTTTCCCTGAAAGTATACACTGGATCCGGTCCGTATAAAACAACGGGCATATTAATCAGGGATCCGGTTGTATTATAGATCACCCATTTCTGTGTTTTTAATCCCTCATTACTAATGGCATGAAATTTTACACGATTGGGAATTTCTGATCCTTTTATTGTTTCAAATTTAATACGAACATCATCACAGGGAATATGGCCTGCTGTTATTTCCATACAAGTTGTGGAAGCACAGGCATCAGATTTATATACAGTAAGACATACTGTGTATTTACCTTCTTTTTCATAACGATGTTTAGCTTCTTCCCCCTGCATACCTGTTCCATCGCCAAATGTCCAGGTATATTTCCAGTTAGGATTACGGTGTGTTGCCGCGAAATAATAACCAAGCGCATCATTGGTAACTTTTTCAAACCTGAATTTTGAAATTTCTTCGCAGTTTATCTCAGGCCTGGGAACAACAACTGTATCGCAGGTTTCTTTGTAACAACTATCAAAAAACTTTACAATTAAACAAACCCTGTACTTACCCGGTTCATTATATTGATGGAACGGGTTCCATTCGCTGCTGGTGGTGCCATCTCCAAAATTCCATCTTACACCTAATGGTGCATTCGCAATAGAAGAAGAAAGATTTACAAACTGAACACCACGTAATGGATGGGCAGAATCCTGTTTCCATTCAAATTTTGCATAAAGATTATCACAAGGTGTACGAACAACAACTTGTTTGCAAATATATTTTATACAATCGCTGTTGGTTACCTGCATCTTTAAACATACCTGGTAAATCCCGGGTTTATCATAGCCATGCTGAGGATTTACTTCATTGGAGAAAGTACCGTCACCAAAACTCCATGAGAACATTACATTAGGCGTAGTGGTGGGTGCAGAAAGATTTTTAAAATAAATTTTTGATGGGTTACCCGCTGCTGACTCCCATGTAAAATCTGGTTTAATATTACAATCAGGGCGAATGATAATTGCCTGACAGGAATAATTTTTACACAACCCATTCAACTGCTCTATGATCAGACAGGCATTGTATGCTCCTGTATCGCTATATACATGTGTGGGGTTGATATCGGTGGAAGAAGTCCCATCTCCAAACTGCCAGGTAAATTTATAGATCGTAGCAGTAATTCCGGTGGTATTATAAAACTTAACTGCTTTAGTGTTGAATGAATCTTTCTGCCATTGGAAAGAAGGTTTAGGACATTCCACATTTTTTATAATGGTGAATTCTGCAACAGCAGAATCATAACATTTTCGTGCCGTATCTTTTATATAATGCACCACACGGTAACTACCGGGAGCATACACATGTACGGGATTGGTTTTATCTGAAGTGCTGCCATCGCCCAGTTTCCAGTAATGAACAAGCAGATTGTTTGGCGAATAGAATTTTACGGTATCACCATAAATTCCATATTGAAATTTTGCTAAGCCTGCACAAGAATTAATATTTACAGGTATTTGAAATTCAGCAACCGAAGAATCATAACAGTTGCGCAGGGTGTCTTTTATATAATGCACTACCCGGTAACTGCCATTGGCATATACATGCACCGGGTTGGCACTGTCGGCAGTTTTACCATCGCCAAAATTCCAGTAATGAAAAATAGAAGTACTGTAGTTAGGCGCCGAAGTAAACTTTACGGTATTCCCATCAATAACATACTGAAATTTGGCAAGACCCGCACAGGGATTAGTATTCGTTTGAGCTGAAAGTGGTAATTGCAGCATTAATAATGCAGCAAGCAATAAGTAAAAATTTTTCATAACGCTTTGATTTGAATGGTTAGGGTATGTGGATTAATTATTTTTTTACAGGGTTTAATGGCCTGTAGTAATAAGTTCCCTGCCGGGAAAATAATGCTGCCTGGAAATAAAAAAAAATAGCGTTGTTGGCGAATTAAAACTTTTTCAAAGCTTAATAATTATAGCGCAGGTATTTTATAAAGCGTTCAAAAGCAAGTCTTACAGGTGTGGACCCTGTTTGAAAATTACCTGCCAGTAAAGAAAAGATAAGAAGTTTTTTTTTCTTCGTAATCAAGTAGCCGCTTAATGATGTATTATTAGATAATGTGCCTGTTTTTGCAAAGATGAATCCTTTTTCTTCTGCATAAAGATTGCCAAGGGTTCCTTTGCCTCCTGTTGGCAATAAGGCTTTCATTCTTTCAATACCAAATTCCGTTTTCATTTTATTTAATATCCAAACAAATGATTCAGTGGTAAATAAATTATACCGGCTCAATCCGCTGCCATCCACCCATTTGGGTTGCTGGGGAATATCTTTAAAATCGTTTTTCTTCAGATATGAGATGATGGCCTCCTCATTCATTATACCCAGTTTTTCATTTGCTGCCATCAGCAATGTTTGCTCCGCAAAAAAATTATCGCTTCGGTACATCATTATTTTGTACAGACTATCTGAAGGAACAGAATAAAGAGTTGACAGTTGACGGTTGACAGTTGGCATTGAATTGGATGATATGTTTATTTTGAGTGAATCTGATAAAAATAGTTTAGCTGTTTCTGTCCCATTGGTAACAAAGGGCACATCCTGTGTAGTATTGATATTCCCTGTAATTATTTGAAAATAGTTTTCATCCCGTTTTCTTTTAACCAGGAATTTATTTCCCGCAGCATTGGCGGTGCTTGTTTGTGCCCATTTTAAAAATGGGGTTGACTGAACCGCTACTTCTTTTGTTTGCGGGTTAACTGTTTGCGACCACCTTATCACATTGCCATAAACCGGTAGCGGACTTCTTTCCACCATATAATCATCATTATAATCGTCCCACGCCCAACCATATCCTAATGCTTCATCATTCCAGTTAATGTCATTAATAACTACCGGTTTGTTTTTAGTTTTTAAAAAATCAGCTGCCTTCTGTGTTTTAAAATCGGGGTGTAGTAACGAGGGGTCGCCGGTAGGCTGAATATATAAAGTATCCGCTGTTTCATAATATTTCAATCCCGGCAATGAATCGCCCAGGTATTTCATGCCGGCATACAGCGAAAATATTTTTGTGTTACTGGCAGGCACAAAATATTTATCGCTTTGGTATTGGTATAAATAGTTGCCGGCTTCTGCATCGTATAATGCAATTCCCACATGTGCCGGTAATAAAGCAGAATCGTTAATCACTTCCCGTTTAGCCACCTTTGCAATTTGTTTTGTAACCGAACAGGATGAAAAAAATAACAACCCCGGAATCCAATAAATATTTTTCATTCTTTAAAGATATGTTTTGTTGAAATATCAGTTTTTAAATCGTGCCCCGTTCTTAATTTTAGCGCATGTGGAAACGCTGGAAATTAAACACTCCGCTACCATTGGTGACTTGGACTTATGGAGAAAAACCGGTTGCACTATTTTGAGTGTAAAAAACAAAGGTCATTATAGCCTGAACCCTGCTGCAGATTTTATTATCAACAGTGAAGAACGCTTAATATGTAATGGGAAGTGAAGAGCAGATAAGCAAAGCAAAAACTTTTCTATAAAATCCAAATCAAAAGCGCAAAATTCAAAGCTTTGATTTTGGACATTTTTTTTTGGATTTTGTTTTTAACTCCTCTCCTGCGCCCTCAACCACCTTTCCGGTATTTCATTATTACTTGCCATTACGTAATCGCTGTAACTGCAGGCGATGAATTTTTTATCGGGCATCTGCATCCACCAGCGGCCGGTGCGTTTGCTTTGTAAAAAAACCGTTTCTATTTCTGCCAGTGCGGTATGGTATTCATTAAAGTCGTCCCGGTTTTCCATCTTCACTTCGTTCTTGCATATTTGTTTGCCATCCACAAAATACCAAAGCATATGGGCAATTTGTTTGGCGGTTAAATCACTGTTATCCCTTTCCGGTAAATAGCCATAAATACCCAGCGTATTTACATTGGGACTCATACCGGCGTATTTGGTCATGGTACAAATTTCTTCACCCGTAAATCCATTGGGACTAATATCCGTTGCCGGTGCATAAGCATTGGCAATAGCGGCAATGTCTATCGTTACTAAATTGGAATTTCGGATGACAGGTTCCATTTCATCAATATGTTCTTTTACTTTACCTACACGGAAACAATCAAAACGTAGTTTATCCATTGTTTCCATCATCTTAGGATGAATATTATAAATCTGGAAGCCAATATGATTGTAGTGACGGATATAGTTTGGTTCACCGGTTAATACTTCCATCAAAAAACTTTCATGACGAAGCGGCGATTCCATATTTAAGTTGATGATGGAATCAATACCTGTGGCTTCAATAATTTTATTCTGGCTTCCATACGCATAATACTGGGCCAGCGTATTATCGTGTGAGCCGCCGAGAATAACAACGGTTTTCTTTTCTTTAATCAGTTCGGCAATTACCGTTTTTGCTGCAGCATAGCTATCGGTTAATAACGCACCGCTTTTTACATTACCAATATCAGCAATCTTAACTTCAGTATGCCAGTAATATAGCTGGTAAAATTGTTCCCTTATTTTATCGGGTCCATTGGAATAGCCGGTGTGCACACCCTGTCCACGTACTTCCCCAATACCTACCAGCACAATATCCGCTTCGTCTAAATCGGGAAACTCTTCTTCATACAAATTAATATGCGAACCTATCTGGCCATCATTGTAACCATTATCGTTACTGATAACATCTTTACGAACGGGTAGTAGAAAATCCTGCAGGTTCAGGTAGTCGGACATGCGGTTAATAATTTGGGCAAATATAATCAACCATCATTTGAATCCTTACAACTAACTTCCCCCGGCCTTAAGGCCGGGGCAATTCATTATCTTTGCCGCCATGGAAAAAATTCTGGAACAAATAGCATCCTATAAAAAAGAAATTGAGGCATTAGCAGTAAAAGGCGCTAAAGAATTAGAAGATTACCGCATCAAATTCCTCGGCACCAAAGGCATAGTAAAAGCCTTGATGGGCGAGATGAAGAATGTGGCCAATGAACAAAAGAAACAGTTCGGACAGGTACTAAACGAGTTCAAACAATTTGCAGAAGGTAAGTATGAAGAATGGAAAAGCTCTACAGGAAACGGGCATGAGGCAACAAGCAATGATATTGACTTAACATTACCCGGCGACCCAATCGCTGTCGGCAGCCGTCATCCAATCAGTTTAATGCATAATCATATTGTTTCCATTTTTGAAAGATTAGGTTTTGCTGTTGCAGAAGGTCCGGAGATTGAAGACGACTGGCACAACTTTGGAGCTCTCAACTTAGACGAAAATCATCCTGCCCGTGATATGCAGGATACTTTTTATATCAACACGAATCCTGATTGGTTATTGCGTACACATACCAGCAATATACAAATCCGTGAAATGGAAAAAGGCAAGCTGCCTATTCGCATTGTTTGTCCCGGTCGTGTGTATCGTAACGAAACCATCAGTGCAAGAAGTCATTGCTATTTTCACCAGGTAGAAGGTTTGTACATTGATGAAAATGTTTCATTCGCTGATTTGAAACAAACACTTTACTTCTTTGTACAGGAGATGTATGGTAAAGATGTAAAAGTTCGTTTCCGTCCTTCTTATTTTCCATTCACCGAGCCAAGTGCAGAGATGGATGTAAGCTGTTTCATCTGTGGCGGCAGTGGTTGTAATATCTGCAAGCACACCGGTTGGGTGGAGATATTAGGTTGTGGTATGGTGCATCCAAAAGTATTAGAGAACTGCGGTATCGACAGTAACAAATACACGGGCTTTGCATTCGGTATGGGAGTAGAGCGACCAGCTTTATTAAAGTACGGCATCAACGATATTCGTTTGTTCAGTGAGAATGATGTACGATTTTTGAAACAGTTTACGAGTGCAACATAGCTCCACAGTATTCGTCATTGCGAGGCTTGCGTAGCTTGCCGTGGCAATCTGCTGATGATTTATAATGGGTTGAATTATGTGCTTAGCTTTTTCAGCTTTGTGCAACATTTGTGGCGACGCTCCGTTTAAAGTATAGTTACATTGTTCAGCATTTTTGAAAACGTATAATCATTTTATTAACTTTATTGAAAAGAAAAAATGCTTACAAAAAAAGATGTCATAAAGTCTATAGAATCACTTCCCTCAAAGTTTGAAGCAGAAGAAGCAATAGAACGCATCGTGTTGCTGGAGAAAATCCGTATTGGGATAGAACAATCACAGCAGGGAAAAGTTGTAAGTAAAGAAGAAGCAAAGAAACGCCTAAAAAAATGGGTGAAGTAAACTTTACTGAACAGTCATTAAGTGATTTGGAAGAAATAGGCCGCTATATCAGTCTTGATTCAATCACGTATGCCCGTTTGCAAATTGAAAAAATCCTCAGCCGCACTGATATTCTTGAATCATTTCCGCAGATTGGAAGAATTGTACCCGAACTAAAAAATAAATTAATAAGAGAGTTAATTGAAGGAAACTTCCGTATTATCTATTTCATTGTTAATAAACAAACCGTACATATTCTTACCATTCATCACTCTGCAAGACGTTTCAATGCCACACAATTAAGAAAATTAATCAGGAAGATAAAGAACGATTAAATCCCATGATTCAAATTTCACATTCACTCAAATCCAATAACACATGAACCAAACAATCTGCATCTGTGGCGCCGGAACAATGGGCAGCAGTATTGCACAAGCAGCCGCACAAGCAGGCTTTACTACCATTTTGTTTGATGTCAATACAGCAGTACTGGAAAAAGCCAAAGCAGCTATTGAAAAAAACCTGCAATCATTAACAGAGAAAGGAAAAATATCAGCCGCAGAAAAAGAAACAATTCTAAACCGCTTTCAGTTTACCGGCGAAATAAACCATTGCGTAGCTGATGTTATCATAGAAGCCATCATAGAAAAAACAGAAGCCAAGGTTTCTTTATTCAATCAACTGTCGGAGTTAAATCATAGCGATACTGTTTTTGCTTCCAACACTTCATCGCTTTCCATTACCGATATACAAAAGAATGTTGTGCATCCGCAAAGAGTAGTGGGCATGCATTTTTTTAATCCCGCTACCATCATGAAACTGGTGGAAGTAGTAAAAGGTGAGCAAACAAATGATACAGTGGCGCAGCAGGTGTATGATTTATGCAAACAAATGGGTAAAACGCCGGTGATGTGTAAAGATGCTCCGGGTTTTATCGTAAACCGGGTAGCCCGTCATTATTATCTCGAAGCATTTAAACTGGTGGAAGAAGGCTTAGCTGATTTTGCCACTGTTGATAAATTAATGGAAGCATCCGGATTTAAAATGGGACCATTTAAATTAATGGACTTAATTGGCAACGATATTAACCTCGCCGTAAGCCAATCTCTTTATGATGCATTTAATCATACAGAACGTTTTAGACCTTCTCCCATTCAACAGGACAAAGTTGCTAAAGGCGAGTTAGGAAAGAAGACGGGGAAGGGATATTATCAATACTAACCCCCTGAAGGGGGAATAATAAAATACATGTCTTAAGTTTGCTTTAATGAATGAATCCACCAACAACATTTTAGTAACAGGAGGAACTGGTTTAGTAGGAACAGAATTAATAAATCAGTTAGTTGCCCAGAGAAAAAAAGTAAAAGCTATTTACAGGAAAAATATTCCTGATAACTCCCCCTTCAGTGGGCCGGGGGGCATTGATTGGGTTAAAGCTGATATCAACGATGTACTTTCATTAGAAGATGCCATGCAAAGTGTTGAGCAGGTTTATCATTGTGCAGCAGTAGTAAGTTTCAATCCAAAGAAAAAATCAGAATTATTTCAAACCAATGTGGAAGGCACAGCCAATGTGGTGAATGCCTGTTTAACAGCTGGTGTAAAAAAATTAGTGCATGTAAGTTCGGTTGCTGCATTAGGCAGAATAAGAAAAGGCGAAACCATTACCGAACAAACGCAATGGAGCGAAGAAACCAATAACTCTGCTTACGGTAAAAGTAAATATAATGCAGAGCTGGAAGTATTTCGTGGTATTGCCGAAGGTTTAAAAGCTGCTGTGGTTAATCCAACTATTATATTAGGTCCCGCTAATTGGAATGATGGCTCATCTGCCCTGTTTAAAAAAGCATACGATGAATTCCCCTGGTACACACATGGTGTTACCGGCTTTGTTGATGTAAGAGATGTGGCCACCGCTATGATAAAGTTGATGGAAAGTGATATTAGCGGTGAAAAATTTATATTAAGTGCAGAAAATCGTTCTTATAAAGAAATGCTCAGCATGGCAGCAGCAGGTTTTAGTAAAAAACCACCGCACCGGGAAGCAAAAAAATGGATGGGTGAACTCATCTGGCGGCTGGACAAATTAAAATCCATGTTCACTGGAAGTAATCCATTGTTAACCAAAGAGACCTCCCGTACTGCAAGAGCCAAAGTATATTTTGATAACAGCAAAATATTAAAAGCACTGCCTGGTTTTCAATTCCGTAAAATGGAAGAAACCATTAAAGAAACCTGCGCTATCTACCTGCAACGAATAAAAAGTTAATTCTCCTCTTATTCCGGCTTACAATTTGCATAAACAATAATCGTTTACCATCTTTGAGTCACCAATTCAGTATTCAATGAAAAGATCAATACTTCTCTTACTGGTATTCTTATTCAGCAAAACATACGGGCAACAGTATATAATCACCGGCAAAATTACCGACACCCTGCAGCAACCACTGCCCGGTGCTTCTGTATTTTGTCAAAATACCACTATTGGTACCGCAGCAAATATTACCGGTGAGTTTAAACTATACCTGCCCGATGGCGGATATAATTTAATTGTAACATTCACAGGGTATCAGACACAGTCATTACAAGTGTCAAATGCCAATAAAGAACCGCTTGTAATTATTCTTAAACCAAAGGAAAAGGAACTGGAAGAAGTAGTAGTTCAAAATAGTAATGAGGTAGCAAACGGTTGGGGAAAATATGGAAAGTTTTTTTCTGAAAACTTTATTGGCACATCCCCTAATGCAGAAAAATGCAGTTTGCAAAATCCGGAAGCTTTAAAATTTCTTTTCCTTAAAAAAAAGAATAAACTTAAAGTGGTGGGTAAAGAAGATATCATCATCAATAATAATGAACTGGGCTACCGCATTAAATATAAACTGGATTCATTTACCTACGAATACAATACTGATTTGAGTGGTTTTTTGGGCTATCCTTTTTTTGAAGAAATGGAAGGAAGCGATTCCTTAAAAGCTGTTTGGAAAAAGAACCGTGAGAAGGCTTATTATGGATCCCGTTTACATTTTATGAGGGCTTATTACGACAGCGCCTTAACAGAAGAAGGATTTGCATTGGAAATAAAAGATACTTTACCCGGTTCCAAAAAGTTTTTACCCTTAAGCAATCCATACGATACAGCATTCTATAATGTACTGGACAGCGCCAATGTTGAAATCAGTTTGCCGGATGAAGTTAAAGTGGTATATAAAAAAGCAAGGGCGGATGACAAATTTCTGGCTGCTTATAAATATCCCAAAGGAACACCGCATCAAACTTCAGCTATAACTGTACGGGATTATTTTATCATACAGGAGAATGGCTTCTTTTTTCCGCAAACAGCAATTGTAAATGCAGGATACTGGGCATGGAAAAAATTAGCTGATTTCCTTCCGTATGATTATTATCCTGAATCACAGTGAAAGCCTTTGCGGTAGCAGTATCATGCTTTATCTTTAAGGCTGAATGGCTGACTGCTTAAAAAAAATCATCGCATTTATATGTTTTATCTGTTGCTTTCTTTCGGTCAAAGCGCAGGATTTCAGCTATGCTCATTATGATGTACAACGTGGGTTGGCCGGTGGTAATGTATATGCTATTTACCAGGATCCGCAGAAATTTTTATGGTTTGGTACCGAAAGCGGAGTGAGCCGTTTTGACGGGACACATTTTAAAAACTTCACTACTAACGATGGCTTACCGGATAATGAAATACTCGAAATTTATGGTGATGAAGATGGCAGAGTATGGTTTGTACCATTTAAAAAAACAATTTGTTATTATTATAAAGGAAAAATTTATAACCAGCAAAACGACACGATTTTAAAGAAAATCCAACTGCATTCTAATGTACAGAATATATGCAGGGATAAAAACAGGAACACCTGGATACTGGAAGAAAAAGGATTGTATTTGATTACTCCGGAAAATCAAATTCACTATTACGACAAGATTAATAATATCCCGCTGTCTGGTTCTTTATTTATTGGACTTAACAGTAAAAAAGAACTGGTTCTTCAATGGCAAAATCAGCTATATACTTATGTCAACAATCATTTCAGCTGGTTATTTAATATAAATTACCCGGAACAATACAGGGCTTTTTTACATATTAATATTTCCGGCGACTATATTGTTTGGCGCAGTGGCGAAAATGCTGCCTGTGCCCAATCATTATCCACAAAAGCCATGCATTGCTTTGAATTTCCCGATAATTTTCTTCGTTTCTCCAGTCCGGGTAATGGCACTATTGCTATCAATACTTCAGATGGTACTTTGATTTATGATCCGGATACAAAAAAAACAAACTTTCATTTTCTTAAAAACATATCGGTAAGCAAAGTGCTTATTGATCATGAAGGAAGCTGGTGGTTTTCCACCTTAGGTGAAGGGGTTTATCAATTACTCTCCACAGAATATAAAAATTATAAGCCCTGGAAAGAGGATACCAACCAGGAAATTTTTTCGGTTTCAGAAGCAGGGCGAACTATTGTAATGGGCTCAAATTTTGGACAGTTACACTACACAAAGGATTTTAAAAACACAAAGTCATTAAGTCTGCCAGGTTTAAAAAAAAACAAATACAACCGCATTAACTGCATTAGTAAAACTTCTTCCGGAAAACTTATTATTGGTTCTGATGAATATTTAATGGTACTGAGCAAAGACCTTAAAATAGAGAAAACGGCAAGTTTAAGTTCTGTCAAATATATTCATTACGTTAATGATGACAGCATATTTGTTGCTACAGCAGCTGATGCAGAATTATTCAGTCTTAACGATTTTGAACACCCGAAAAAAATATGGAACGAACGTTCAACTGCTATTTGCCTTTATAAAAAAACATTATTTATAGGAACATTAAACGGGCTCTATCATTTACCGCCGGAACTGATGCCTGTTTTTATGGGTGAGTATGATACTTTGTTTAGCAAAAGAATTTCATCCATGGTAGTAAGCAATGATACTACTTTATGGGTTGGAGCCTACGACGGTGGTATCATAGGAATGAAAAAGGGTAAAATAACAGATACCATTACAGTTGAGCAGGGTCTTACCAGTAATATTTGCCGGAATCTCACTATTTATAATGATGTTTTATGGGCAGGCACAGATAAAGGAATTACAAGAATTGACTTAAAAACTAAACCCTATACTATTACTCCTTTTACAGTGAATGATGGTCTGCTTTCAAACCAGGTAAATGCTATATATAAAGATAATGATACTGTATTTGTAGCCAGCCAGGATGGAATAACATATTTTAATGTCAAAAAAGTAAGTAATACTTCCAAGTGCACCCTTGAAATTACAAACGTTTATGAAGGTTCGGAAGAGATACCGGTTAAAGAGCGGTATGACTTCAATTATAAACACAATAACTTCAGGATTCAATTTGTGGGCATATCGTTTAAATCTACCGGGGATATCATTTACAGGTATATGATGGAAGGATTAGATAAAGAAATGAAAACGACCACAGAAACATCGCTTGAATTTCTTTCATTACCACCCGGCAATTATGTATTTAAACTTTTTGCTATAAATAAGTTTGGTATTAAAAGTGAAATAAAAAAAATCTCTATCAATATTATCCCGGCGTTTTATCAAACAGCATGGTTTTATATACTGGCAATAATTGCCACTGCTGCTATAACTTTATTATTTGTATCCATTTATAATAAGGGCAAAAAAAGAAAAGAATTTAAAGAAAAGGAGACAGAAAAACGTATTGCCGAGCTGGAACAAATGGCATTAAGGGCCCAAATGAACCCGCATTTTATTTTTAACTGCCTTAATTCAATCCAGCAATTTGTTTACGACAAAGATATCCAGTCAGCTAATCGTTTTATAGGCGGGTTTGCAAAATTAATACGGCAAACATTAGACAATTCAAGTCGAACCACCATCAGTATTTCAGACGAAGCAGAGTATTTAAATAATTATCTGACCCTCGAAAAATTAAGGTTTGAAAATAAATTTGACTATACTTTACTTATTGATCCGGCCATAAAAGCAGAGGTCTATAAAATTCCGGTAATGTTACTTCAACCTTATATTGAAAACAGTATACGCCATGGAATACGTTATAAAAAAGAGGGCAAGGGCTTAATTGAAATCAGCTTTGCTATGTCGGGGTCCTTTCTTACCTGTATCATAAGGGATAATGGAATTGGCAGGAAGAAGGCGGAAGAGTTGAAAAGTAAACAGCATATAGAATATCAGTCAAAAGGCATGTTGCTTACCAGCGAAAGAATTGAAAATATTAATAAAACCCTAACCGAAAAAATTGATATTACAGTGGAAGATCTTGTTGATGACAACCTCTATTCTACCGGCACAAAAATTGTCATCAGATTCCCGTTAAGCCTCGTGCAAAACAATTAATTTTATTTCATGATCAGCACGATACTTGTAGATGATGAGCCACGCAACAACAGGATTTTAAAAAACCTGCTGGAAGAATTTTGTCCGCAGGTTGCCGTGGCAGGCGAAGCAGAAAGTTTCGAATCAGCCATTTCCTTAATTAAAACGATACAACCGGATTTAGTGTTCCTGGATATTGAAATGCCTTTTGGTAATGCCTTTGACCTGCTGGACAAATTAATGCCGGTACATTTTCAGGTAATTTTTGTTACAGCTTTTGATAATTATGCTTTAAAAGCCTTTCGGTATTGTGCATTGGATTATCTTTTAAAACCAGTTGATATAGATGATTTAAAAACTGCTGTTCAAAAAGTATTGGAGAGAGTTAAGGAAAAAAATATGGACCAGAAGCTGGATGTATTTCTGAAAAATATTAAAGGAGGCAAACCGGTGCAGCAAAAAATCGGGCTTCCAACAAATGATGGTTTATATTTTACAAGTGTTGAAAATATTATTCGTTGCGAAGCAAGCGGCAGTTATACCATTATTTACCTGGCCGATAAACAAAAATTTGTAGTAAGTAAATCATTAAAAGAGTACGAAGACCTTTTACCGGAAGAAGAGTTTTGCAGAATTCATCATTCGCATATCGTTAACCTTGCCTTTGTAAAGAAATATTTCAAAGGGAGGGGTGGATATATAGAAATGCAGGATAATACGTCTATAGAAGTTTCTACCCGCAAAAGAGATGAATTCCTTTCAAAGTTTGAACAATAGCAACCTTTTAATCGTAAAAAAAGACCCATACCTGCACAGTTATTGAGCCATCCTGCACAGTTATTAATTTCAGATAGAGATTCCTGATGTTCGGTTGTATTTTGGTATTACCAATGGTGAAAGCCTTGGGAATTTAAAAACGGGTTATGGTCAGTGATGGCCAAAATACATTTTCAGATTGAGTTATTCATGCTAACTTATGAATTGCGGGGAGGATAAAACCTCCCTTTTTTATTTCATTTTTTTGAGTTGTTCCCACATTTCCGGGATTCGTTTGATCCAGACAATTTCTCTTTTCTTTTTAGAAGCATCTTCTGCCGGCGTTCCAAAGTATATTTGGCCACCTTCCAGCGATCCCCCCACACCACTTTGAGCCAATACGATAGCATTAGCCCCAATCGTTAATGTTTTATTTACACCAACCTGTCCCCACAGCACCACTCCATCTTCTATAGTTGTGGCACCAGCTACTGCAACCTGGGCCGCAAACAAACAGTTCTTTCCAATCACAGTATCGTGACCAATGTGCACCATATTATCAAACTTTGTTCCTCTCCCAATAATGGTATCGCTGCTTACGCCTCTGTCAATAGTACAACCTGCACCTATTTCCACATCGTCTTCAATAAGCACCCTTCCACAGCTTTCCATTTTTTTATACCACACTTCCCTGTCTTTTTTTGTATTGAAATAAAATGCGTCGGAGCCAACCGTTGTTCCGGCATGTATTACCACGTTATTACCAATTACAGTATCATCATAAATTGAAACGTTGGGATGAATAATACAATTGGTGCCAATCGTTACATTATTACCAATAAAAATATTGGGGAAAAGAACAGTATCTGTACCAATAATTGCCGAATCGCTGATTGCTTTTGCAGATGGGTTAAACGGTCTGAAGTGCCGGACTAATTTAATATACGCATCAAACGGAGTATCTACTACCAGCAATGCTTTACCCTCCGGACAATCTGTTTGCTTATTAATAATAATAAATGATGCGGCCGAATGGATACATTTATCATAATACCTGGGATGATCAACAAAAACAATATCACCTTTTTCAACTTTATGAATTTCATTAATGCCGGTTGCCAATCCTTCTTTATTTCCTATCAGTTCCGCAGCTATAAAATCAGCTATCCATTTAACCGGAACGGGTAATTTAAATTTCATTGTTGTAATCTTTTCGCAAAGTTAACAGGTGTTTTCATTCTGCAATCATTATAACAAGCTGCCTGAAATGCCATTTATTTAAGAAAAACTGCAGCATTGAGCCTTCTTAAAAATAATTTTATACAGTTGTCTTCTCCCCTGTTGTGGGGTTACAAAAAAGTATTATTACACCAATAAAATATAGAAATAATAATTGATCACTTTATTTTTCTTTCGTTGCTTTTCAATGAAACACTGCATAGTAAAGGATTTCAACTATTAGTTTTTTCAAACTAACTCCTTTCATTTTTTTATTTGCTTTCAGTTTGCGCAAATTATTTACTCATAAATGAGTTAAAAAACAACACCCTTTTCCACAAGCATAAAAAAAATGTGAATAAAATATTTTGGAATTTTTTTTTCTTATGATAAAATAATTTTTAATATTGTGTAGGGAAAAATATTCCCCGGTACTTACTAACCCATCCATATAATGAGATCCTCCTGTTTTCAGGAGGATTTTTCTTTTGCAGCAACTGCCGAAAAAAGTTTCTTTTATAAATATCCTATCACTATCAACCAGTGTACAACTGTATTTAATAAGGTTAAAAAAACTATCTTACGCACAAAAGAACAATTTATGTTAAAATCAATGACGGGTTTTGGAAGAGCTGAACAAACCGTGGGTGATAAAACTTTTTTAATTGATATAAAATCTCTCAATGGGAAGCAATTTGAGCTTTCCTTAAAATTACCGGGGTTTTTAAAACCTTTTGAGTTTGATATCCGGACCATTCTTATGGGTAAGCTGGGCCGGGGCAGCATTGATTGTATTATCAGCCTGAAAGAATCTGGTAACTCCAAACCTGTATCTATTAATGTAGAGCTGGCAAAAGCTTATTATGCACCCGTTGAAAAATTATCCAGGGAGCTAAACTTGGATGCATCTGGTATCCTGAGTACATTATTAAAACTCCCTGAAGTGATAACTCCCACCGGGGAAACATTAACAGATGACGAATGGCAAAAATTCAAAAAAGTATTGCTGGCTGCTATAGATGATTTAAATATTCACCGGTTAGAAGAAGGTAAGTCGCTGGAAGATGATCTGCTGTTACGGATCGGTAATATTGAAAAGTTACAGGAAGAAGTAGCAAAGCTGGAACCGCTACGCCAGCAAAAAATAAGAGAAGGAATTACCCGTTTACTGGAAGAGCATGTGGGAAAAACCAATTACGATGGTAACCGGCTGGAACAGGAACTTATTTACTACATAGAAAAAATAGATATTAGTGAAGAGCAAGTAAGGTTGAAAAACCATTGTGAATATTTTAAAAGCCTGTTAGCGGAAGTAGAAGAGAGTAAAGGGAAAAAACTTTCGTTTGTACTGCAGGAAATTGGCCGGGAAATTAATACCACCGGGGCTAAAGCATATGATTCTACCATTCAGAAATGCGTGGTTATGATGAAAGATGAACTGGAGAAAGCAAAAGAACAGATTTTAAATGTTTTATAGTTCTGCGTTACTTTTGTAAAAACATCCCGCTTGAAAAAATCTCCAATCATTTATTTGCTTACCGTTTGTTTTTTGTTAAGTTTTGCCACTTGCATGAAAATCGACGTGTTTGAAAAAAACGTTGAGATACCCAAACATGAATGGGCCTGGGATTATAAACCGGAAATAAGTTTTGTTATTAGCGATACTGTTTCGTCTTACAACATTTACCTGAGCCTTAGGCATACTGAGGCCTATGAATACAACACCGTATCATTTTATTTAAAGGGATCCGGTTTAAACAACAGGGCACTTACAGCATTCAACTGGAACAAAATATGCGTGACAACCCATTACTCCATGTGATGAATGCGGGAATAAGAATTGAAAAAAACCGCTGATGCCTTTTAGCAAA
Organism: Sphingobacteriales bacterium; assembly: GCA_016185185.1. GTDB lineage: Bacteria > Bacteroidota > Bacteroidia > Chitinophagales > Chitinophagaceae > AWTP1-9. The sequence continues at coordinate 19,314 of JACPOD010000050.1, read as the reverse complement.
AAAATATATAAGCTTTCCTCCATTACGGTTGTTTACTGGTTCCTTCTTTTATATATCATAGCTGCCCTGTCCTGGTGGTATATCGCTTTAGAAAAACAAAATAAAGCAATGACCGATTATAAAATCCAGGAACTGGTTAAAGATGATCCACAGTTCGAAAACCGCCTTAATACATTAACCAATAATATTTTACTGGCTGCACAAATTGACAGCGGCAATCTTAGTATAGAAAAAGAAGAGATCAATTTATCTGTTTTAGCAGACGGCTGTGTACAGGATTTTAAACAACGGTTTGTTAACCGTATTATAGAATCTTCTATTGAACCCGATCTGTATGTTATTGGAGATACGCTGCTTATGCAAATTGCGGTTAATAACTTACTTGAAAATGCATTAAAATATTCACCGGAAGACTCAACGGTAAATATTGATCTTACAGACGAGGGGGATAGAATAAACCTGGAGATATCTGACGAAGGCTCGGGTATTGACGATGCAGAAAAGAAACAGGTTTTTAATAAGTTTTACCGGGTAGGCAATGAAAATACCCGTAAAACAAAAGGCACAGGGCTTGGATTATATATCACCAAAAAGATCATTGAAGATCACGGGGCTGAAATTAATATCACAGATAATACTCCCCGTGGAACTATCTTTGGAGTTAATTTTTATAAATAGAAATGGCTAAGGAAAAAGCAATCGCTTCAGTTTTACTGGTAGAAGATGAGGAGAACTTACAGGAAGCTCTTAAGCTTAACCTTGAAATGGAAGGCTATGAAGTAAGTTCTGCCTTTGATGGACCTTCTGCATTAAAAGCTTTACAAAACGAGTATTTTGATTTAGTGATACTGGATATCATGCTGCCCGAGATTGACGGTATAACTGTATTAGAAACCCTGCGTCTGCAGCATACTGCCCTGCCTGTTTTAATATTAAGTGCTAAAAACAGTTCCGCAGACAGGGTGTTGGGGCTGAAAAAAGGGGCTGATGATTATTTAACCAAACCCTTTAACCTGGAAGAACTTTTACTGAGGGTGCAAAAGCTTATTGATAAAAATAAATTGTTGCTCGATAAAGAAACTATTGGCAGTGAATACAGTTTTGGCAACAACTCTGTTGACTTTAAAGCCCTGGAGGCCATCAATTATAAAAAAGAAAAAATTGAACTCAGCAAAAAGGAAGCTATGCTGCTTAAACTGCTCATAGAAAATAAAAATGAAGTAGTTACCCGTGAAAAAATATTACAGGCAGTTTGGGGTTATAATGTATATCCTACTACCCGAACGATTGATAATTTTATCCTCAGCTTTCGTAAATATTTTGAAGAAGATAGCCGTAACCCAAGGTATTTTCATTCTGTAAGGGGAATGGGATATAAGTTTACCAATTAATTTCTATACAATTTTGTACTCTACCTTTTTTATAAATGTTTCTGCTTCCTGCAACAATTGATACATTTCGGCAGGTGTATGAACAGGTGAATACAAAGCTATTTCACAAGCATCAAGCAACTGTTGGAAACTTGCTATAAAGTTTTCATCAAATAAATCGGCTTTTAATTTACTAATGATTATTTTTTTGTTCATATCCATCGGGCCAAGCTGGTATTTTTGTTGCAAATAGGTCCAAAGCCCTGTATGTAACTCATTGTAAAAGCCTGTGGGGTTTTCTTTTTTTAATTCCTGCCGGGCTTTATCCAGCGGGTCGTTATTAAAAGTAGAAATTGCCCCTTCCGTTAACGGGATTGCGGTTTCTGTTTTGTTTTCTTCTTCAAGTATTCGCCTTAGTTCCTTTTTAGCGGCAGATATTTTTACTTTTTGCCGCCATTGATAACTGCACCATAGCAATAAAACCAGCAGCATTGCCGGCCACCACCATTCTTTGTTAAGCGTTTTTTCATAAAAGCGATAAAGTCTTTCACTAAAGTTTTCCTGTTCTTCTTCCGGGTAATCTTTAATAACCAATTCTTGTTTGGGAGCTATTTTATTTACAGCAAAGTTTATGATTGGTGCATTTGCTGTTTCGTAGGTTTCCGTTTCAGGATTAAAATAAGAAAGGCTTACTGAAGGGATTATATAATTTCCCTTATCGTTCACACTAAAAGGATATTCAAAAGTTTTACTTCCGCTTACCGGAGCAGTTGTGTTATCAATATCGTCTCTGGCAGTTGGTTCAAATGTTTCTATTTCCTTAGGCCAGTTTACAACTGGTGCATTAATCATAGGCAAATTACCTTTCCCTTCCACTATCACCTTTAAAGTACCCGTTTCATTTGCGGCAATTTGCTGATTATTTAATGCTGCTTGTATGCTAAACTTTCCAACGGCGCCATTAAAACTTGCTGGTTTGCCATTTTCGGGCAGGGGCTTAACTGTAATGGTTAATGGTTTTGTTTGCTGTGTAAGGTTGTGCTCTTCTGTTTCTTCGTTGAGCATTTCGTCACCAAAAAAATCATTGAAGACATCATCAAATCCATTATTTTTTTTTGGTTTATCCCCCGCTTTTAAAAAGCGTACCTGGCTTGCAATTTCAATTGGTTCTAAAGTCAGTTCTCCTGACTGAAGCGGGAATAATTGTATTTTTCGGAGTGTTGTTGAGTAAAACTGCTTGCCATCCAACTGGTCTGGCTGAAAATCCATACTTTCTGGTGTTGTCATTTCAACAACTGAAAACCCATTAAAAGAAGGTCGTTTGATAACTCTCGATACAGATTTTAATCTTGTATATAATTTATAAGTAGCTATTATTGGTTCCCCTTCATAACAAGTATGCTTGCTTACTTCTAATCGTACAATTAAATTCTTTTGAATTTTTGCTATCGGATCTTCCTCTTTCTTTAAAACATAATCCTTGATATCAGCATCATTGGTGTTCCCCTTTCGTCCTGGCAGGGAGGGTAAAGGCATCACGTTACCCTGGCTACTATTGCCCGATACCCGATCTAATATATTTATGCTAAGCGTATTTGATTTAATGCGTTTCCCTTTAACTTTTGTTTGTGCAGCATCAATGATCAATATACCCGCCTTTTTAGGCATCAGTAAATAAGTAACGGTAACACTCCTGCTTACGTCGCCATTATTAATGCTGAAATAATTTCCATAAACAGGTCCCTGTATTACAGTAAATCCATTAAATGATGGTGGAATAAATTCATCAATTTTATCAATCCCTTCCACTATAAATTCAATTTGTAATGCCTGGTCCCGGGAAAGTTCAGTAAAGCTTGGTACCGCTGAAAATTTAACCTGGGCAAAACTTTTTTGTGTCACCAGGCAGGCAACTGTAATTAAAAGAGAAATAAGAAGAGTTTGATGTAACCTTTTCTTCAATATCATTTTCATTTGATGGGACACAATTTTCATAACTTCAAACCGGGTAACAAAATTAAAAATTACTATCCGGTGCTTTACCGTTAACAGCGGTTAAATAGCTGTTAAACTACAAGTCGCCCAATTGGGGCCTTATAACAATATCTTCCACACAGGCCATGGGCGAAAGCTGGGCAGAAGTATAAATCAGTTTTGCAATGTCTTCAGATTCCATAATTCTTTTGGGGTTTATATCTGAACCTGACCATGAATCTGTATAAACCGCACCCGGAAAGACAGCAGTAACTTTAATCGCATACGGTTTCATTTCTTCTCTTAAGTTTTTTGAAAACCCATGCATAGCATATTTACTGATACTGTAAGCTCCTCCATTATCGTAAGCATTTAAAGATGCAATAGAACAGATATTGAAAATATGTCCTCTTGACCCATGAAAGTCACTTTGCTCCATCATTTGGCTAATTAATTTACGGGTAAGGTGGTAGGCACTGTATAAATTAATGGCCAGCATACGATCTAAAGCACCTTCTGGTTCATTGTACACACTACCGGGTTCAAACAGCCCTGCATTGTTTACCAATACATCTATATTAATGGAATTATTTAAAATCCAGTCGCCAAAACTTTCCACTCCCTCTCTGGTACTTAAATCTCTTGCCTTGGCCTTAACATGTATGCCGGGATATTTTGTGATCAGTTCCTGCATCGTTTTATACAAGGCTACTTCATTGCGGCTGCACAGGTAGAGATTATGACCGTTGGCAGCAAAGATCTCCGCCACCGCCCTGCCAATCCCTTTTGAAGCACCCGTTATAACAATATTCATACCCCCTGACCCCCTTAAGGGGGAATTTAGATTGCTCATAAATTAATAGTTAATGTAATTTGCAAACTTACTATGAATAAAAAAATTAATTCCCCTTTAGGGGTTAGGGGCAACTATAAGCATATCTTTTTCGATCTTGACCACACCATCTGGGATTTTGAAACAAATTCTTTTTTAACATTAAAGAAAATGTATGAGGAATTTGATCTGCCTGCTCAGGGTGTTGGGCCTTTTTCAGAATTTCATACGGTTTACCGTGAACACAATCACAAGCTCTGGGACCGCTACAGTAAAGGGTTTATTAAACAGGATGAATTGCGCTGGAAAAGGATGTGGCATACCTTGCTTGATTACAAAATTGGGGATGAAAAATTAGCAAAATCAATAAGTGTGCGGTACCTGGATGTATTGCCCGCACAAAAAGAATTGTTCCCTTACACAAAGGAAATTTTACAATACCTGCTGGATAAACAATATACACTCCATATTATCTCCAATGGGTTTGAAGAAGTGCAGCATAATAAACTCCGCAACTCCGGTCTCACTCATTACTTTACTAAAATTATAACTTCCGAAGGATGCAATTATGTAAAACCTCAAAAAGAAATTTTTGAATTTGCCATGCATAAAGCGGGTGCCAGTTTAAATGAAAGCATTATGATTGGTGATAATGAGGAAGCAGATATATTAGGAGCAGTTAATACCGGGATGGATAGTGTATTTGTAAATCATACTAATGAGGAGAAAAATTCGCAGGCCACGTATACTATTTTTCATTTAAAAGAACTGGAAAATATATTGTAAAAAAAATCCCCCGTTAAAAACGGAGGAAGTTTCATAGGCTAATAATATTTTATCAGCTTTTTTTGTCACTGCTTTTCTTACAGCAGGATTTGCCGCTGGCTTCTTTTTTACACTCTTTTTTACATTTCTTTCCGCCACCATTAGCAAAGGCAACACCGCTGATTAAAAAAGCGGCTGCAGCAAGCATAAATAATTTTTTCATACAAAAAGTTTTATCATTTTTAAGGAAAGACAAATATAATCAGGCAAAAGTTGCAATAACCGAAACACCGCCTTTTACCTTTTCATTTAACTGCACATTCACTTTTGCATCGGTTGGCAGCAATATATCCACTCTTGAACCAAATTTAATAAACCCCATTTCTTCGTTCTGCGCCACTTTTTGTCCTACCTGCAAATAATTGATGATTCTTTTAGCAAGGGCACCGGCAATTTGTTTAAATAAAATTTCTCCTTTAGGATGACGGATAACCACACTATGCCTTTCATTTTCGGTAGAAGATTTAGGATCCCAGGCCACTAAATATTTTCCTTTGTGATATTGATTGTATACTACTTCTCCTGCTACCCCGCTCCTGTTCTGGTGTACATTAGCCGGGCTCATAAAAACAGAAACCTGTATGCGGCGGTCTTTAAAATATTCTTCGTCTGTTATTTCTTCTATCACCACTACTTTTCCATCCGCAGGGGCCATTACCTGGTTTTCGTTAAATGTTAGCTTCCTGGCAGGTATCCTGAAGAAAGAGATCATAAAAAGTAACAACCCCAGGGTGGCAAAAAAGATGATCCAGCTTATTACCGGCATTTCTCCGCTAAAAAAATAAAAGCTGATCAGGTTGATCACGGCAAACAAAATACCTGTAATGGCTATACTTTTATATCCTTCTCTGTGAATGGTCATTGGCTAAAATTAGAGCGGCAAAGATAAGGAAACGAGGAAAGGTTTGAAAGTTTAAGGGGTTAAAGGTTTAATGTTGAAAGCTGCGCTACTTTCTCATTCCTTAATCAATCTTATTAAGATTAATACTGCTGTCATCCTGAGCCCGTCGAAGGATTGTTCAGCATTTGTATTTTGCTCATCAAGGCTTCGACAAGCTCAGCCTGACACCACAACGTTAACAGCTTCCATCACTATTTTGCATTTTAAAATTACCTGATAAAGAAGTAAACGTATAACCAAACAAAAGGGGTAGCCAGTAATAAAGAATCAAACCTATCCAAAAAACCACCGTGGCCAGGCATTAAACTGCCGATGTCTTTTACTCCTGCTAAGCGTTTGAGTTTGCTTTCTAATAAATCTCCCATTGTGCCAAAAATAGCAGCGATCGGTGGAATTATATACCAAACCTTTGAAGAAAAATCATAGTGAAATCTCCTGATAATAATTTCCGGATTAAGGTTTAAGAAAATTAATCCGGTTACTGCAACAGAAAGAATTATACCGCCAATAGTACCCTCCCAGGTTTTTTTTGGCGAAATTTTAGACAATGGTGTTTTCCCAATAAATGAACCTACTATGTAAGCCATTGTATCATTGATCCAGATAGAAACAATTATTAAAAGGGGAATTATTACAAAAGGAAATACAAAATGATTATAAATTAAATCAGCACCACCTATATTTCCACCATTCATACACGAAATACTGACGCCTGCAAGATATAAATTCATCATCAAACCCCAACTCAATGAAATATAAATCAATCCAAAAATTGAATGCGCAAACAATTTTGGATTTAATGGTCTGGTAAAAATAAAATCACCAATTATTACAACCGGAATCATTGCCAGCAATAATATCTTTCCCACTTCATTTAATGCAACACCAAATAAACTATACGCACCATTGGTAAACCAAAGCATCAATCCAAACCCCAATAACATGATCCCATACTTATGAAACGCAGAAATTCTCTGATATTTATTATCAATCAACCCCACCAGTTTAATATACTCCCACCAGCAACCAAAATGTATAACAGTAAATAACGCCAGGAAACTCCATTGATTCCATAACAATCCGCCCAGCATTACTATTACAAATACTACGGCGGTTAATGCTCTTGTTTTAAATGTTGCTAGATTAAATGCCATTGCTTAGCTATGGTGTGGTTAAAGATTCAGCCAGTTGTCTTCCATCGGTGGTGCAGCTTCCTGGTCCGCTTTTTCTTTCATCGGCTTGCTGATGCGGATAAATGCATAAATCAGCCCTGCCAGTATTATCAATGCTACAGCACCTGACCATAATGGCATCGTTGAGTCCAGTTCTTTACCGGGCATCTTACCCGTTTTTTTTATTTGAAAATACATAAAGGTTACTGCTGCACCATTGTTAAACATATGTGCCAGTATATTAAGCCAGATATTTCCGCTGTAATAATAAATAAGGCCGAGTATAACTCCTAAAGCTGCCCTGGCAAAAAATCCAAAGAAAGAAAAATGCACGGCACTAAAAATAATGCTGGTTAAAAGAATTGCAGCAAAATAATGGTTCGTTATTTTGTCAAGTACAGTTTTTATTGGTTTGACAAAAATCAAAATTGCCATTATAGCTATTAGTAAGGGTGAAAATATTGCTATTCCCATCTCCCCATTAAACCAGCCACCGTATATAAATGCTGCTATAACTCCTAAAGCAATTACATATAAAGGAGAGCTGTTTTTCCATCGAAGCAACATGTTTTGCAATCCCCCCCGGAATAATGTTTCTTCAAAAACAGCCGGCAATATGGCAACGATCAGCATTGACCAGATATAATCAGCACTGTTCTTCATCGCCATCAATGTTTCTACCTGTTTTTCATAATTATCCTCTGCATCTTTAAACTTCTTTGCCAGACCGGGTGAAAGCGGAATTTTTTGTGTGAGTTCGCCCAATGCACCTACCACCGGTAAACAGGCAATCATTATTAGTACTACCAATACAACCTGTTCAGCCTTTATCCATTTATTGTAACCCAAATAAGGAAATGGTTTTTTTGATACTATTCTTGCAAACACAATAGTTGGTACAAAAAACATAAATAGGGTAGAAATTATTTGTAACCAGCGCAGGAGGTTTACGTTCTCCGGCTTAAATAATTGAGTTACATCTGTTGCTTTTGCCATTCCCAGTTGTGAAAACAGAAGGACAACACTTAATATACCTCCAAATAAAAGTCCTGCCCCAACCAGGCCAATCAAAATACCCAATTGCGATATATATGAAATATTTGGTTTCTGCTGATACATAATAATCCGGAATATGTGATTAAATTTGCAGGCTCAAAAATAGTTGACTGTTCGCAGTTGACAGTTGACGGTATCATATTTATTTTCTGTCATCGATCAACTGTCATCTTAATAATGGTAAAAATAGGCAACATATCATTACCCGACTTCCCACTCCTCCTTGCCCCCATGGAAGACGTAAGCGACCCGCCATTCCGTGCTGTGTGCAAGGAAAATGGGGCTGATTTGATGTACACCGAATTCATCAGCAGCGAAGGATTGATAAGAGATGCGATTAAAAGTCGCAAGAAGCTCGACATATTTGATTACGAACGTCCTGTTGGTATTCAAATATTTGGTGGTGATGAGGAAAGTTTGTCACTGGCTGCAAAGATTGTGGATGTTACACAACCCGATTTACTCGATATTAATTTTGGTTGCCCGGTAAAAAAAGTGGCATTGAAAGGTGCTGGTGCTGGTGTATTAAAAGATTTGGATTTGATGGTTCGCTTAACCAGTGCAGTAGTTAAATCAACATCTTTACCGGTTACTGTAAAAACAAGATTGGGCTGGGATGATAACACCAGGAACATTGAAGAAGTTGCTGAACGGTTACAGGATGTTGGTATAAAAGCACTCGCTATTCACGGACGTACAAGAACGCAGATGTATAAAGGCGAGGCCGACTGGACACTCATTGGTAAGGTAAAAAACAATCCACGCATTCAAATTCCCATCTTTGGCAATGGCGATATTGATTCTCCTGAAAAAGCATTGGAATATAAAAACCGCTATGGTGTGGATGGAGTGATGATTGGTCGGGCTGCCATTGGTTATCCCTGGATATTTAACGAGATAAAACATTTTGTACAAACAGGTGAACATTTACCACCTCCCACCATTGAGCAAAGAGTGGAAGTATGCCGAAAACATTTGTACAAAAGTGTAGAATGGAAAAACCCGGTGGTAGGTATTAATGAAATGCGTCGTCATTACGCTAACTATTTAAAAGGACTTCCTAATATTAAAGAATATCGTAACAAATTAGTTACCCTCAAAACAGTGGAAGAAATTGATGAAGTGTTCAATGAAATCTCAACAGTATATGCCGGTTATGCGTTTTCCAAAACTGCTATTGAGTTAATTAATTATCATGAAAAATGTCCCATCAATTAACCGGGTCGGGACGCTTTATGCGGCCTGAACCGTAACCGGCAATTTTATTTCTTTTATACATCTATCCCGTGATAGTAAAAAAGATTCAGGCCGTTTTAGCATCCCCACTCTTTTTGCTAACTTCATTTAAAACATTATCATGCACCTTTCCGAAGGAGAATTTTATCATATTTACAATCGTGGTAATAACAAGCAAGTCATCTTCTTCAACCATGCCAATTATCTTTATTTTATTCAAAAAACCAGGCAACAACTGCTTCCGGTATGCAATATAATTGCTTATTGCCTTATGCCCAATCATTTTCACCTGCTCATACAGGCAAATGAAAACACTGTTAAAGAAAGGAATACATTTGGCGGCAAACCTATGCAGGAGTTTTCATACAGAACAGGTATCTTATTAAGCAGCTATTCACAAGCTATTAATAAAGAGCAGCACAGTTCCGGGTCTTTATTTCAGCAAAAAACAAAAGCAAAAATTTTAAGTGAAACGGAAAATGGTAAAAGCATCAGCTATCTTGAACAATGTTTCTTTTATATTCATCAAAACCCACTCACGGCAAATCTTGTGGACGATTTGGCTAAATGGCCGTATTCGTCTTACCCCGGTTATACAGGATTAAGAAACGGTACATTATGCAATAAAGAAATTTTATTTGCGGAAACTGGTTTTCATTTAAATGATATAACATCTAAAAGTAAACTATCCATAAAAAAAAGAATTGATTGACAAATTATTTTAAGATTGACTTACGTAAAAGTTGGTTCAGGCCGCTTTAGCGTCCCGACCCTGTAATATTAAAGTTGTGGCTAAATAGCTAAGTTTCAGCCACTTTATTTTCATTCAGTATTTTAACAGAATCTTCCCTACTTCTCTCTGCATCTTTGGCTATCTTACTTATCACTCTTGGCAAGATGCTTGCACAAGAGCAATTGCCTGTAATTGTTAACCAATAAAAACCAGCCTATGGTCTCCGTAATTATACCTGCATTGAATGAAGAAGCTACTATCCGTAAGGTGATACAGATAGTGAAACGCTCTGCCGCTGTTGGAGAAATCATTGTGGTGGACGATAAATCAACTGACGCCACCGTAAAAGAAGCCAGGAAAGAACAGGTGAAAATTTTTACCAGCAGTAAAAAAGGAAAAGGTATATCCATGAGAGAAGGTATTATGCTGGCCTCTCATGATATCGTTGCTTTTGTAGATGCTGATATCACCACTTATCCTGATGATGTGATTGACCGGCTCACCCTACCAATAATGGAAGAAAAAGCTGATTTTGTAAAATCCTATTTTGAAAGACAGGCGGGACGTGTAACAGAATTAGTGGCCAAACCATTGTTGAGTTTCCTGTTTCCATCCATCAGTCATTTCAAACAACCGTTAAGCGGAATGATTGCCGGGAAGAAAGAATATTTCCAGCGAATATTGATTGAAGATGATTATGGCGTGGATATAGGAATACTCATTGATATGCATAAGGAAGGTGCAAGAATAGCAGAGGTAAGTTTGGGTTATATTGAAAACCGCATGCAAAGCATTACACAACTGGCAAAGATGAGTAAAGAAGTAACCAAAGCTATTCTAAAACGTTCAGGGCAGTTTTTGGAAGATACATTTGAAACCATCACCGGTATTCATTTCGGGGAAGATGAGCAATTGGAGTTTGCCGCCAAAGAAAGTAACAAGAAATACCGCAGGATGGCCATCTTTGATATGGATAAAACTATTTTAAAAGCAAGTTTTATCTACACATTGGCAGATAAATTTTCCTTTACCGATGAATTGAAAGCTATTGCTAAAATGGCAATTAATCCATTCATCCGCATAAAGCAAATTGCTCAATTACTAAAAGGGATTCCGATTTATGAGATATTAAAAACAGCTGATGAAATTGAAATTGTAGAAGACACGGCACAGGTGATAAAAGAGCTGCAGTTCAGGGGATATGTTTGTGGCATTATTAGTGAAAGTTATGACGCTGTAACCAATCATATTGCCAACAAACTAGGGTTAGATTTTTCATTGGCAAACGAACTGGAATTTCACAGAGGAGTTGCCACAGGTGAAGTTAAAATTCCTTCCTTCTTTCTTTACAATAAACACAGCATTTGCAAACATGATTATTGTAAAACCAATGCCGTGCTGGAGCTGAGTAAACGGTTCAATATAGAAATTAAAAATATCATGGCAGTGGGTAATGGGAAAAACGATATCTGCATGATTAAAAATGCAGGTGTGGGTGTTTCATTTTGTACCGATAACAAACAACTGGAAACAGCAGCAGATCATCGCATTGCTGAACCGGCATTTACAGGTTTGCTGGCTTTTTAAAATTACTTCAGTAAAGATTGTAATTGCTGCGTGTAATGCAGTGCTCTTTTCTCAGCAAAATAATCGGCACCAAGCATGATGACAGATTGTATGGCGAGTGTTACGCCCAATCCAAACCAAAAGGCTTTATTGGGTTCTTTACGAAAGAAAAAAACCAATGCAATTCCTGCCATAGCAAGGACAATTTCTGTATAGCGGTAGATAATAAAATTCTTATTTACAGTTTGCATGCGGGGCAGCTCTTCGCTCTTAGCGAAGCCAATGGGTTCCATTCCCATTTTATAAGCAACATCTAATCGCTGTTTATCACTCCTTGCCCATACTGTGTAACCAACTGTTACCTGTATTAAACCCACCAGCAATAAAGGAATGGCTGCACCTTTATAAAAAGAAAGGTTTGTCTTTATCATAATGAAGAATACAACGGATAATAATATGGCGGTAATTCCAATTATTAAAAACAATAAACTCTCCTGTTTTTCAGCCAGGAAATATTTATGGATGAAGCTAACATCTCTTGTTTGCATAATTATTTATTCGATGTTTTTAATAAACCGGCTATTGATATCAATGTCCAGGTTCCTTCTAAAATTACGAAAGGCCAGTAATTAATTAAGAGTGATGCGTAACAGGCTAATGCGGCACCAATAATATTCATTATAAAAAACAATTTTCCTTCTTTTGGTATAAAAGAAAAAATATTAAAAAAATAAGCCAGCAGGGTTACTCCTACTCCAATGGCCCCGATGATGTCATTATAGTTCATTATTTAAAAATAATTTGCTGAATACCGAATGATTTGCCGTGCCGTTTTAGTTTTAAAAATTATTTTTTGCTGATGGCATTAATCACCTCTTCACTTATAGGAGAAATGGACGGATCAAAATAATTAGTGAGTCTCCCTTCTTCATCCACTAAATATTTAGAAAAATTCCAGGAAGGTTGTTTGTTACTCCAGCCATTTAAGGTGGAATCACTCAGCCATTTAAACACTTCGTTTTGTTCCGCTCCCTTAATCACTACAGATTTTTTCATTAAAGGAAAGGTGACACCAAAATTAAGTTTGCAAAATTGTGCAATCTCTTCATCACTTCCTTTTTCCTGTTCTTTAAAATCATTGGCCGGGAAACCAAGAATGACCAGTTTATCTTTTTCCTGTTCGTATAATTTTTGCAGATCATCATATTGATTGGTATAACCACAATTGCTGGCTGTGTTCACCAATAAAACTTTCTTTCCCTTTAATTGCGACAGGTCATATATTGTTCCGTTGTTCAGCACAGGCTTTAATGAATAAAAAGAAACTGGTGGTTGTACCTGGTGATTGGAGAACGCTTTGCCTTTCTTACCACTTAACCACATAAAAGCAGGATAAACCGCTTTTAAAAATTTTTGTCGTAATGTCATATGTGTTGAATTTCTGTTTACAATAAATACATATACTGTAAATGCAATTAATAACAACAATACTATTTTTATTGTTCTAATCATCGTATCACCCATTTAAACAATTTCAACTTGCCTTTGAAAGGAGGATATTTAATAGCCGGGTCAAACCAGGTGGGTGTTTTCATAATGGCTTTGCGGTGACTGAATGTTTCGTATGAATATTTACCATGGTAATTACCGGCGCCGCTAAATCCTCTTCCGCCAAATGGAAGGTTATGATTGGTTAAATGCCAGCTGCTGTTATTAACACAGCCACCACCAAAAGCAATATTATTCAGCCAGTATTTCTCTTTTTTACTGCTGGAAGTATATACATAAAATGCTAATGGATTTGGATGCTGTTCAATTATTTGTTTGGCTTCTTCATCGGTAGTAAAACTGATGACCGGCAATACCGGTCCGAATATCTCATCTTTCATTACCGCTGCCTCTAATGATACATTGGTAAGTATAGTGGGCTCAATAAATAATTTATCCTTATCGGTTCTTCCTCCATGAACAATTGTTCCATTGGTTAAATAACTGCTTACCCGGTTAAACTGTTTTTCATTAATCATCTTACCATAACTGTAAGCCTCTTCGGGTTTTTCTTCAAAGAATGTAAGCAGGGCCATTTTTAAAGCACCAATAAATTTTTCTTTAACCGATTCATGCACCAGTACATAATCCGGCGCCACACACATTTGTCCGGCATTACTGAATTTGGTTACAGCAATTCTCCTGGCTGCTACTTTTATATTAGCATCCGCTTCTATTACTGCCGGGCTTTTTCCCCCCAGCTCCAATGTAACCGGCACTAATCTTTCAGCTGCCATCTTATAAATTATTTTTCCAACAGCCGTGCTCCCGGTATAAAACACATGGTCGAATGTAAAATTGTTCATCATCTCCGGAACTACTGTGGCACCATCGCCGTCCGCATACAAAATATATTCCGGCGAAAAAGTTTCTTCAATAATTTTTTTCATTACTGCAGTGGTGGCGGGAGAAAATTCACTTGGTTTCAATACCACACAATTACCCGCAGCAATAGCACCCAGCAATGGATTTATCAATAATTGAAAAGGATAATTCCACGGACCAATAATTAGCACTACACCTAATGGCTCTCTCAGCACATAACTGGATGATGGAAGATTTAACAAATTTGTTCCGGCCCATTCCGGTTGCATCCATTCTTTTAAATCAGCTTTAATGGCGTTCAGTTCACTCATCACCATTCCTAATTCTGTTACCCAGCTTTCTTCTTTACTTTTTTTCAAGTCAGAATATAATGCTGCATACAAATCTTCTTCGTGCCGGAGAATCGAATCCTTTAACGCTTTTAATTGTTGAATGCGGAAAGCATAAGGCCTGGTAACACCACTGCTAAAATATTTCCGCATAGTATCAAGAGAAGCAATCATAATAACTGCAAATATACGCATGGCAGTTACGAAGAACTGGTAAATAATCATGAAGTAGATGTTATTTATATTGCTTCTCCCCATTCGCATCATTATGAACATACATTACTTTGCCTGAATCATAATAAAGCTGTATTGTGTGAAAAAGCTTTTGCTATCAACAGCTGGCAGGCAAAGGAAATGATTGCCGTGGCAAGAGAAAAGAAAGTTTTTTTAATGGAAGCATTGTGGACTAAATTTCTTCCGCACTATAACAAGCTGCTGAGTTTATTAAATGATGGAACACTGGGTGAGATAAAAGCAGTGCTGGTAAATTTTGGTTTCCGTACTGGTGATAATGCACCACAAAGATTATTTGATCCTGCGTTGGGTGGCGGTACTTTACTGGACATTGGTATTTATAATGTGTTTATGACCTTATCTGTTTTAGGAAAGCCGGATAAAATTGAAGCTACTATGGTGCCTGCTGTTACCGGTGTGGATGAACAATTATCGGTCTTGTTTAAATATGATAACGGAGCGATGGCACAATTGTTTTCTTCATTCACCACCAATCTTCCTACTGAAATGGAAATTGCCGGAACAAAAGCCGGGCTTACGCTTACTACAAGATTTTATGAACCATCAGCCACCATTCAATTATATCACGAAGTAAAAGGTGAAAGAAAACTAATTGAATTTGAAAAAGAAGGTGGCTTTGGTTACCAGTATGAAGCGAGACATGTGAATGAATGTTTGAAAAAAGGATCAACCGAAAGCCCGGTTATGACACATGCAGATACTTTACTGCTGATGGAAACTATGGATGAGATTCGAAAAGTGGCGGAAATAAAATATGCTGTTGATTAATAAAACTCGTTATTGTATACTGCTAACAATTTTTGATTTGATATGATGAAACGTTTGATCACTCTTGCTTGTTTAATTACACTTACATACTTTAATACTACTGCACAATTACGTTTACCCGCTGTTCTTTCTTCAGGTATGGTATTACAGCAAAATGATTCAGTTTATTTATGGGGCTGGGCTAATCCTGACGAACCCATTACTATCAACACCAATTGGAACAACCAGGAGTATAAACTGAAAGGATTAAATACCGGTAAATGGAAGATAAAGATCAGTACTCCTAGCGCCGGTGGGCCCTATACAATTACTGTTAAAGGTTGGGGCGAACCGATTGTGTTATCCGATGTATTAATTGGAGAAGTATGGGTTTGTTCCGGTCAGTCCAATATGGAATGGAGTTATTACAACGGAGAAAAAGATATTCTGAAAGAACTGGCAACCTGTTACAATAAGAACATCCATTTCTTTCATATACCAAGAAGTTCGAGTGATTATCCGCAGGAAGATGTGCATACACAATGGAAAGTATGTGATTCCAATTCGCTGAAATCATTTAGTGCCATTGGTTATTTTTTTGGAAAAAAACTCAACAGTGAATTGAACATTCCCATTGGTTTAATTAATGCCAGTTGGGGCGGCACTTCTGCCGAAGCATGGACACCGACTGAAGTTATTCATAATGATGCCATATTAAATAAAGCTGCTGATATCTTAACCGAAGTTCCATGGGGACCCGTAAAGCCCGGCAAATTATACAATGGTATTATTGCTCCCATCACCTCTTATTCAATTGCCGGTGCATTATGGTACCAGGGGGAAGCGAATGTGCCGAATGGAGAGACGTATAGCACACTGCTAACTACAATGATTGATTCCTGGCGAACTTTATTCAGGAAACAATTTCCTTTTTATTTAGTACAGATAACTCCTTTTACTTATGGTCGTCCGTTTGAAGGAGCGATAGTGCAGGAGCAACAAACAAAAATGCTGCAGCATTCTAACACAGGTGTGGTAATTGTAACTGATTTAATTGATTCAGTAAGTAATATTCATCCATCACATAAAAAAGAAGTAGGAAATCGTTTGGCCAACTGGGCTTTGGCAGAAACTTATCATAAAACAGGTATTGCTTATAAGAGTCCTTCTTTTAAAAGTATGGAGATAAAGAAAAATAAAATTATTCTGTCCTTCAAAGATGCTGATAATGGTTTAATAGCAAAAGATAAATTGATTACCGGTTTTTATATCTGCGGCAATAATAAAGAATGGTTTTCCGCTGAAGCGAAGTTTGATAACAATAAAATCATTCTTTCCAATAAAAAGATTACAGATCCCATACATGTGAGATACGGCTTTGGTAATGCGGTAATAGGTAATATATTCAGCAAAGAAGGATTACCCTTAACACCTTTCCGTACCGATGACTGGAAAGTTCAATAGCAAATTATGATCAGGAAAATAACAGTACGGGATTTTGATTATATCTATCAACTCTACATGCATCCTGTAACCAACCCATGGTTACTGTATGAAAGGATGGATAAAGATTCTTTTCAACCCGTCTTTGATGACCTCTTAGCCAGGGATATCATTTACATTTATAGTGAAGCCGGAGTTGATATTGGTATGTTTAAATTTATTCATCAGCAATACCGCAATGCTCACATGGCTTATCTCGGTGGTTTAGCTATTCATCCTGATCATGCAGGTAAAGGTTATGGACAAAAAATGATGCAGGAAATAATTGACCTGGGAAAGCAAATGAATTTAGTGCGGATTGAACTGAGCACCGCAACCATTAATGAAAAAGCCATTCGACTGTATCAAAAAACCGGTTTTGAAAAAGAAGGGATATTGCGAAAATATACCTGGTTCAAAAATGAGAACCGGTTTATTGATGAGGTAATGATGAGTTATCTCTATAAATAAGAAACCGCCTCTTTATCGGAGACGGCTTCTGGTTGGATTTAGAAAGAATTACTTGTTATAGTTATAAAAACTGTTCTTCTTCATGTAAGCTATGCTGCGCTTAATACATTCTTCCTCTGGCATCGTATAAGCCTCCTGTTCCATAAAAGCATATTTCAATCCGGCTAATTTTCGCTGGGCAAAAATTGATTTATAATCAATCGTGCCATCCCCAACTTGTGTACTTTCTTTTTTTCCTTCTTTATTCACCCACAAATCTTTTACATGCCACATTTTAAAACGACCGGGATATTTCTTAAACCAGTCCTGCGGTTTTTGTCCGGCATACACTACCCAATACAAATCCATTTCAAAATCAACCAGGTTTTTATCTGTGTGGTGTAACAGGTGCTCATAAAATGTTTTACCATCATCTCCTGTTTTAAATTCAAAATCGTGATTGTGATAAGCCAGTTTCATCCCGGCTTTTTTGGTAAGCTCAGCCGCTGTGTTTACCGTATCTGCCAATTGTTTAAAATATTCACCGGTACGGTGCGGTTCATCCACCCAGGGAATAACCATGTATTTATGTCCGAGTGTATGGCCTGCTTCCAGGCATTGTTTCCAAAGGTCCATATTATTTTCATACATCACTGCCGGTAAATAATAGTGGCCGCTGGGAGTAGAAAGATTATTCGCTGATAATAAATCTTTCATTTCTTTGGGTGATTTCTTACCAAAGAAAGTAGTACCATCAAAGCCATACATTTCAAGTTGATTATACCCTGCTTTGGCCACATACTTAATAGTAGCATCTACATCTTTATTAATGTCGTTACGCACTGTATACAACTGCATACCGATATATTTACCGGTAGTACCTGCAGCAAATGATTCAAATGGCAAACCGGATATAGCAGCACCAGCGGCCGCTGCCCCGGACAATTTTAAAAAGTCTCTGCGTTTAATATCCATAACAATTGTTTATTAAATGATTTAAAGAAGTTGCTGTTTTATTATGTAGCCCATGCTTTTTCACCTTTGGTATAAGGCACACATCCATCATACCTTCCAGGTACTGCTATATAGCGTAACGCCTGTGTAGCACCTGGTTTAGAAGTAAAAAAGCCGAGTAAAGTTAATTGCTTTATCATCGTGAAATAATGGTTTGGATCATCTGGCTTCTTTGTTTTATTGTATTCTTTCGCTTCCTTATCAATACTTAGCAGCAAGTCATTTCTTTGCCGAGGTGTTGCTTTAATGAAACTGGTACTATGCATTTTATTGCAGGCTTCATCCAGTTTATCCAATCCTTCCACAAAAATTTTTTGATCTTTTTCTTCGTAACAATCCGTCACCATCAGTTTCATAAACTTACCCACCTCGGCATCTTTACCGCCGGGTGTGTTGGTTTTAGGGAGAATGGTTTCGGCAATTTCATCCAGCAATGCCACATCTACTGAAGCAAGCGATGTAACACCTGATGAGCCAGACTTACAACCACTCAGCAGAAATTCTCCGCCAATGATTGTACCGCCTGTTGCCAACGCAATCATTTTTAAAAGCTCTCTTCTGTCCATATGGATGTTTTTATATTTTTTAAATGTTACCTTTTTTTAATTCTTCCACTGCATGATTCGCTGCTCTTGCTGTAAAGGCCATATACGTTAACGACGGATTTTGACAGGCAGCTGAAGTCATAAATGATCCATCAGTTACAAATACATTGGGTGCATCCCATACCTGGTTCCATTTGTTGAGTACAGATGTTTTAGGATCATGGCCCATTCTGGCTGTACCCATTTCATGAATACCACGTCCCGGTGTTCCATCTCCTTCACCTGCCTGTACATTTTTTAAACCGATCGCTTCCAGCATTTCTTTTGCATCATTCATCATATCCTTGCGCATCTTCTTTTCATTTTCCTTCAATTCACAATCGATGGCTAATACATTCAATCCCCATTTATCTTTTTTGGTTTTATCCAGTGTTGCTTTGTTTTCGTGGTAAGG
>JACPOD010000107.1 GCA_016185185.1 Sphingobacteriales bacterium | reverse complement strand
TACACTGAAACAGGATGATAATATTGCGGAATTTATAAAAGATGGCGGATGGAATGTAGGGGTTATAAAAAAAGAAGGACCTGTTGCCGGTTTTGTAGGTACAAAAGTAAAAGAGAAATTAAAAGACGGTTTATTGCTGGGTGTACAGGATATGGGCAATGGCTCAATTGTATATTTTGTGGAAGACCCCATCTTCCGTAATTTTTGGGAGAACGGGAAACTGCTGCTGAGTAATGCGGTATTTTTAGTGGGGCAATAATGATGTGTCTGACGTCCACGTCTGACACATTATTACTCTAAGGCGGCACACCACCATAAATAATGCAAAGGCGGAATAAATCATTCCGCTTTTTTATTTTATTATCTATTGTTAACGTAATCCGGAAAACGGGTTTATAGTTCTGTTTAAAATTATTCAGTATGAAAACAACACTAAAGATCGAAGAAGCAGCCATGACCATTGTAGCTATTTATTTTATCAGTCAGCATAATTTGGGTCTACCGCTGTGGGGTTGGTTCTTCTTATTTTTTACTCCGGATATTGGTATGTTAGGTTATTTAATCAATACAAAAGTGGGAGCTATTACCTATAATCTTTTTCACCATAAAGGAATAGCACTGGGTATTACCAGCTTAGGTTTTTATATGCAAAACGAAATAGTAATAGCTATTGGCTGTTTATTGTTTGCTCACTCGGCCTTTGATCGTATAATGGATTATGGATTAAAATATCCTGATAGTTTTAAAAACACACACTTGGGCAGTTTGGAAAAAGCAAAAGCCTGATTTATTTCTTTAATACCCGGTTACGGATGCGGCTCATACTCACCGGCGTTATACCCAGGTAATTGGCAATATAATGCTGGGGTATTCTTTCCAGTATCCGGAATGCTATCGCATATAGTGAGTAAGCAATTCAAATTCATCTACCCCATGCTGATAAAAGTTGGCACTGCTCCACCGGTATTCTTCAGGATATTTACTCAAACTCCATTTTTCTTTTACCGGGTTATTATGAATGTATTCCAGTTTCTGTAAAAAAGCATTTTCACTGGTTACAGGAATTGCCAATGGGTCCCGTTTCCAGAACTGATATCGTCTATCGTGTTTATCGGATGCAAATTCAGCCAGTAATGATGGGTTATGTAACACCAGGTATTTCTTAAACTGGTGTGCCGTGTATTTTGAGAAACTACCGGCTACACTTTCTTTTCTGTCAGCAGACAGCACTGTCCACAAGAGGTGTATATGATTGGGCATGATAACAAAACCGTAGATATTGGCTAATTGCTGTTGTACTAAATATTTCCAGCTGTTGATGATGATTTGTTTGCAGGTATCGTCTTTTAGTAGTGGTTTAAATCCATTGATAGTTTCTGTGTAGAAGAAACATTGATGGTTAGCCATCTGTCCCTGTCGTTTATGAAAGAGGTTCATGTTGGTTTATTCGTTACGCTACAAGATACTTAAAGTTTCGGTCGGTGGGGACACCGACCGATAAATAGAAGTGATAATATTTCTTACCAGTCTTTATTCCACCAACCCGACTGCTACTACTTATACCTGGTAAGCAATTCTAATTTCCAGCATAAGTTCATAACTTCAACAGCATATTTTCAACCGGGTATTTGTACCAGGCTGCATAAACAATCAATCCACTATCTTTAAAAATACACTTAACAATGTGTGGTATGCTAACAACACTGTGAAATAAAAATTTATGACATCAAAAACTAACGTAATACGGGTGCTGCTTTTTTATATGCTGCTTTCTTTTAGTTGTACCAGCCTTTATTCTCAAAAACCGCTTCCATTCAGCATAAAGGGAAAGAGCATTGCTGATACCGTTAGTGAAAAAATGTATTTGAGTTATGAGATCAACGGGGCAGGTCATTTGGATAGTTGCCGGTTAAGAAATGGTGTATTCCATTTTTCAGGAAATATCTTACACCCGGTATTTGCCATTTTAAGTAACAATAAAGGAAGAAAAGGTTTCTTTATAGAGCCAGGCTCAATAACACTGGTAGTGAAAGATACGGCACTTAAAGAACTTGAAGTTATTGGATATGGGAGCAGCAATCAATACAGTAATATTGATAAACAACTCATAAAGATTGATAACAGATGGAAAGCTGTGTTAGATACTTTAGACAGAGTTAGTGTACGAAGCATTACTCAGTTCCAGGAATTGAAGGACTGGGTGCTGCTGCCTTATTTTGAAGAAATAAGAGATGCCTATCTGGAGTTTTTTAAAAAATATCCTCAATCATTTGTTACCGCCTATTTGCTGTCGCAGAATGTTATTGAAATGAACCAGGGTGTTTTTCCCTCAGATTCCCTGCAGGCATATTATAAAAGATTTAAGTTGCCCATTAAAAATAGCTGGTATGGAAAAAAAATTGCGGAAGAGCTTTCAAACAGGCAAATAGCAGTACCAGGAAAAAAAGCATTTGATTTTATTCATACCGATAATAATGGACAAACACTTTCCCTGCAATCTTTCCGTGGAAAATATGTTTTGCTTGATTTTTGGGGAAGCTGGTGTGTTCCCTGCAGAAAGGGGCACCCTCATTTAAAGCAACTATATAATCAGTATAAAGATGAGAACTTTGATATAATTGGTATTCCCAAAGAGTATGGTTCCAAAGACAACTGGTTAAAAGCAATGGAAAAAGATGGTCTTCCCTGGCGCCAGGTTTTATGTGAAAGTCTTGACAGTAACTACAACATCACCTCTTTTCCCACCAAAATATTAATTGACAAAGAGGGAATAATTATTGGACGTTATGGGGAAGACACTGCGGAGCTCGATAAACAACTAAAAGCCCTTTTTGATAAACAGCATTAAGCAAGAAAATAGTAATTATTAATTTTCATCTTTTCTATAGTGGTTTAAGCAAATCTTATACACAATATATTCGTCATTTCCGTCCTCATCAGCAAGGGTATCAATCAATCAATTATACATTAACTGCAAAGCGTTGCAGCGGGTATAAAAGATTGCTGTACGTTCAATTTATTTGCAGGATATTATTTTTTATATAAACTTTGTGTCTTCAAACAATTCCAAAATGGAATCCGACAGTAACCGTTTTTATTTCTTTAAGGTAGCAGAGATCATCAACACTATCTTCAACACTTCTCCACCTGCGTTTTAATACATAACAAACAAAAGCAAAAGTACAGTGCTGCAGAAAGTGGCATGATTCCATTTGCTGTTAACAAGCTGTGCAAAGAAAGCCTTTGTATCTGCCTGCATGTACACTGGTAATTTTTATTTTTCAACTATAAATACAAACAATCATGAACCCCGCAATTTTATCATGGGCAATACCAGTGGGTATTATCCTTTTCGTATTACTCTTTTATAAGTTTATATTAAGAGTATTCTTTGGCCTCGTCATTGTTCCCGAAGACAGGATTGGTCTCGTTACCAAAAAATTTGTGCTCTTTGGTAAACAGCAATTACCCGAAGGCCGCATCATTGCCACCAGCGGTGAAGCGGGTTTCCAGGCACAAACATTGCCTCCGGGTGTGTACTTCTGGAAATGGATATGGCAATATTCTATCCACTTTCAACCATTTATCGTCATACCAACCGGTAAGCTTGGTTTGGTATTGGCAAAAGATGGTAGTGAACTGGAAACTGGCCGTATCCTTGGCCGTAAGATCGACTGCGATTCTTTCCAGGATGCTGAAGCATTTTTAAAAAATGGCGGACGTAAAGGTCGTCAGACAGGGATCATCACACCCGGTTCTTATCGTATCAACACTTATTTATTTGAAGTGGAGATGACCGATATGACACAGATACCGGACAACGCCGTGGGTATTGTTACTACTATGGAAGGTAAACCGCTGGAAGAAGGACAGATTGCCGGTAAGATCATTGAGGGACATAACAAGTTCCAGGATGTAGATAAATTTTTAGCCAGCGATGGTTACAAAGGTTTGCAGGAACAGGTGATACTGGCCGGTTCTTATTTCCTTAACCCATGGTTTGCCAAACTGGAAATGGTAAAAATGACGGAGATACCTATCGGTCATGTTGGTGTAGTAATTTCTTATGTGGGTGATGAAGGTAAAGACTTAAGTGGTGTGGAATTTAAACACGGTAATATAGTAGCAAAAGGTTTTAAAGGCGTATGGGCCGAACCATTAGGTCCGGGTAAATATCCAATTAACCCATACATTATGAAAGTAGAATTAGTTCCCACAACCAACCTGGTGCTGAACTGGGCCAGTGCAAGAACGGAAAGTCACCAGCTGGATAAAAATCTTTCTACTATCACTGTACGCAGTAAAGACGGTTTCCCTTTCAATCTCGATGTATCGCAGATCATTCATATACCAACAACCGAAGCGCCTAAAGTGATTGCCCGTTTTGGTAATATGAACAACCTGGTAAGCCAGGTGCTGGAACCAACCATTGGCAACTATTTCCGTAACAGTGCACAGGATAGTGATGTTATCGCTTTCCTTGGTACCCGTAAAGAAAGACAACAGTCTGCCAAAGATCATATTGGCAAAGTGCTTGACCAGTATAATGTGTTTGGTGTAGATACACTGATAGGTGATATCGTTCCTCCTGAAAGTTTGATGAAGACCTTGACGGATCGTAAACTGGCAGAAGAACAAAAGATAACTTATGAAACAGAAAAGAAAGCACAGGAAACAAGACAGAGTTTAGAAAAAGAAACTGCCATTGCAGATATTCAGAAAGAAATTGTAAAAGCAGACCAGGGTGTATTGATTGCCGAACGTATTGCGGATGCTTCTGTAAAGAAAGCAACAGGGGATGCTAACAGTGTAAGATTGCAGGCTAACGCAGAAGGTGACCGTATGCGGTTGATGGCAACGGGTGAAGCAGAGAAAGTACGCTTGCTGGCAAAAGCAGAAAGTGAAAAGATTGAGTTGCTGGCAAAAGCAAATGCTGAACAAATATCACTTACCGGTAATGCGGAAGCAGAAAAAATATTGGCGATTGGTAAATCCAATGCTGAGTCTTACAAGTTATCAGTAGAAGCGATGGGTGGCAATAACTTTACGCAATTGAAGGTGATGGAATCTATCGCCAGTCAGAAAGTGAAGATCATGCCAGATGTATTGATTGGTGGAGGAGATGGTGCGTCTGGTGGTATCAGCGGGTTGTTAGGATTGCAGTTACTGGAGCAATTGGGTAAGCGGTCAGTTGAAAAAGAAGCAGGTGGAGAAAAAAATAAGTAATAAAAAAACGCCGGGTTATTTGCCCGGCGTTCTTCTTGTATCGAATACGATTATTTCTTTTTGGGAGTCACATCATTGACTGTAGCAACCCAATCTTTTAAATCGTCTTCCGTTTTGATCTTATTCCTGGCTGAAAAATTTTCTACGGAATAGGATAAAGAAGGAACTGATTTTGAAATTGATTTAGCAGAAAGATGGATTTCGTTCATGGTTTTATTGGTAACATCATAGAGGTAAAATTTTTCCCTGTAGGCATACTCTCTTGCCGCTGGCCCGTTATACGACCATTTTTCCTGAACGATTTTATACACATATTTTAATAAATGTATTTTTTCTCCCTGTGATAATACCTGATAAAAAGTTTTATCCGTATTAACACCCGTAGCCGGATAACCGTTTTTAAACTGTATAGATTTGTTTATCCCATTTTCTTTTAATACAAGAGCGAATTCTTCAATGGGGTTTACAAAAGCGAGTAATAAACTGTCTTTTTTAAAAAATAATTGGTTATTTAATAAAGAAAAATTAATAAGAAGTGATACAGCATTTTGCTGTCCGGTGAATTTAACTACACCAGGCACAAATGCTTCACTCAGCATTTTAGTTCCTAACATTGTTTGGTTATTGCCCGGGATGCGTTTTCCAGAAGCATCATAGGATTCCAGCATTCCGCTGGCATTTAATCCGATGACACCATATCCCTGAGAAAAATTTTTGGTTGCATCATAATCACCGGGGCCTCCCTGTGCCAAAACGAAAAGTGTTTGAAGGGCGAATATGGAAGTAAGTAATTTTTTCACAATAAGGTAGTTTATGTTATTTTTAAAGTTACGATAAAAGGCAAAGAAATAAGGATTTTATTGCAAATAATAATATATGCTGAACATGATTTTACCATTATATGCTACTGCCAGTTATCTTAAGCGGTTGCCTTTAGGTATCCAACTGTATCCCTGTACATCTGTGGTGATACTTCTGTATTTACTTTTAAAAAGCGGCTGAAATAATATTCATCTTAATAACCCAACTCGTAGGCAATTTCTTTAACCGTTTTATTGGTGAGGTAGCGTTTCCATTTGGCTTCTATAATGATACGTTCGTTAATTAAACTGCTGAGCAGTTTATTAAAATGTGGTTTTGTGATTTTTGACAATGCATTAGGGGTTATGTACAGCATTTCTGCATAAGCAGCAGAGGAATGCTCGGTTTTAAAGTTTTATTTGCTGGCAAAGCATGTCAAATGTTGTTGCTGAAGTTTCATTAACCAGTACAAAAGGCGGACTGTAAATATTGTTATACAAAACACCATTACAGGAAACTTCTTTATGATGTTTGTAAATGCAAAAGAATTCAGGATGAAAATTAATGGCGATACCCGAAATGGGTGCCCCTGTTGAAAACATATACGGCTGATAGGGGAGAAGGCAAATAAACTGTTGGGATCAAAATCGTATTCCGCAAAATCCGCTTTTAATTTTCCCTTTCTCTCTTTTACCCAGATGAGTGAAAAATAATTATTGCGTTAAATAAAATCAAAATGACTGTTGTCTTCAAACGAAAAAAATTTGAAAGCAGGGTTGCCGTTTTGCGGATTGACTAACGTAAATGTTGATTGGTTGAGCATGATGAAAATATCGAATAAAGAATGAATACGGATACTTCTTCATTCATTATTCCTTGTTCGATATTCATTATTGCATTTATTGTTTATATTTTTTAAAAACGACTGTAGCAATATGTCCGCCGAAACCAAACGTATTGCTCATGGCATAATTGATTTCTTTTTGTTGTGATGTTCCTAAAGTAAGATTGAATTTATCTTTCCATTCCGGCTCCACTTCATTGGTATTAATGGTTGGTGGCACAATATTTTCCTCGATTGCTTTTACGGTTATGATTGCTTCAATGGCTCCTGCTGCGCCCAGTAAATGGCCAGTCATTGATTTGGTGCCGCTGATGTTTAAACTGCTTCTTTCACCAAATACTCTTGCAATTGCTTTCAATTCACTTTCATCACCCAATGGAGTTGAAGTGGCATGTGCATTTACATAATCTATAGCGTCTGGAGTAATACATGCATCATCCAATGCATCCAGCATTCCTAAATAAGCCCCTTCACCATCCGGATGTGTGCCGGTTAAATGATACGCATCCGCAGCCATGCCACCGCCAACCACTTCAGCAATGATGTTAGCCCCTCTTGCTATTGCGCTTTCCAAACTTTCAACTATCAAAGCCCCGCCACCTTCACCCATTACAAAACCATCCCGTTTAACATCAAATGGGCGGGATGCTCCTTGTGGATTTTCATTATGTGTACTTAATGCTTTGGAGGCATTAAAGCCACCTGCACCGCTTTCATTGATGGCAGCTTCGGAACCACCGGCAATGACAATATCTGCTTTACCTAACCGTATATAGGTAAACGCATCGATCAATGCAGTGGTGGAAGAAGCACAGGCCGAGATAGTAGAAAAATTTAATCCTCTCAATCCATGACGAATGGAAATGACACCCGAAGGTATATCGGCAATGATCTTGGGTATAAAATATGGATTGAACCGTGGGTTTTTATTTCCTTTAAAAAAATCTTCCAACTGATCCTGAAAAGTTAGTATGCCGCCATTACCCGAACCCCATATAACACCAATCTTATTTTTATTGAGTGCATCAAAATTTAACCCGGCATGTTTTATCGCTTCGTCTGCAGCAGCCACGGCATACTGTGCAAACAAATCATATTTCCTTGCTTCGTTCTTTTCAAAATAAGCAGCGGCATTAAAACCTTTTACTTCGGCAGCAAATTTTGTTTTAAATAAACTGGTGTCAAACTTTGTAATAAAATCCACGCCGCTTTTTCCTGCTGCAATATTTTTCCAAAATTCATCTAACGAATTTCCCAATGGAGTAATGGCACCCATACCGGTAATCACAACTCTTTTTAATTCTTTTGTCATGTATTAGTTTTAGGCTTGTTCCAATACGGCATCCCATAGCGTATCACCGCATTCGTCTGCAATATATACAGGTTCATCTTTTTTACAGGTTAATTTTTTTCTTTTGTATTATTTAAATTTTCTTTCTTCTTCTGCTATTTCCAAATCATTGCTGGCATATCTTTTTGCCATATAACTATTTTCATCAAACTCCCGGTTTTCATTTCCATAGGCACGGAACCACAGACCTGCCGCATTTTGATATTCATATTCAAACCGTACTGCTATGCGGGTACAGGTGTGTGCCCGGTATTCCTTTTTCAATTTATAATTCAATTCTTTTTCCCATTTGCCTGTGAGGAACTTCACTATTTCTTCCCTGCCATTGATAAAAACATTCCTGTTTCTCCATTTGCTGTTAATGGTTTAAGCTTTTGAATCCCTAAGCGGGTCTTTGCTGTTCCAGGCATCTTCGGCCATTTGGATCTTTTGTTTGGCGGTTTCCAAAGTAAATGGCAGAAACGGTTGACGTTGTTCCATGGTTTTACTTTTTGGTTACAAAAATGAAGTTAAATATGATGAATAAAAATGGATGATGAAAACAAAGAGATGGATAATTTTCCCGGATAAAATTTAAACAATATTTTTCGTGGCAATTGTTGTTTGCAACTGTCCATCAATCTTAAACTAAAAACTATATTTGGATTTTAAAACTATTTCTTTAACTTACGTATGCGCTAACAAGATAAGTTAGTTGTACGATAACCGCCAAAAACACCTTCTGTAAAAATCCTGATATTCTTTCCTGAATGTATCGTCCTGTACTATTGATTACACAGGCTTACGATTCACCTGTAAAACACCATTAGCAAATTTATTAACAGGCTACCGCCTCTTGATAGCCCTAGCCCCGGTTGAAATAAGTGTATACTATTTATTCACATAAACTTTAAAACTATGCCAACCATTTATTTAAGTGTTAATGGAAATTCAACAAATCTCAGGGTTAGAGATAGCGAAGGCAATAACCCGGGTAATGACAATGTAACCACCTTAGTAAACACCAATGATACTATTACGTGGGAGCCGGATCCTAATCCACCACCAGGAGCTAATGCCATTGCCAACTTAGTTAGCGTTTACAGGAAAAATCTGCCCAACAATGGCAACCTCCTTACAGGTGTGCCGAGTCCAAATGGGAACGGTGGCCTAAGCGCAACAGTAGTATCATCTTCACCTGGAAGAGGAGTACAGGAAAGTTATGGTGTGGAATATCAAGTTGTAGCCAATGGTTCATCATTGTACGATGACCCAAAATTACAAATGAATGGGTAACTGTTTTAGAAAAGCCCGTTATTTAATACCGGGTTTTTTTATTTTGTTCCAGGTTAACTTATCCGGGCAGGATCAGCGTATCGCAGACAGCCTTAGGAAGATATATAATGAAGAGGATTTGCCCGATACTACCAAACTGGAGTTGTTAAGAAATCTTTCTTTTAATGAAGTAAGAGACCTGGCTCTTGCATTAAAGTATTCCGAAGAATTGATTACTCTCTCCACCAGGCTTGGTAATAATCTTTATTTGCACAGAGGTTATTTCCAGAAGGGAAATAAAAAGCGTTTGATGGGCGACCTGGAAGAAGCAATAGCTGCTTATTTCAAAAGCATTGAAGCTGCTGGCAAAGCAAATTTTGCTAAAGGTACCGGAATGTGTTATAGTGCGATCGCAGATGTATATTCGATTTCCGGAAACCATAAAAACTCCATGCTGTATTATCATAAAGCTATATCTGCATTGCAACAAACCAATGACTCAATAATTTTGGGGTCGGCAATATCAAATGCCGGGGATGAATTCCTTACAAATAAAATGTTTGATTCCGCTTTAATTTATTTTAAACAAGCATCTGAGATTTTTGATAGGATTAAATATGCTTCTGGTCAGGCCTATTCAATCGGAAACATTGGAATGGTATATGCTAATCTTGGGCAGAACCAACTGGCAGAAAAAAATATTGATAAAGCTATTAAAATGCTTGAAGAGCAGGAAGATTATTACCCTATTTGTGTTTATCTTATCTCAATGTCTGACATATATCGTGATAAAGAGGATGCCACATCGGCGCTAAACTATGCAGCCAGAAGTTTACGAATGGCGCAACAGTACGGTTTAAAAGATCAGATTAGCCAGGCTAATCAAAAACTTTCAGAACTGTATGAGAAGGAGGGAAACATTGCGGAATCTTTTAAATACTTTAAGAATTATGTTGCCTACCGTGACAGTGTAAATAATATTGCCGCCGTACAAAAGATGGCTGACCTGCGTACCAATTACGAAGTATCGCAAAAACAGGTGGAAGTGGATTTGCTGAGTGTGCAAAAGAAAAACCAGCGCATTGTTATCTGGTCAACCGGACTTGTGCTGGCATTGATTGCGATACTTGCCATTGGGTTAAAACGCCGCAATACTTTTATAAAACGCACCAATAAAATTATTGAGAGCGAAAGGAAGCGATCTGATAATTTATTGCTGAATATCCTTCCTGAAGAAACAGCACATGAATTAAAACAAAGCGGTAAGGTGCTGGCCAAGCGTTTTGAATCGGTTACTGTTTTGTTTACCGATTTTAAAGGCTTTACACAATACGCCGAAAATTTATCGCCGGAAGAATTAGTGGAAAGTGTTGATTATTATTTCTCCAGGTTTGATGAAATAATGGAGAAGCATGACCTGGAAAAAATAAAAACCGTGGGTGATTCCTATATGTGTGCGGCCGGTTTGCATTTTCATGCAGAAGGACATGCAGTGAAAATGGTGGAAGCCGCATTAGAGATATTGCAGTTTGTAAAAGAATCAGTGAATATAAAAGCTGATAAAGAAACCCGTTTTGAAATTCGTATTGGAATTAACACCGGCCCCGTGGTGGCGGGAGTGGTGGGTACCAAAAAATTTGCTTATGATATTTGGGGAGATGCAGTGAATGTGGCATCAAGAATGGAATCTAATTCTGTTCCCAACCGTATTAATATTTCACAAAACACTTATGAACTGGTAAAAGATAAGTTTGATTGCGAATATCGTGGTGCACTGGAAGTAAAAAACCGGGGCAGTATGAAAATGTATTTTGTAAATGGCGCCACAGGCGCCTGACACCTGTTATTCACACCCTTCGGCTTCCTTCATACAACTCATATTCTAACAAACGGCAATCAATAGTGCTGTTATAAAATTCAATGCGGCGTTTTGCTTTTAAGCCGATCTTTTTGGCAAGTTCCATATTACCCGTAAAAATATATCCGTAATAACCGCCGCATTTTTGTTTCATAAAATCTCCAATGCGTTTATAGGTTTCTTCTAATTTGACTACATCGCCCAGCCGTTCACCATATTCAGGGTTTATCATCATAATACCATTTTCACCCGGTGGCACATTTGTTTCAGCAAAATCACATACCGAAAAATCAATTAGTCTCTGTACACCTGCTGCAATGGCATTTTTCGTTGCATTTTCAATTGCTTTTGGATTATAATCGGCAGCAATAATTTTTAAACCGGCAACATCTGTAATTTGTTCTTCTAACAAAGCATCTTCTTTTAAGTAAACAGCTTCGTCATATCCCTGCACATGCATAAAGGCATAGTTGGTGCGGAACAATCCGGGTCGCCTGTTCGTAGCTATTAAAACAGCTTCTATAGCCAATGTTCCTGAGCCGCACATAGGATTGATAAATGGCGATTGCCTGTTCCAGTTAGTAGCATAAATAGTGGCAGCCGCTAATCCTTCCAGCATAGGGGCAAGGCCGGGTATTTTTCTGTAACCATGTCTTGCTAATGAATCGCCACTGGTATCAATAAAAATTTCTGCCTCCTCATTTTTCCAAAAGAGATGGATTACTGTCCCGGTTAAATCACTTCCTGTTGCTGGTCTTGTTCCTCTTTTATCACGCAGCCTGTCCACCACAGCATCTTTCACCCGTAAATTTGCAAACATGCTATTGTTGATAGTTGGATTGTTTACATTACTTGTTACAGAAAAATATCCCGGCTCCGTTAAAATATTTTCCCAGGGATAATCTTTTGCATGATTGTAAATATCATTGGCATCAATGGCGGTAAATTGTTTTAAACTATATAATACCTGGCTGGCACAACGCAGGTTGAGGTTTAGTTTGATGCAATCGTTTATCGTCCCTTTTAATTTAACACCGGTGATAAATGTTTCTTCAATGGTAAAACCCAGTTCCACCACTTCTTTTTCCAAATAGGGGGCTATTCTTTTGTGACAGGTGATGATGATGGTGGAAGGGGTGGTGAATAAATTCATTGTTGTATAGTTATTACTGGTATAATTGGTCTGACCTGCGGTGCCGACCAATTATTAAGGCATTAACAGTCTGATTTGTGTTGCCAACCGGGTATTGCTTCATTAACGGTCTGACCTGCGGTGCCGACCGTTAATGCTTTTGTTATTTTGCAACATCTATCTTTACTTTTTTGTTTTTTATTTTTTCATCTTTTATCTGGTGCAGCATCGTGTTTACTTTTATTTTCTTTATCGCCACAAAAGAAAAAAAATCTTTTACATCAATCAAACCAATATCTTCTTTTTTTAATTGCCCTTTGTTGGTAAGAAATCCTACAATATCTATTTTGTTTACTTTATCTTTTTTCCCTGCCGCAATAAACAGGGTTGTCCACTTTGGTTTATCAGGAATAGTAATGGTGGCTGGCAATTCAATTTTTTCTGTACCGGGTGAAATGTAGGATGGAACTTTTTCATCGGGCCCAATGATTAAGATGGCTGTACCGCTTGCATCCATTCTTGCAGTACGTCCATTGCGGTGGGTGAAAATGTCTTCAGTATGTGGCAAATGATAATGGATAATGTAACGGATATTGGCAATATCCAGACCTCTTGCAGCTAAATCGGTAGTAACTAAAACACTGGAAGTGCCATTCCTGAATTTGCATAAGGCCGCATCTCTTTCCTGTTGCTCCATGGCGCCGTGATAAAATACGTTGTGGATGTCTTTTTCTTTCAGCAATTCACTGGTACGTTCTACTGATTCACGATGGTTGCAGAAGATGATAGTGGAGCGGTTGCCCAGCATACAAATTAAACGGAACAGAGATTCCAGTTTATCTTTTTCTTTGCTCTCTAAAATTTTTATTTCTAATCCGGTATCCGAATCTTCGTTTCCCGATAGGAAATCTAATTTCTTTGGTTCTGTTAATCCAATAAAAGCAGGTATTTCTTCCAATGAAGTTGCTGATGTTAGTAACCTTTTTTGTACAGCAGGTAAGGAGCTGATGATAAACTGCATTTCTTCCTGGAAACCTAATTCCAGTGATTTATCAAATTCATCGAGCACCAATGTTTCAATGGCAGCTGTTTTTATATTTCCTCTTCTTATATGATCTGCCAATCTCCCAGGAGTACCAATAATAAGAGGCGGGGCCTGTAACAAATTGTTTTCTTCGATCTCTCTTTTGTGTCCGCCATAGCAGCAACTTACTTTAATGTTCAGCTGCATGCTTTTAAAAACCATTTCTATTTGCAATGCCAGCTCTCTTGATGGGACTATGATCAGTGCTTTGGTGGTATTATGCGCTTCTTTCAGCAACGGAACCAAGGGTACCAGAAAAGCCAGCGTTTTTCCTGATCCGGTAGCAGATAATAAAATAATGTCTTTATGTTTAACTGAAGCCTCCATAGCGGCTTCCTGCATTTCGTTTAGTGCTTTAATATTAACGGCAGAAAGCACAGCCACTAACCAATCCTGTTTGTTTCGCATAGCGGCGAAGGTAAACAAGTTTTAGGGCATGCAATTCTTTAATAAGTGGTCAATATCTCAGGCAGTTTTATTCTGCAGCAGAGCGATCAATCCAAGTATTGGACCAATGGCCAATAACATGTAAATAAATTGCGGACCAATATAAGCAGAGATGATATTTATGAACTGGATGCTTATAATAGTTATGCTAAAACCGATGCAATTAACAATGGTAAGGGAAGTACCCCTTGTTTCTGTAGCGGCATGTTTTGCCACCAGGGTGGAGAATAAAGGTGAGTCTGCAATGACTACCAATCCCCAGAAAAATAAAAATATAAGCAGTAATGCCGGAGAGCTGTTACGCAAAAATATTGGGGACATTAAACAACATATTCCTGATAAACTCAATGCAATAGCAGCAATTCGTTTAGCACCGTACTGTTGTGAAAATATTCCTGCCAGCACACATGCTAATCCTCCACAACCGATGATTACAAAAGATAACAACGAAACATTTAAACCGGCTTTCGGGTTGTACTTATTATATGCTGCTAACATAACAGGAACAAATGCCCAGAAAGTATACAGCTCCCACATGTGTCCAAAATAGCCAAAAGATACTGCCCTGAAATTATGATGTCGAAATCCCTTTAAAAATGCAGTAAGTTTTATTTCCTGACCTGCTTTTCGATAGGGACCATTTGGCACAAAAAGAAAAATTAGTAACCCACCTGCAATTGATAATGTACTGGTGGCATACAACACATACCGCCATGGAAAACCGCTGATGAATGTTTTTAATAAATGAGGAAAAGCTGTACCAATAACCAATGCGCCTACTAAAAAACCCAATGATTTTCCCAGCCCTGCTTCGTAATAATCTGCTGCGATCTTCATGCCAACCGGGTAAATTCCTGCTAAAAAGAAACCGGTAAAAAAACGAAACCCCAATACTTCCGGAGCATGCATATTATTTAAAGTGATACCGAGGTTAAAGATCGCTGCTAATATTGAACTGGTAAAAAATACCAGGGAAGGGGAAAAGCGGTCGGCAATGGTAAATAGGGCGAAAACGAAAGTACCTGCTATAAATCCAAATTGTATAGCACTTGTTATATGTGCCAGGAACTGTGGTTGCAGATGAAGTTCTCTTATCATATCGCCAATGACAGAGTTTCCCGCAAACCAAAGTGAGGTGGAGAAGAATTGTGCCATTACAATAATGGGTAATATGCGGCGCATGAATAACGAATCTACATACAAAAATGTTCAGATTGGAAATTCAGCCGTTAATACATCTTTTCAATATTGATTGCCTGCAGATATGGAATCAAAAATTCAGGATCGTGAAATACACGGTATTCCTCAATGGCTTTACTTTGTTTGCTGCAATACGTTTCTACATAATACCCGGATAACTGGAACAGGAATACCATGTGTTTCAATAAATCTCTTTTGGCAATTGGTACACCTTCTTTAACAAGGATAGCTCTCTTTTCTTCGGTGGTCAACACCATAAATTCTGATAGTTTCATAAATGCGGGTTTTAATGTGTTAATTAAAAAGGCAATTACTAAAACTGCAGTTTAAAGAGACAGGTCTCCCAAACTAACGTATCAATGAACTTTAGAGGCTGAGGCAAAAAACAGTAAAACGAGGCTGAACTAAATTGGCCGTTAACCGGCCTGATGAGACAACAAATTTAAAAGCGATTTTGGTATAAACAAATTTATTTTGTCCGCATATTTGAATACAATTGTTAAAAAGTAAATCAGAAGCCTTATTTCATCTGTAGGAGTGTGAACCCACTGGTGGCGTCGTTTGTAATTAAAAGAGCAGCTTTCTCTGCCGCACTAATCCATATATAATGTCCGGCTTTCATTATCCTTTTTTGGATATTGTTATTTGCAGAATAATCAACCGATGCATCCCCCAGGCTTATCAGTAAATAACCTGTATTACTAGATGGAAGTTCTACATTTTCTCCTTTTTTTAATTGCAGGTGATAAACATTTACCAGCGGTTCATTATATAATAACTTGAGGGAAGAAAATTGAAGAACCTCCGCTTTTGAAAGGGCAATAGTGCTGGTTAACTCCGCATCCATTACATGAAACCAACTGGTATCTTCATTCCAAACCTGGTGATACCTTGGTGTTACTAAACTATCGTACCATGTTTCTCCTGCAACTGAAACGGTGCTTACTGGTTCTTTATCCTTTATGCGGGAACCCGTAGCAGTTTTTGTAAAAGTGGTAAATACGGAAGGAGTGTTGTGAAGATGGTATTGTGTAGTGTCTTTGGGTGCAAAGTGAACATCAAGCAGCCTGACATAATTATTCTCAAAAACATTGTGATGCCTTGGTTCATTTCGTACGGGTGTTTGTGCCTTTAGTATGAAAGGGGCCGAAATAATAACAACGCATATAAATATTTTTTGCATGGAACTTTAGTTTACTGTTTGCTTATTGAATAATACCACACTAATTTATGGTATTTTTTCCGACAGTTTTTTTATAACTGTGCTCAATTTTTCGATTAACTCAGTTTCGCTTAAAACAAACTACCTAAATAAGGAAATTAGTATTTTGTTACAATGGAATAACAGACTACAAAAAGTTGGATGAACAAATTTTTTTAACTCCCTGCGAAAGGAGTACCAAATATACCAACTGCTAATTCTGCCCAGATAAGAAACAGTGCTAGTAAGAGACCCAAAACAAGGATAATCCTGGTACGGGTGTTTTTAAACTTTCTTAATGAAAACTCTATAAGCAGGCCAAAGCCATAAAGCAGCACACCCATTACTAAAAAGTCAAACAATTTCCAGTCTACTTCTTTGGTAAACTGCATGGCTACTAACGGAGTTATCAAAAGAAGTGTTGCAATTAACATAATAATGGCGAGTCGTTTCTGCGATGCTATCATTTTTGGTTTATTTAAAAGTGCTTTGAAATACAAAGTAAAACACTAAATATTAATTCTCCAAATTTTTTTACCACGAACGGTCAGGTAATGTAGATAAAGCCGTCAAGATTATAATCAATAACAGGAGGGAAAACATTTTGATATACTAAACCACTTTTAACAAATTATCGGCAAACATTTTTAGCATTTAAAATCTTTTTGCAGCCCGAACTCTTTGCCAATATCAGTTGTTTTACCTTTGTTTTCTCAAAGACGGGCTTTTGAATTTTGACTTTTTACTTTTGAATTTTGAAATACAATTATGGCATATAAGAATCAACAGGAGTTCATAAACGCATTAGACAAAGCAGGGGAGTTACTCCGTATTAAAACCTATGTGAATCCAGATCTGGAAATTGCGGAGATAACAGACCGCATCAGTAAAACTGCCGGAGGTGGTAAAGCGCTATTGTTTGAAAACACAGGCTATGATTTCCCGGTACTGATGAATGCATACGGCAGTGATAAACGTATGTGCATGGCCCTTGGTGTAAATCATCTGGATGATGTGGCGCATGAAATTGAAAGTTTGTTTAAGCTGCTCACCAAACCAAAGGAGAGCATCCTCGACAAATTAAATTTATTACCCAAGCTAAGCCAGTTTGCCAGTTGGATGCCCAAAGTAAAAAGTGGTAAAGGTGAATGCCAGGAAGTGGTGATGAGCGAACCGGATATTACTAAACTGCCGGTAATAAAATGCTGGCCTAAAGATGGCGGCCCATTTGTTACGCTGCCCATCATTCATACCAAAGAGCCTA
Organism: Sphingobacteriales bacterium; assembly: GCA_016185185.1. GTDB lineage: Bacteria > Bacteroidota > Bacteroidia > Chitinophagales > Chitinophagaceae > AWTP1-9. The sequence continues at coordinate 200 of JACPOD010000107.1, read as the reverse complement.
ATACAGGCACCCGTAATGTAGGTATGTATCGTATGCAGGTATTTGGACCGATGCTTACAGGTATGCACTGGCATAAACATAAAGTAAGTGCCAAACATTTTAATGAGTATAAAAAGTTAGGCAAGCGTATGCCTGTGGCGGTTGCATTGGGTGGAGATCCCGTGTATGCATACAGTGCCACTGCACCTTTACCGGAAAAT
>JACPOD010000102.1 GCA_016185185.1 Sphingobacteriales bacterium | reverse complement strand
GTGATTTATGATTATGAGGTACAAAGACCAAAGAAATATTTACCGGATCTGTCTGCAATGAAACTCAGCTATGACAAATAATTATGCAAACCACATCTCATATATTAATGATCCGCCCTGTAAACTTTGCTTTTAATTCAGAAACGGCAGAAAGCAATGTTTTCCAGGTAAACCAAGAGGATGCATTTGTACAACAAAGAGCCCGGCAGGAGTTTGACAGTTTTGTGAAAATATTATCTGCAAATGGAATAGATGTTACCGTTGTGGAAGATAGTCCGCAACCCTACACTCCCGATTCTATTTTCCCTAATAACTGGATATCGTTTCACGATGACGGCACCATCATATTATATCCAATGTTTGCATCAAAACGCAGGATGGAACGAAAAAAAGCTGTGTTTACTGCGATTGCTGCAAAGTTCAACATCAAAAAAATAACAGACCTCAGTAAGTTTGAAAATGAAAATATTTTTCTGGAAGGAACAGGAAGCATGGTACTGGACAGGGAGAACAAAATTGCCTATGCCTGTTTATCTAACCGTACACATCCCACAGCTTTAGAGGCCTTTAGTAAAGAATCCGGTTATAGTATTGTTGTATTTAATTCATTTGATGCACACGGAATGGCCATATATCATACCAATGTAATGATGTGTGTGGCTGATAAATACGTTGTGATATGTAATGAGTCAATAAAAAACAAGGAAGAAAAAAAGTTAATAGAACAAAAAATTCTTTTGACCGGGAAGGAAATTATTGCAATAACCTTTGAACAACTTAATCATTTTGCCGGCAATATGCTGCAGGTTGAAAATAAACACGGTGAAAAGATTTTAGTCATGTCCACACAGGCTTATGAATCGCTAAGCGGGGAGCAAATCGCCACACTGTCTGCGTATAACAGGATCATACATTCGCCCATACCAACTATTGAAACCAATGGTGGAGGCAGTGCCCGTTGCATGATGGCTGAGATTTTTTTATCCCTAAACAACGCATAAATTATTTGAACACTTATTTAGACTTTCAATACTCAAATAACAGGCGTTAGTGGTATTTAATCCTAAATTTGCGGGCAATTATTCACTACATTTCAATTCACAATGGAAACTTTAACGCAACCCATGCCATTATCTTCATTACTCGACCGCTTTGCTGAACCTGAGACTTTAAAAATGGCCAAGCTTGGCCGTGAACTTAGAGCAAAAGGAATTGATATAATTGATTTAAGTTTGGGTGAACCAGATTTTGATACTCCTCAGCATATTAAAGACGCTGCCAAGAAAGCTATTGATGATAACTGGAGCCATTACACACCGGTATCGGGTTATCTGGATTTACGGGAAGCAGTTTGTACAAAATTAAAACGGGACAATAACCTCGACTATAAACCGGAGAACATTGTGGTTTCAACCGGAGCCAAGCAAAGTCTGGCCAATGCTATTCTTGCCTTAGTGGATGAAGGTGATGAAGTTATTATTCCAACACCTTACTGGGTTACTTATTCTGAACTGGTTAAAATTGCCCGTGGTGTTGTAGTGGAAATTCATTCTGATTTAGAAAAAGGATTTAAGATCACTCCCCAACAATTAGAAGGGTCCATTACAGATAAAACAAAAGTGTTTTTATTTTCTTCACCCTGTAATCCATCAGGAACGGTTTACAGTAAAGAAGAATTAGCCGGCTTAGCGGAAGTGTTCAGGAAATATCCGCAGATCACCATTCTTTCTGATGAAATATATGAGTATATCAACTTTGTGGGTAAGCATGAAAGCATCGCACAATTCAGTGACCTGAAAGACAGGGTAGTGGTGATAAATGGTTTGAGTAAAGGTTTTGCAATGACCGGCTGGCGTTTGGGTTATATTGCTGCCAATACAGATATCGCCAAAGCCTGCGAAAAATTACAGGGGCAATTTACCAGTGCCACTTGCTCTATCACACAAAAAGCGGCTGTTGTTGCGTTGACAACAGATTTGAAACCTTCTTTTGAAATGACAGAAGAGTTTGCCCGCCGCCGTGCTAAAGTATTGCAGATTGTAAAAGATATTCCCGGTATCAAATGTGCAGAACCAGAAGGCGCTTTTTATATTTTCCCGGATGTTTCTTCGTATTATGGCAAATCAGATGGTGAAAATCTAATTAAAAATTCTGCCGATTTTTCATTGTATCTTTTAAATACCGCTCATGTTTCTTCTGTGATGGGTGCTGCATTTGGCGAACCGAATTGTGTTCGTTTCTCCTTTGCCAACAGTATGAATAATATAGAAAGGGCATGGGTTAGGATTAAAGAAGCATTGGCTAAATTGAAATAATGTAAACCATACTTAATACAAAACCTCGCAGCGGAATAATTGCTGTGAGGTTTTTTTATTATCTTTTATTTTCAAAAAAACCTCACATGAAAAAATTGGCTGCCATTTTATTTCTCTTTGCTATTGCCTGTAAGGAACAACCTGCTAAAAAAATTTCTTTATCCCAAATGCTCGCTTCGGGAACATGGGTAGATCTCAGTTATAGTTTCGACAGCCATACTTTGTACTGGCCCAACAATCCAACAGGATTTAAATTAGATACCCAGTTTAATGGAATTACTCCAGCCGGTTTTTATTATTCTTCCAATCAATTTTTTGCCCCGGAACATGGCGGTACGCATTTAGATGCACCAGTACATTTTGCCAAAGGTAAATGGAGCAGTGATGAAATTCCTTTACAAAATTTGCTGGGCCAATCAGTAGTGATTGATGTTTCTTCCAAAACAAAAGACAATGCTGACTATTTAATTACTGTAGCAGATGCAGAAGCATGGGAAAAAGAAAATGGAAAGATTCCTGATAATGCAGTATTGCTTTTTAAAACAGGATGGGGACAGTATTATCCCGATGCAGCTAAATATCTTGGTACTGCTGAAAAAGGTACGGATGCAATTCCTAAATTACATTTTCCCTCTATCAGTCCTGAACTGGCTGCATGGTTAGTGAAGAACAGAAAAGTTAAAGCTATTGGTATTGATACAGCCAGTGTGGACTATGGCCAGTCAAAAGATTTCAAAACGCATCAGATCATTTACGCTGAAAACATTGTTGGTTTTGAAAATGTAGCCAATATTGAAAAACTTCCAACTAAAGGTGCTTTTATCATTGCTTTACCAATGAAAATAAAAGGAGGAACCGGTGGCCCTTTACGATTAATAGCCTGGATCCCTGGTAATGCAGATTAACAATTTCATGTCACACTGAGCTTGTTAAAGTGTAGCCGTGCATCAGTGCAAAAGTTCATTAAGGCTTCGACAAATTCAGCCTGACAATTTGAAATTGAAGTTTTTCTTTATCATTGCCACATGAATGAAGCAAAATTCATCATGTTTGAAAACAGGCTTGCTAAAGTGTACAAACATTTGAGTAAGCAGGCGGGGAGGCAATCTCTTTCCTGTTTTCGTATTTTTGATAAAGACTTACCTGAATTCCCTCTAATTATTGATGTATATGATGATAAAGTTTATTTAGCTGAATACAGGGCCAAACATCATCTTACCGCAGAAGAACACGAGCAATGGCTGAATGAATCCATCCGCATCATCAGCAAAGTATTGAATGTTGCCGATGAAAAAATCTATCTCAAAGAAAGAAAACGTAAATCAGAAAGAACAGATCAATACCAAAAGACAGGGGAGGAGAAAGCATTTTTTACCGTAGAGGAAGGCGGGTTAACTTTCAAAATAAATTTATCGGATTATTTAGATACTGGTTTGTTTTTGGATCACCGGCTCACCAGGGAAATGGTTCGTAAGGAATCGTCCGGGAAAAAAGTATTGAATCTTTTTGCTTATACAGGTTCATTTTCTGTTTATGCAGCTTCAGGTGGAGCAGAGGAAGTTACTACAGTCGATCTTTCCAATACCTATATCAAATGGGCTGAAGATAATTTTGAATTGAATGGATTTACCGATTCATCCAAATATTATTTTATTGTGGCTGATGTGTTGCAGTACCTCGATGAAATAAAGATAAATTCATTCGATATCATTGTAATGGATCCCCCTACTTTCAGCAACAGTAAAAAAATGAAAGAATTCCTGGATATTCAGCAGGATCATGTTATTCTTATTAATAAATGCTTACTGGCACTAAAACCGGGCGGGATTTTATACTTCAGCACAAACTTTACAAAGTTTGCAATAGAATCAGAAAAAATAAATGCATCACATATAAAAGACATCACAAAAGCAACCACACCTTTTGATTTTGAAGGAAAACTGAGAAGATGGTGCTTTAAAATATTTAAATAATATCATCATCTTTCCTTTCAGCTTTTAAAATTTGCCTGGCAAAAAAAAGATTGATACCTGTATTATAAATAAAGTGAGTTACAGTGGGCAGCAATAAACCTCCGCTTAGTTGATATAAAAACTGAAATGCAATTCCAAACGGGATGATAAATAAAACCGAAGCAGTTCCCTGTGTTGCATGCGAAAAACCAAACACAATAGCAGAAGCCAAAGCCCCTAACCACCAGTTACCGTCAAACGTTTGATAAAATATTAAGAACAAAGCACCACGATAAATATATTCTTCTAAAAAAGAAGAAATGAATGTAGTACCCAGCCAATATACCTGTTCTTTGGCATTGCGGGGCAAAATATATTTCAGATTATTGTCTTTAAAAGAATCATCACTTTTCATCCGTATAGAAGAAAGTGCCCATGCTATTATAATTAAGCCAAGTGCTGCGCCAATTGTTTTGATACTTAAGATTGGTTTATACACAACAGGGATCAGTGAAACCCGCATGGCAAAAAAAGCAAGTACGCATAAAAGGCTTTGCATAATAAGAGACTGCATGTATAATTTTTCCCTTGGAATATTCAATTCTTCCATTACCTGGATATTTCCCTGGCTTTTGTAACTCAAAAAAGGGATTACAAACAAAACGGCTATAAGGAATACTAATATCATCTTTGCTGTGCTTCTTTTAAAAATCGTTCATGGAGCTCCAGTACCTGCGCAATCACCAGTTGCTGTTCGTCATTATAAATAACAAAATCACACAGCTTCATTTTTAATTCTTCATCCACCTGGTTGTGCATCCTTTTTATCACTTCCTCACGGGAAATCTTATCCCGTTCCATTGTTCTTTTTATCCTTAATGCCTGCGGCGCATATACCCCAATTATAAAATCAAGTTCTGCACCACTGCCACTTTCAAATATTAAAGCTGCTTCTTTTATTGCATAGGGTGCAGTTTGTAGTCCCATCCATACCTGTGCATCCCTGATTGTGGCGGGATGAACAAGGCTGTTTAATAATTCCAGTTTTTCTTTATCAGTAAACACAACAGAAGCGATATAGGCGCTGTTTAATTTACCATCAGTATAACTTTCACTGCCAAAGTTTTTAATAACCGCTTCTTTCAATTCTTCATCTTCATTCATCAAACGCTTACCGGCAATATCTGCATAATATACCGGGATGCCTAAAGTTTCAAAAACTTTTGCTACGGTAGTTTTACCGGAACCAATACCACCTGTTAATCCGATGCGAAGCATATTTTGAAAAATACAAAATCCAAAGTCCAAAACACAAGGTCTGGAATTTGGATTTTAATAATTGTTTTATACTTTTTATTTAGCGGCTGTTACGGCTTTGTTAGCAGCCTGTGTCCATTCAATGCTGATCGCACTGCGTTCAATTTTCATATAACTACCTGGGCTCACTTCAAGCATGATGGTGTTATCATCATTAACTTTATTTACCGTTCCGTGGATACCGGCAATAGTAACCACTTTATCACCCTTTTGCATTGTTTCCTGAAATTTCTTTGCATCCTTTGCTTTTTTAGCCTGCGGACGAATCATAAATAACCAAAAAACCAGGATCATTAATCCCAAAAAGATCAATTGAAAGGAACCACCACCACTGTTCGGATCTCCACCTAATAATAATAATACACTGTTAACTGAATTCATATTATGCAATTTTTATTTAGTTGATTTTTCTACTTTGCCTTTTATTTTAAACGCCGGAAATTCCGGGTCAGCATTTGAATGTACAAATACCATTTTTTCTACTGACTCGCCAGCTTTTCCCCTGCTGTTAAAGGTAGCTTTTATCACCCCGGTATCGCCTGGCATTATGGGTTTATCGGGACGATCTACCACGGTGCAACCACAACTTGCCCTGGCCATCTGAATAATTAATGGTTTTTTACCCGTATTCACAAAATGAAAATTGTGTGTTACAGAATCTCCTTCTGTAATGGTACCAAAATTGTAAACGGTATCCAGCTCAACAATGGTAGTTTTAGGTATGGTATCAAGGTTCACATCCAATAAAGGATTGGTTTTAACCTGTACATCCTCCTTCTTATCACCGGTGTTATTACAAGCTATGAAACCAACCAGTATCATTGCTGTTAAAAAATATTTCATAGTATTTAAATTTAAAGTTCCAAAATTAGGTAAATCCTTATTTTGCTTTATGTGATACTTTATGAATTTTATTTTGTGCGGTTAGTTCTTTATGAATATTGTCTAAAATACCATTTACAAATTGTCCGCTTTGAGCGGTACTGTATTCTTTTGCCAGGTCAATATATTCGTTAATGGTAACTTTTGTTGGTATCGTTTCAAAGTATAATAACTCACATATTCCCATCTTCATTAAAATCATATCAAGCATTGCTGTACGCTCAGGGTCCCAGTTTTGCAATTTGGGTTTTATCAGCTCCATGCAATAATCATCCTTCTCTATTACCGTTTCATTGAGTTTTTTAGCAAACTGCCATTTCTCTTTGCTTAAAAAATCCTCGCAATTGTATGATTTGGGTTTGGCAGTAAAATTAAGCACCAGTAAATTCATCATTTCCGCATCATCATCCCAATGAATAAAGGTCTCTTCAATCATACTTATAAAATCTTCATTGGGAAGCATGAGATCCGTAAAAATAAAGTCAAGGATTTCTTTTTCTTCTTTTTTATCCCTTTCCTTCATCGTTATGTAATGTTTGTATTGCGGCGAGTCTGTCAGTTGTAAATAGATCTTTTTGATCCAGTCAGTGTCAATTAATGTTTGTGGTTTTATAGCCGCCATTGCTTTTTTGCAGGACTCATTTTCCATAATATTCCACAAAACAGAGTTTCCTGCCAGCCGGGTGTTAACATTTAAATCTTCTGCTGTTGGCAGGTGCTTGGAAGCCCTTTGCCTTGAATCGGTTTCGGCATACCTTGCTACTTCGGTTAAAAAATAGATGAGGGTGATAAAAAGCTGGCGGGACTGGTCGAGGTGTTTTTCCAGGATCCTGGTGGCCTGTACGGGGGTTATAGAATTTTCAGATGTTTCAACAGTATAGAGTGTTTGCATTACCTTAACCCGGATATTTCTTCTGCTAATCATTCCTAAGAACTTTTTGAGGCGGCGAAGATAGGGATTTACGGTTTAAAAGGTTCAACAGGTTTAAAAGGTTAGTTCAACTCCTGGAACTTGTTGCACTTTTTGAAGCTCCTGAACTTTTACTTCCCGCAATTTTGACATAGTGACTGAAAATTTTTACAGCTCATTGACCATTGAACATTGACAATTCACCACTTTCCTGAAATTTTAGCATTTTAAAACCGTTTGGAACGATATTAGCCTACCTTTGTGCGCCCAAAGAAAAATGGGATTCAATCTTTCAAACAATTAAATAAAAACCATAAGCTATGGCAAAGAAAGTAAATGTGACACCCTTGCATGACAGGGTTATTGTAAAACCAGCGGCTGCAGAAGAAAAAACTGCCGGTGGCATCATCATCCCCGACACCGCTAAAGAAAAACCCCAACGTGGCATCGTAATCGCTGCCGGCCCCGGTAAAAAAGACGAACCCATGAGTGTAAAAAATGGCGATACCGTTTTATATGGTAAATATGCCGGCACTGAAATCTCCATCGAAGGTGAGGACTTACTCATCATGAGAGAGAGTGACATACTCGCAATAGTATAATTTGACAATTCGTCAATTCGGCAATTTGACAATGAGCCGAAATAAAATCATTGTCGCATTATCAAATTTTAACATTATCAAATTAATATTATTATGGCAAAGCAAATCTTCTTCGACATTGAAGCAAGAAATAAAATGAAAAAAGGCGTTGACACTTTAGCTAACGCTGTTAAAGTAACCCTGGGACCAAAAGGCCGCAACGTGGTTATTGAAAAGAAATTTGGTGCACCAGCCGTAACAAAAGATGGTGTTACTGTGGCAAAAGAAATTGAACTGGAAGACCTTATTGAAAACATGGGTGCCCAAATGGTAAAAGAAGTAGCCTCTAAAACTGCAGATATAGCAGGTGATGGAACTACTACTGCTACTGTTTTAGCACAATCAATCATAAGTGAAGGATTAAAAATGGTAGCTGCAGGAGCAAACCCAATGGATCTTAAACGTGGTATTGACAAAGCAGTTTCCCTGGTTGTAGAAAACCTGAAAGCACAAAGTCAAACGGTTGGAAACGACAGCAAAAAAATTCAGCAGGTGGCAACTATCTCTGCCAACAATGATGAAACCATCGGTAAATTAATTGCTGAAGCGTTTGCTAAAGTGGGTAAAGAAGGTGTGATCACTGTAGAAGAAGCCAAAGGAACTGATACTACAGTTGATGTAGTGGAAGGTATGCAGTTTGACCGTGGTTATATTTCTCCTTACTTCGTTACAAACAGCGAAAAAATGGAAGCCGAATTGCAGAACCCATATATTCTTATTTATGATAAGAAAATATCTGCCATGAAAGATATTCTTCATATCCTGGAGAAAGTGGCGCAAAGCGGTCGTCCTTTAGTAATTATTGCTGAAGACCTGGAAGGTGAAGCATTAGCTACATTAGTAGTAAATAAATTACGTGGTACCATTAAAGTGGCAGCAGTTAAAGCTCCGGGCTTTGGCGACCGTCGTAAAGAAATGCTTACTGATATTGCTATCTTAACTGCCGGTACTGTTATCAGTGAAGAATTAGGTCATAAGTTAGAAGGTGCCGATTTAACTTCATTAGGTCAGGCTGCTTCTGTAACAATTGATAAAGACAACACAACCATCGTTGGTGGTAAAGGAAAGAAAACTGATATTGTTGCCCGTGTTAATCAGATAAAAGCTCAGGTTGAAAATACAACCAGCGATTATGATCGTGAAAAATTACAGGAGCGTTTAGCTAAGTTAGCCGGTGGTGTAGCTGTATTGTATGTTGGCGCTGCCACTGAAATGGAAATGAAAGAAAAGAAAGACCGTGTAGATGATGCTTTACATGCAACAAGAGCTGCGGTGGAAGAAGGCATTGTTCCCGGTGGTGGTGTGGCTTATATCCGTGCTATTGATGCACTGGAAGCAAAAGTTCGTGGTCAGATTGCTGATGAACAAACAGGTATGCAAATCGTTCGCCGTGCACTGGAAGAACCTTTACGCATCTTAACTGCTAATGCAGGCATCGATGGTTCTATCGTAGTACAAAAAATTAAAGAAGGAAAAGGTGACTTTGGTTTTAATGCAAGAACTGAAGTGTATGAAAACCTCTTCAAAGCCGGCGTTATTGATCCAACAAAAGTTAGCCGTGTTGCATTGGAAAATGCTGCCTCTATTGCTGGTATGTTGCTGACAACAGAAGCTGTAATTGCCGACAAGCCAAAACCTGAAGCAGCACCTGCACCAGGCGGCCACCCGGGTATGGGCGGAATGGATTACTAAGATGAATTAAAAATTGACAATTGAAAGTTGAAAATTGTCAGGAAATAAAAAAATCCCCATTGTGTTTTCATAGTGGGGATTTCTTTTCAGTAACTTTTAAATGGAATAAATATGAAAAACAATCTGAAGTACTTTGTCCTTGTATTGAAAACATTTTGGCAAAGAGTGATTAAAAAGAAAAACGATCATTTTGATAACCCGCATTTAATATTCTAAATCCTGCTGCTGAGTGGGATTTTGTTTTTTACTGCTGCTCAAAACCCGTTGAATCGGCGTACCTTTGCGGCTCGAAAAAATAAGCATCCATTATGATTAGTGTAAGGGATTTAAAACTCGCCTATGGCAAAAGGGTATTGTTTGAAGAAGTAAACCTCAACTTCACTAAAGGCAATTGCTATGGTGTAATTGGTGCCAACGGCGCCGGTAAGAGTACCTTTCTTAAAATATTAAGCGGACAAATTGAAGCTAATAAAGGAACTGTAGAAATTACGCCTGGTGAACGTATGGCAGTATTAAAACAAAACCAGTTCGAATTTGACGAACATACCGTTTTAAATACTGTAATGATGGGCCATACTAAAATGTGGCAGGTAATGAAGGAAAGAGAAGCCATTTATGCGTTGGCTGATTTTACTGAAGAAGATGGCATGAGAGCAGGGGAGTTAGAACACGAATTTGGTGAAATGGGTGGATACACTGCTGAGAGTGACGCAGCAACTTTTTTAAGTGAACTGGGAATAAAAGATGAATATCATAACACCCTGATGAAAGACATGCCCAGTAATATGAAAGTTCGGGTGTTACTGGCACAGGCATTATTTGGCAACCCTGATATTCTTTTACTGGACGAACCTACCAATGGATTGGATATAGAAACGATCAGCTGGTTAGAAAACTTTTTAGCCGATTATGAAAATATCGTTTTGGTAGTAAGCCACGACCGTCACTTTTTAGATGCTGTGTGTACCCATATTGCCGATGTGGACAGACAGAAAATAAAAATATTTACCGGTAACTATACCTTCTGGTACGAATCATCGCAGTTGATGGCACGCCAGTTGGGTGATAAGAATAAAAAGGTAGAAGAGAAACGCCAGGCCTTAATTGATTTTATAGCCCGTTTCAGTGCCAATGCTTCTAAAAGCAAACAAGCTACGTCAAGAAAGAAGGCTTTGGAGAAATTAACCATTGAAGAGATTGAACCTTCTTACCGCAAATATCCCGGCATTATTTTTCAACCCTTACGTGAAGTGGGCAACCAGATTTTGAATGTGGAGAAACTGAGTAAATCTGTTGATGGCAGGATGTTATTTAAAGACGCCACCTTCACCGTTAATAAGGGTGATAAAATTGCTTTGTTAAGCCGTGATCCTTTAGCGGTTTCTGCTTTCTTTGATATCATCAACGAAAAACAAACGGCTGATGGTGGAAAATATGAATGGGGTACAACCGTTACCAAAGCCTACCTGCCTATCGAAAACAGCGAATTTTTTCATAGCGGATTAAATTTAATTGACTGGCTCCGCCAGTTTGTACCACCACATGTAACGGATGCTGATGAACCGTTCTTACGTGGTTTCCTCGGTAAGATGTTATTCAGCGGCGATGATATTATGAAGAAAACAAACGTACTGAGCGGAGGAGAAAAGGTGCGTTGCATGATAAGCCGTATGATGCTTCAAAACCCAAATGTTATACTACTTGACCAGCCAACCAACCACCTTGATTTGGAAAGCATCCAGAGTTTTAACGAACAGTGTACCAATTACAGTGGTATTGTTTTGTTAACAAGTCATGACCATACATTTATGCAAACGGTTGCCAATCGTATCATTGAATTAACACCGGGTGGTATTATTGACCGCTTAATGACGTTTGATGAATACTTTGAAGATGAAAGGGTAAAGGCATTGAAAGAAGAATTGTACAAATAAAGATCCTGTTTAAATAAAAAAAACTGCAAGCGTTATAAAAAACGCTTGCAGTTTTTTTTTTGCACATAATGTATTCTTAGCAAGGATTTTGATTATACATACATGCAAATGCATTAACTATGAAAAAATATCTTTCGCTTTCCGTTCTTCTTTTATTGTTTACTTCTTTTTATTCTTTTGCCCAGTTAAAACCCAAACCTGTATGCAGCCCTTTTGTTGCCGATATTTTGAGAGGTACTGTAAATGGAGTTTCGGCCAATTTTACTATTGGGCAGATAAAAGATAAACTTCCCTGCCCAACGAGTGAAGAAGAAGAAAGTAAAACAGCCAGGTGCGGGGGTGGTATCTTTTATAAAGACAAAGATGTTTCTTTTTATACCCAGCGGGATTATATAGAAATTGGCCCTGCGTTTAAAGGGCAGTTTTCTTTACCTGTTATGAAAAGCAAGCGGGGAAGCCTCTTTAACAAACTTGGTTATCCAAAACTTAAAGATACAGACTGGGATGCCTATCAAACACGATACGGTACGCTGGTTCTTTTTTACAATAAAGCTTCGCTGGTTGAAAAAGTAATTATTTCTACTCTCAGCACAGAAGAACTCGACCTTTGCAAGTAAGCATTTTTTACAGTGTTCTGTTTAATGTGTAATTTCAGCATCAAATATTTAAAGAGTGCGTTATCCATTCTTACTGTTGGTTTTATGTACATCTGCTTTTTCATCTGCACAGATATTAAATATTGATAAAACAGATACTGCGGATTATATTCATAAAGCCAAATGGAACTACCAGCTATCAGCGGGACTGGAAATAGACCAGCAGCAAACAACACTGTATGATGCTACCAATACTGCTGAAGTAATGCTTCAGAAGTATAAGAACCTTTTTATTTTCTCCGGCAGTTACCGATTTACGTATAATGGGCCTGCTAATATTTTAAATGCAGGGTTTGTTCATTTGCGTTACCGTTATCAATACAAAAACAAATTTCAACCGGAGACCTATGTACAATTTCAATGGGACAATAAGCGGGGGTTGATGCACCGTGTTGTGTCCTTTCAAGGCTTTACCAGGATCTTAGTTTTGGTTTTTCAGTGAACATGGATGCCTGATAAATACGGGGTTTATAACGCAGGCTGTATTTTTTTTATTGCTAAGGGAAACACTTAGAAATGTAAAATTTAATATACGGATTGCTGTGATGTTCGAGGATTCTACACCCCTTAGTCTCACCTCGATAGGGAAAGTAGAAGAATGTGTTTGCTTTGAGGGGTATTATTATGTTTGTACTAACCATTTAGCAGGATTGTGAATGTTTTTTATTATTTGCTCATTTAGTTTTCGGAAACATTAACAGAGATGCGTGGAAGTATTAGTTTCCGGTAGGACATTTTACTGTACCATAACTGCAAAAGACACAGCAATCTCCTTTTTTTGGAGTTATTGATTTATGACAATGTGTACAGGTGTACCTTATAAGACAATGATCTGTTGGAACTGTTTCTTCCTTTTTAAATCCACAATGGGGACAGGTAATTACTGACTTTATTGGTTTAGTGGCTGAAGTATCTGTCATGTTTTTACTTTGTGCTACTACAGATGTTTCTGTTGCATTGCCTTTAATGGATACTATGACTGAGCCTGTTAAAACGAAAGAAATTATAAGAATGCCGATTGAGTTCATACGCAAATGTACCTAACCTTTTAAAAACTCAGGCGCTTCTCTCTTCTTTGTTGCCTGTTCATAGGCATAAGCCAGTTTAATAATTTCTCCTTCCTGGTAAGCGCCTGCTATAAAAGATAAACCCACGGGCAGTTCATGTACTTTACCCATTGGTACAGTAATATGCGGATAGCCGGCCATTGCTGCAGGCGGACAAAAATAAAATCCGGTATCATAATCCCCATTAACCAGATCGATAAGGTTAGCGTAACCTATACTGGTGCCGCAAATAGCACTTAGTTGATCTTTTGCCATCATATCGCTGATGATCTTTCTGGCACTGGTAGTTTTAGCAACAGCGTCTTTATATTCTTTACTCTCCAGTGTACCTTTTGCTTCACACAATTCTAGAATTTCCTGTTTAAACCAGGGCATGGCCTTGTCTTCATTCTTTTTATTAAAAGCAATTACTTCTGCTACTGTTTTAACGGGTGCATTGGCTTTTGCCAAATACCTGTTCACTCCATCTTTAAATTCATATTGCAATACATTGAATTCTGCATCACCCAATTCACCTGTAGCTTTCATTAAATCTACTTCAATGGTTTCAGCACCCAGTTTTTTTAATTGTTCAATAGCTGCTTTATATAAGGCCACCACATCAGGATGCCCTGTAAGAAATTTCTTTTCTATACCAATGCGTTTACCTTTTAACCCGTTTGCATCTAAAAAAGCAGTATAATCTTTTTGTGCCTTGTCTTTACTTTCAAGGGTAACAGCATCCTCTGTATCTATACCTGTTAACGAACTTAATAAAATAGCTGCATCCTTTACAGTTCTTGCCATTGGCCCGGCAGTATCTTGTGTAGAAGAAATAGGGATGATACCATTGCGGCTTAACAACCCTACCGTTGGTTTTATACCTACTATACCACAAAAGGATGAAGGAGCGATAACCGAGCCATCTGTTTCACTACCGATTGCCACAGTACATAAATTAGCAGCAACAGCAGCACCGGAACCAGAGCTGGATCCACAGGCATTCCGAGTTAACATTACCGGGTTTTTTGTTTGCCCCCCGCGGCTGCTCCAGCCACTGCTGCTTCTTGTAGAGCGAAAATTGGCCCATTCACTTAAATTGGTTTTACCCAACAAAACGGCACCCGCATTTCTTAATTGCTGAATGATAAATGCATCTTTTGCCGCTTTGTTGCCAACCAACGCAAGTGCCCCGGCTGTGGTCATCATTTTATCACCTGTATTTATATTATCTTTTATCAAAACCGGGATCCCATGTAACGGTCCCCGAAGTTTACCTTCTTTACGTTCCTTATCCATTGCTTCAGCAATAGCTATTGCATCCGGGTTTATTTCTATAACGGCATTAATAGCCGGACCAGATTTATCAATGGCTTCTATACGTTTTAAATACATTTCATTTCTTCTGTTCATAGCAGTTGGTTTAGGAAATATGAATGTAAGAATTATTTAAAAATCATGTGTACTTCAGACATCTTATAAACCTTCCGTTCTTAACTATAATTTTCTGATTTGATTAAGGCTGCCTTTTACAATAAAATATTGGGCCAGCACATAGGTTACCATAATAGCAATACCAGAATAGGAGAAAGAGCGGTAAAATTTATTAATGGCAAGCAACGAATCAGACAAGACAAATAAAGCAGCACCTCCAATAAAATTGGTATAAACTTCTTTCTTTACCTGTGCGTATAGATTAACAGCCAGTAATAACATAACTGAAATAACAACAGCATAAATAATGACAGGTAATGCCAATGCCCCTAAGGATGGCAATAATAACCATAATAAAACCATCGCATATATTGCAATTGGCACTATGAGTAGGGGATATTTTTTTAACTGCCAGCCACTGGTTTTGGCTGTTTTGATAAAATACGCTATATAGAGCAGGTGAGTGGTGAGAAAGCAACCCAAACCAGGGATAAAATATTCTTCCCACAGCAGCAGCACATCACCCAAAAAAGAAAAGAACAACCCGGCCAGCAAAATTTTTGAAAACCTGTTAAGAACCCCGGCATTGGTGTAATAATACAATAGCAATGCAGGTATTATTAATGGCTTTATATAAAAACGGAGATTTTCATATCCAAATGCAATAATAAAAAGATCGGCCAGTACAATCAGCCAGAAAAACCATAACCATTTACGGGAATTATTCATTTACCTATTTTAAACGAACAAAGGGTCTTTTTGCATCTTTCTTCAGCAGCATTATGCTTAGTGAATCTATAACCCGTGAACTATCGGCAAGAGGACCATTTATGGGAATTAATAAAGCAAAATGTGCGGAGTCTTTTGCCTCTAAAAATACTTTATGCCCTAATGATCTTAATTCACCTATTCTTGATTCAGCACTTTTTAAATAATTGTATTCCCTCAGTTCTATGGCATACGTATAATTAACACTATCCGGGATGGCTGGAATAGACAAAGACTTAGTTGGTAAAGTGTCTTTGCGTATTGTTGCAGTTGTATCTGGTACAGGCTTTATCGTTGCAGTATCTGTACTAATATTTGATTGTTCTGATTCAGCATTATTCGGTTTCTTAAATAAAAAATAATAAACCCCCCAACCCGCAATTGCCAATATTAAAACCGTGGCCAGTATCATTAACCAGCGACGGGATGTTTTGCGTGTTCCTTCTTCATAATCAAATTCTTTTTCTACAGAGGAAAAGTTAGGTTCTTCCACTGTTTTATCACGAAGTTTATGCTCGGGTATTTTTTCATCGAGTTTGGGGGCAACCAATTGACCGGGTGTAAACTGCAGTGTGTTTCTTAATTGGGTCAAAGAACCAATACCCGGCAGAATAAATGGTTTACCAATATTGAGCAATTGTTTTCCGGTGGTTAAAAAAGATTCAAGATCACTGATCGCAAGGGGCTTCATTTTACCGGTAGTTTTAACCAGGTGTATGATCAGTTCAGGATCATCCTGGGCGTGGCTGTCTGTTGTAAATTGTATGGCATGTTGTATTAAAGCAGGGTCATTTTTCTCGTAAACATTTAAGGATGCATCGAGTGTAAAGTGACCTATACCGGAGAGAGTAAGTTTTTTGTTATCGTATAAATATTGTGATAAGCTTTCCTGTATTTTCATTTGTTGGTTATTAAGTTTTTCAGAGGAAACATCCTGGTGTAATAAAATAGCACAGAGATGTTTGGTTCATATTTTTATTTCTGCAACAAATTTAATGGAAACAGGATAAATACACTAATAATGAATACAATAAAAAAGAGCGGCTTCTAATTAGTATTTTTGCAATTTAAACAAACCTATGCTCACAAAAGAAGAAAATGATTTTATTGAATACTGGCGGCTGGAGAGGGAAAAATCCAAACATTGGTCAGCGCATTTACGTACCGGAATTTTATATGGGTTAATCTTTGCATTACCTGTACTCATCAACTATTTATCTGGTTGGTTTACCAATATAAGGATCAACCTTCCCGGCACATTATTATTTATTTGCATAGCAACAGCAGGGATTGCGTTTTTCTTCAGCATTTTTTACCAGCGGTACAGGTGGGAAAGAAAAGAACAGTATTACCTGGAGCTAAAAGCAAAAGAAACCATAAAAAATACCTGATGTCATGCATCTTTTCGCCTCCAAATGAAATCAATTAGTGCGATTACTTACATTTGCAAAAATTCCAATAATGAAAAAAATACTGCTGGCCTTTGCTGCCCTGTTTATGTTTTTGAGTTTTTATTCCTGCCGGGTGAGAACAAATGAGTGTCCTTATAACCTAGATGCTTCAACTGTTGCTCCCGATTCTGAGGTTACCCGTCTTACCAATTATATTACCACCAATTCCATAACAGCCACCAAACATCCCAGCGGAATTTATTATACTGTAACAACCGATGGTGCCGGTGCTACTGCCGGACAGTGCAGTACCGTAGGTGTAACATATTTTGGTAAACTCACCAACGGATCGATTTTTGATGGTTCTAACTCAAATGTTTTCTTTCCGTTAAATACACTCATTTACGGTTGGAGAGTTGGTATTCCTTTAGTTAAAAAAGGGGGAACTATCCGGCTTTATATTCCACCTGCGTTTGGCTATGGACAAACCGATGTTAAAAACAGTGCTGGTGTTGTTACGATTCCAAAAAACTCCATTCTTGTATTTGATGTTTCGGTAAATGAGATTAATTAATTTGATGATCGATTACATCGAATAACAATGTTTTTCATTTACAACTAACTCAATCATCAAATTTCCAAATGAGTTACCTTTACAAAAACACATCGCTTGCCGCACGAAGCAATTTCTGTATTTGATATGTTTAAAATAGGGGTGGGGCCTTCCAGTTCCCATACGTTGGGTCCCTGGAGAGCGGCACAACTTTTTTTGCAGGGAATTGAAACTCATAATCGCCTGTTTCAGGTAACCAATATTGAAGTGTTATTGTATGGATCGCTGGCAAAAACAGGTAAGGGGCATGGAACAGATATTGCCATCCTGCTGGGGCTTAGTGGTGATGACCCCGTTACTTTTGATGTAAAAAATATACACAGTAAGATCAATGATATCCATGCCATGAAAAAATTATTATTGCATGGCAAACACGAAATAGATTTTGATCCAAACGAGGATCTTGAGTTCCTGATGAACGAATCCCTTCCTTATCATCCCAACGCCGTAGCTTTTTTGGCAACATTTTCAGACGGTAATAAAATGGCTGAAACGTTTTATAGTATTGGCGGTGGTTTTGTTCAAAAAGAAGGCGCAACAAATCATTTAAAAGAAAGCATACAATTACCATTTCCCATTGATAAAGCCAATGATCTTTTACACTGGTGTATGAAAACCGGGATGAACATCAGCGAAGTGGTGATGGAAAATGAAAATGCCTGGAGAAGCGATTCCGAAACAAAGGCAGGGATAATCAATATCTGGAAAGTGATGAGTGAGTGCATCTACCGCGGTTGCCATGCTAATGGTGAACTGCCAGGCGGACTTCATGTAAAACGACGTGCAGCCGGCCTTAATAAAAAATTAATGTGTGGCAGATCCTATAAAGATTATAATAGCTGGCTGGCTACGATACAGCAGGGAGGAAAAGATTTTGCGTATATACTTGACTGGGTTAGTTGTTTTGCATTAGCGGTAAATGAAGAAAATGCTTCGTTTGGCAGGGTAGTAACAGCCCCCACTAACGGTGCCGCAGGGGTTATACCAGCCGTACTTCAGTATTATGTAACTTTTTGCGAGGGCAACAAAGAAGAAAAAATTTTGCAGTTCCTTCTTACTGCCAGTGAGGTGGGAAGTATCTTTAAAAAAGGTTCTACTATTTCTGCTGCCATGGGTGGATGCCAGGCCGAGATAGGTGTTTCTTCAGCAATGGCGGCGGCGGCATTAACGGAATGTATGGGTGGTACACAACGCCAATCTTTAATGGCAGCTGAAATTGCTATGGAGCATCATCTTGGTTTAACCTGCGATCCTATAGCAGGATTGGTACAGGTGCCCTGTATTGAACGAAATACTATGGGAGCGATTAAAGCCATTACTGCATCCCAACTGGCATTACAAAGTAGTCCGGATTATGCAAAAGTTTCTTTGGACGCAGTAGTAAAAACGATGTGGGATACCGCCAAAGACATGAGCTTTAAATATAAAGAGACAGCCGAGGGAGGACTCGCCATCAACATACCAATCTCACTCCCGGAATGCTAAAAAAACATTCTGCTTTTTTCTTTTAAAAAAATCCTTTAACTCCATTCATTTCTCTTTGCAGCCAGTTTGAAGAAGGATAAAAAGCATTCCTGTTAATAGTATGTATAGCATAAGCCTGGCGGGATTTACCACTGGTATTTGGTAAACTATAGTGGGGCAATAAACCATGTAATACTATGCATGTTCCTTTTTTTACTTCCAGCGGTTGCATTCCTTCCATAGTATAAGGCGTATTATCCAGAATCACCATTTCTGTTCCACCACCTTCCTTTCTTTTAAACCAAGTACGTAAAGAGGTTTGATGCCCACCGGGCTTTGCCCAGAGACAACCATTTTCGGTAGTTGCATCTTCCAATGCAAACCAAAAACCAATACAAGACTCCGGCTCTGTATAAAGAAAACTGGAATCCTGGTGAATATCTACCACTCCACCCACTTTTGCATGCTTTAAAATGAGCATACTTTGAATAAGCAGGTGATCTTCCAATTCAAGTTGCATAACCAGTTGCTGTAATTGAGGGGAGCGGGACAATTTATTAAATACAGGATCAAGATCATGCATAGCATGTCCTATTTTATTGAGTGAATGAAAAAGATCTGTTTTTAATTCACCCTTTTCATCAAATGCATCTTTCTCAAAAAAGTAAGCGATCTTATCACCTGAATTTAAAAAATAATCGTTGCTCGTTTTTGCTTGTTCACTCGTTTGAAAAACGGATGCTTGTCCGGTATAATGATAAGCAGCAGCAAGTTCTTTACCCCTTTGCATTAAAGCATCACAGGCCCCATGGGTATTAAAATTTTCCAAAACAAGAAATCCATCCTGGTTAAATTGTTCCCTCAGAGCTGTCATAATTTTATTTTTGAAACCAGATAAAGATAACCGAAATAAATAATGAGTTTACCTGTTTAAAGATAAAACAGTATATATTCTGAACGAAACCTTAACAATATTTTGCCGGGGGATTACTTTTAAATACACCTGGTTTTTTAGATCTTGTAACCAATTCGTAAAGATTTGCAGCTGTTTTGGCAAATAACTTAAAAAGGATCCTATGTCAAAATCTATACTCAAAAATCTTTGTATTCTTCTGTTGTTACCAGCCTGTATCACGGTTTCCCGTAACAGTTCCGCTGACAATTACCAAAGCCATAAAAAAAACCAACATTTTGTTAGAGAAAGCGGTATTGATACCAGCGAAATAGATCCTTCCTATGTACTGGCATCACACAAACCACTTTCTCTTACAGATTTGCCACAATCGGAAAATGGTGAGATCGTCCTGGCAAAAGGTTTTTATGAAGCAGAATTTAAAAGTTATTGCTTGCAGCCGGGTACACCCGACCCATCAGAAAGGGATGCTTACTTGCAGACCCCTTTAAATACTTATCATAAAGATATTATCGAAACCGTTTTACGCAACTCCTTAAAGAAACCCGAACTGGAACAACGAAATATTCAACTCTTATTATGGTCCATTGTTAGTGGTTCCAATTTTAATAAACTTTCGTGGCCGGTGCAGAATACAGCCAAAGAATTATTATCCCGAAAACAGATCTTTCAATTAAAAGGAGGGGTGATGGGAGTTTTAAAAACGGTGTCCACTTATATTCCTGCCAGCAGTTCTTCCCGAGCATTTGGCGAAATGAAACAATTATTTGAAATGGGGAATAATTCGTACGAAGCTTATGAAAGAATAGCCGTTTTACGCAAGCAAAGTGATATTAAACATCCGGATTATAAAAAAGAGCAATGGTATAAACAGCCGGAAGGTTATTATCTACGTTATTTTCCAGCGGGATACCAGCATGTTAAGATACAGGTATATGTACCGGATGAGAGTTTGGATACTTCCGGTTTGCAATCCGGCAACTATTTATTATTTGACCCGGTAACAATGATGGCAACACCTGCCAATTCCAATGCACAAAATTTGGGTATTGGTGCACCGGTGGGTGATATTATCAGGAAGATCATTAAGATCAATAAAAATTCAGGGCCTGTAAAAAAGATACCTGTCCCAGCCAAAGATCCAAAGAAAGCATCCTGATAACTTAAGTGAATAAATTATAAGGAGCCCCGCCAAAAGCAGGGCTCCTTATTTAAAAAGAAAAAAGAATTGGTTTTTTTATTATCAACCAGCAACCATTTGCGGATGATTTGCTAATACAGCCATTACTTCTTCAGTATTTACACCAAGCCCTTTCGCAACTTCCATTCCCAATTGCTCATCAGCCCTGAACCAATGACAAAGCTGACGATTAATGATTTCATTCCTCTTTGGTCCGGAAATTCCTTTCATGGCCTCTACAATATTATGAACTGTGTTTTTCTTTTCTTCCGGTCCCATCACTTCACGGAATAAAATGCCGGGTTGTGTATAATGGTCATTTTCACCGGGTGCATTTCGATCATACCAATCGGCAATGGTACTATCAACATTCAAAGCAGGTTGCTTGTAATTACTGTCAGCAAAGATCTCATCAAAACTGTTAGGAGAATAATTTACAGCACTACCTCCATTTTCATCGATCCGCATCATACCATCCCGGTGATAATTGTGAACGGCATAAGGGCAACGGTTAACCGGGATCTGTTCATAGTTTACCCCGAGGCGATAACGTTGTGCATCAGGATAGGACAATAATCTTCCCTGTAACATTTTATCTGGTGAATAGCTGATACCATCCACTACATTAGCAGGAGCAAATGCTGCTTGTTCCACATCACGAAAATAATTATCCGGAATACGGTTTAATTCCATGACTCCAACTTCCCGCATTGGGAATTCTTTGTGCGGCCATACTTTAGTAAGATCAAAAGGATTGTAGCGGAATTCTTTTGCTTC
>JACPOD010000099.1 GCA_016185185.1 Sphingobacteriales bacterium | reverse complement strand
TAAACTTCTTGATAAAGCCAATAACCTTGAACTGAGCATTTGGTCTCCTGTTCTCAGGTTATTATTAAAATCAAAAATAGGATTACGGTTACCAACAGAACTTCCAAAAGGAACTTCAAAATCCAGCGTATTTGCATTGATGTAATTATTACCTGCTATTACGGCTGCAATAGTTGATTTGGCCAGTGCCGGGTTTTTATTGGTTAGCATTATGGCAAACTTTAATAAAAGCGTATTACCCATCCGCTTCCATTTGGATAAGTCACCACCATATACTAAATCATCTTTCGCACCGGGAGTTAAAAGGCTGGTTTTGTCCAGATCAGCCAAACCACTTTTTACTAAATCTAAAAGACCAGTTACCCCAGCAGCAGAATTTCCCTGGTAGATATCTTCTACTTTGTCAAATCGGGGATTCTCGTATTTGAGACCCTGACCTGCCTGAGAATAAGGAATATCACCCCAGATATCAGTAGCCATGGAATATACATAAGCCATTTCCAACTTGGCAATTCCTGAATAAGCAGGACTTGTAGCGGAATACTGATCAATTAAAACCTGCAGGTTATTTAAAGCACCATTGTAAATTTCAAAGTTCCATTGGTTATCAAATGAACCGTCGAGGAGATAAACATCATAAGCGGCTGTTTGATTGGCTACACCTGCAATATGCTGTACAATGGCAGAAGTAGCCCTGTTCAGATCGTTTGCATTCGCAAAAGCCATTGCAATGGTTGTATTGGGTAAAATGGTATTAGGCGGAACACTCGTAGGGTTGTTCGGCGTCTGATTTACATCCAGGAACTTTTTACAGGAAGTTAATCCTATAAAAGCGGATAGTATTATGATTGATATTTTTTTCATACTGGTAATAGTTAATTAATTAAAAAGAAATTTTAATGTTCGCACCCACTGTTCTTGCATTAGGGGCACTCTGTAATTCCATACCCCTGATATTTCCAGCACCTTGTGTATTTACACCCGGATCGAAAATGGCATTAGGGGCATAATAGAAAAGGTTTCTTGCAAAAATAGAGAAGCGGATACCACTGATCTTTAGTTTACCGGTTATAGCAGACGGTACATCATATCCTACAGATACTTCTCTTAATCTTACTACAGTTGCATCGTAAACATTAAACTCACTTTGCAAACCGCCTAATGTTTGCCAGTATTGTTGTGCAGAAATTTGTATATTATTAGGTATATACTTGCCGCTTCCTGCAGGAGATTCAATTACACCTTCCAGGATTCTTGGCTTATCCCTGTCGATGGCTGTTTTTTCCCATACACCACGGGATTTATACAAACCGGAAGTAAAGGAAAGTATCTGGCCCCCTTTTGTAAAATCGAAAGTGAAATTAAGGTTCAGGTTTTTGTAGGTAAAATTATTGGTCATACCCATTGTATAATCAGGGTTGGGGTTAGCCAATACTTGTCCCGCAACAGTTGGTTGGTAAACACCGGTAGCCGGATTAATCAATCGCTGGCCATCAGGACTTCTTGGAATTACTCCGCCTAATATTACACCATAAGGTTGTCCAACCTGGATGGATGGAATTGATCCTGTAAAAGCATTTCCTGTGATGGAGAAGCTATTGATTCCAGGAGCAATTGAAATAACCTTGTTGATGATCTTGGTATAGTTTGCAGAAACATCCCATTTAAAATTGCGGTTGCTGAACGGAGTAACCGTTACTAAAATTTCAGTACCCTTATTACTTAATTCACCAATGTTTGTTGTTTTGCTGGCATAACCTGTAGAAGGAGCCAATGCTACGTTAATGATCTGATCTTTACTTCTCTGGTCAAAATAAGCCACATCAACCGTGATCCTGTTTTTAAAGAAACCCAGATTTAAACCTACTTCTTTAGAGGTTGTAAATTCCGGAGAAAGCGGATCAACCGGAGCAATACGGGAACTTGTGCCAAAACCTGCAGTAGTGCCCAGCGGGAATGCAAATGCTGCTACGTTGTTTCCGTATGATGCGGGAACATAAACATTTTGTAATAAATATGGATCAGCATCCCTTCCCACTTTAGCAATACTGGTTCTTATTTTACCATACGTAAGCCATTTACTATTCATCTTAAGTGCATCCGTAAATACAAATCCGGCACTTACGGAAGGATAGAAGTATGTATTCTTACTGGTAGGCAGCGTAGAAGATTTATCTGCTCTTCCTGTTAACTCAAGGAAAAGGTAATTGCTGTATGCAAATGAAAACTGACCGTAGAAACCAACCAATCTTCTTGTAGTGCTGGTTTCAAATGATCCGTTTGTAAGGGTTGTGGCATTATTGATATTGTAATAGCCGGGTATTGTTAATCCATCACCCTGTAAAAACACTGATTGGAATTTACGCTGGTTAATGTTTTGACCAATTAACGCCGTTACATTTAAATTCTTAGTAATGAAATCATTCTTTTTTGCAGTGATCAATAAATCACCGTTGATTTCACTCCTGTTAATAGTATTTTCAATTACCTGTCCTGCCGGGTTCCGGATAGATGTTACAGCATAAACCTGTTTGCGTTTATCGGTATAAACATCAGCACCGAGACGATAGCTAACATTAAGCCATTTTGTTATATCCATACCCAGGGTAATATTACCCAGGAAACGGTAGAGATTACTTTTTGTAGTGTTTTCATAGGCACTGAAGTAAGGGTTCTCAACGTTTGCAATTGAAAAATTGTTAGCGCCTAATGGAGTTTTGTAAGTACCATTTGTTTTATAAGACGTTAAATCAATACTTCTTGCCAAACCAGCCAATACACCCAGGGAACTGGCACCATTACCCTGTACAATACCATTCTGTACAGTATTGGTTAAAGTAGCAGAGCCACCTAATTGAATTTTATCCCGGATAATTGTGTTAGCACCAAATTTTATATTGGCCCTGTTTAAATTGTTATTGGGTAAAATACCTTTGTTCTTTGTATAACCAATAGAAAAATTATAATTCTGTTTTGGATCACCACCATTAATGGCAAGATTATTATCAATCAGGTTCCCGGTTTCAAAAAAATCGCTGATGTTATTGGGGTAAGCCTGATAATTTTGTGTAACACCATTAACAATAAGACCATTTGCAACAGAAGGGGTAGATCCAAATTTTGGTCCCCATGAACTTGTACTTTGCGGGTTATACACACCACCCAAACCCTGGCCGTAGTCGTTTTGAACTTTAGGTAGCCCGGTATAGGTTTGTTGAGCATAAGAAGAAGTAAGTACGATCTCTGTTCTTCCTTTTTGTTTGCTCCCCTTTTTTGTTGTTATAATAATAGCACCTGCCGCAGCCCTTGAACCATAAAGTACTGAGGCTGCAGGGCCTTTCAATACGTTTACAGATTCAATATTGCTGATATCAAGGTCAATAGCCCTGTTAGCAGGTTGGTTATCAAACAAAGTGTTGGATGTTCTGTCCACATCATTTGAAATGGGGATACCATCTACAACGAAT
>JACPOD010000057.1 GCA_016185185.1 Sphingobacteriales bacterium | reverse complement strand
CAGTAATGGTTCTATATGGACAGTGGATGTAACGTATCCATCTGCTCCTTTGACATTAATTTATAATCCTGCTTTATTAAGAGGAATGGTAGAACCACTCATGGAGTATAGTGAGTCGGGAAAATGGACCAAACCATTTCCTGCACATGATTTAGGAACCTATCCCCTAGCGAATGGGCAAACTTACCCCGAAGACATGCCGGTGGAAGAAGCCGGTAACATGATCATCTTATCCGCAGCTATTTGTAAAGCAGAAAAAAATAATTCACTCGCAGAAAAACATTGGCAACTATTAAGTCAGTGGGTGGAGTTTTTAGTGAAGGATGGATTTGATCCGGCCAATCAATTATGCACAGATGATTTTGCAGGACACTTGGCCCGTAATGTAAACTTATCCATGAAAGCTATTGTTGGTATTGCTGGCTTTGCACAAATGGCACAACAATTAGGTAAGACCGAGGAAGCAACAAAGTATATGAATATTGCTAAAGAGTATGCTGCTAAATGGATGCAGATGGCCGATGATGGTGATCATTATTCACTCACTTTTGATAAGAAAGGAACCTGGAGCCAGAAGTATAATTTGGTTTGGGATAAATTACTTGGGCTGAATTTATTCCCTGCTGCTGTTTATGATAAGGAAGTGAAATACTATCTTAGCAAACAAAATAAATATGGTTTGCCTTTGGATAGCCGCAGAACATACACAAAAAGTGACTGGATAATGTGGACTGCCACATTAGCAAATGATGAAAAAGATTTTCAAGCCCTCATTGCCCCGATTTATAAATATGCAACAGAAACACCTACCCGTGTTCCACTATGCGACTGGCATGAAACTACCGATGGTACGCAAGCAGGATTCCAGGCAAGAAGTGTGGTGGGCGGGTATTTTATAAAATTACTGGCGTATAAATGGAAATAAAATGAAAGCGATTATTATTGGCGGTGGAATTATTGGATTAAGTTCTGCCTATTACCTGAAAAAATCAGGATGGGATATAACCGTTATTGATCAAAGTGATTTTTTAAACAACTGTTCTTATGGCAATGCAGGCTATGTTTGCCCCAGCCATTTTATCCCTTTAGCATCACCTGGCATTGTACAGCAGGGTTTGCGATGGATGCTCAACCCTAAAAGCCCGTTTTATGTTCAACCAAGGTTAAGCTGGCCATTGATAGATTGGGGATTAAAGTTTATAAAAAGCGCTACGGCAAAGCATGTTCATGATTCCGCCATACCCTTAAGAGATGCGGGGTTATTCAGTCAGAAGTGTTATGAAGAATTAACTGCAACACCTGGTTTTGATTTTGCGTATGAACACAAAGGATTACTGGAATATTATTTAACCAAAGAAAACGCTGCACATGGCCATGAATTAACAGAGAAAGCAATGGCTTTGGGGTTAGATACTGTTTATCTCTCTGCTGAAGAAATCCAGGCATTGGAACCACAGACCCGGCTAAATATACAGGGTGGTGTATTATTTAAATGCGACTCGCATTTGTATCCCAACAAATTGATGAAGAATTTGATCAGCTGGATGCAAATGAATAATGTAACACTTGTAGCAAACGAGCAAGTAAAAGCAATTGAAAAAAATAATGGTCGCATTGCTAAAGTAATCACTGCAAAAAATATTTATGAAGCCGATATAACAATAATAGCTACGGGCTCATGGAGCCGTGAAGTAGCCGGTTTGATCAATGTAAAACTTCCATTGGTCCCCGGTCGTGGTTATTCCCTCACATTAGAAAATTCACCGTACAAATTAAATTATCCGGCTATTCTTGCAGAAGGTCGTGTTGCTATAACTCCGATGGATGGAAATAAAATTCGTTTTGGCGGTACCATGGAAATAACAACTATAAATCGTCCGCCAGGAATAAGCAGAATGCAGGGAATACTTGAATCCGTAAAAAAGTTTATTCCGGAATTTGATATTCCAGTTCCTGATATAAAAGATGTGTGGTATGGGTACCGTCCCTGTTCGCCCGACGGATTACCTTATATTGGACGCTTACAAAATATAAGCAACTGTATTGTTGCAACAGGTCATGCCATGGTTGGATTAAGTTTGGGTGCAGGCACTGGAAAATTTGTGAGTGAATTGGCGAATGAGCAAACCACCAGTATGGACCTTTCAGCATTCAGCGTAGAACGTTTTTCATAATAGAGATCAGCCGTTAAACCGATTGATCGGAACTAATAAATAATACCATGCAAAAAATCAAACTGCTGTTTGCAATTCTTTGTTGTGCAGGTACTGTATCCGCACAAAACTTTCCCGATTCCATTTTTTCGCAGTTGCGCTTTCGTTTTATAGGTCCGGATGGTAACCGCACTATTGCTGTGGCAGGTGAACCGGGCAATCCCATGGTATCTTATGTGGGTGCAGCATCAGGAGGAATATTTAAAACGGAAGATGCTGGTATTAACTGGCGTCCCATTTTTGATAAGCAGGATGTGGCTTCTATTGGGGCTTTAGCGGTTTCACCATCCAATCACAAACAGGTATGGGCAGGTACAGGTGAATCTTTTTTAATTCGTCCGGCACATGCCATGGGCAATGGAATTTATAAATCAGCAGATGCAGGAAGAACATGGACAAATATGGGTTTAAATACTACCGCAAGAATCAGCCGGGTAATTGTTCATCCCACCGATAGCAATATTGTTTATGTTGCAGCACTTGGTCATGCACACGGGCCACAACAGGAACGGGGTGTTTTTAAAACAACAGACGGTGGTAAAACATGGGAACGTGTTTTGTTTGTGGATGAAAATACAGGTTGTTCCGATTTATCAATCGATCCGCTGCACCCGGATATTTTATATGCGGCCATGTGGCAGGTAGAAATAAAAACATGGAAGCTGAACAGTGGTGGACCAGGCAGTGGTATTTACAGAACGAAAGATGGAGGAAAAACATGGGAGCCATTGCGTAATGGTTTACCAGGTGGGGTTAATCATCCTGTTGGTAAAACATCTGTTGATGTTGCGTACAGCAACCCTAATATTGTTTATGCATTGATTGAAGATAAAGCGCCGGGTATTTATCGTTCCGAAGATGGTGGTGACAACTGGAAGCTGATGGCACAAAATCATTCTTTTGCACAAAGAGCTCCTTACTATACAAGAATTCGTGTTTCAACAAAAGACCCAAACCGAATTCATACTATTTGTGTTACCATCATGACTTCAAACGACGGCGGAAAAACATTTACCAGTCCGCATGGTGATTATCGTGCAGGAGGTGACAATCACGATATGTGGTTTGATCCAACAGATGCAAACCGGATAATGGTAGCACATGATGGTTGCCTGAATATGTCATTTAACGGAGGCAAAACCTGGAATAATATAAACCTGCCTGTTGCACAGATGTATCATGTGTCAGTAGACAATCAAATTCCCTATAATGTATATGGTAACCGCCAGGATGGATATTCATACAAAGGCCCCGGTATTAGTTTGCAGGGAAGTATTCCCCTGGGTTTATGGACAGGTGTTGGTGGATGTGAAAGTGGTTTCGCCCAACCTGACCCGGTAGATAATACCATTGTATGGAGTGGTTGTTATGATGGTGGCTTAGATGTATTTGATACAAAAACAGGTCATGCAAGAGATGTGCGGGCATGGCCGGAAGCAGGATATGGCTGGGCACCTGCTGATATGAAATACCGCTGGCACTGGAATTTTCCAATGATCATTTCCAAACACAATCACAATAAAGTATTAGTTGGTAGTCAGTACGTACATCAAACAACAAATGGCGGACAAAGCTGGCAAATCATCAGTCCCGATTTGACTACGAATGATAAAACGCATCAGCAAAATTCAGGCGGGATGAATTCAGATAACCTGATGACATTTGACGGATGTACTTTATACAGCATCGCAGAGTCTCCGGTAAAGGAAGGCATCATCTGGACAGGAAGTAATGATGGTCAGGTAAACATTACAAAGGACGGAGGAAAGAACTGGAAGAATGTAACAGCCAACATTCCCGGTCTTCCCAAATGGGGAACGATAAGAAATATTGATGCTTCTAATTTTGATGCCGGCAATTGTTATATTTCAGTAAACTTTCAAACAA
This sequence comes from Sphingobacteriales bacterium, assembly GCA_016185185.1. Classification (GTDB taxonomy): domain Bacteria; phylum Bacteroidota; class Bacteroidia; order Chitinophagales; family Chitinophagaceae; genus AWTP1-9. The sequence continues at coordinate 5,240 of JACPOD010000057.1, read as the reverse complement.
CAGGAAATTTTGATCCCTATATTTATAAAACAACTGATTTTGGTGAAACATGGAAATTTATCAGCGGGAGAATACCAAAATCTAATTCATCTTTTGTACACCAGGTAAAAGAAGATCCTGCGAAGAAAGGTTTGCTCTGGGCAGGAACAGATAATGCATTGTACTTCTCTCCGGATGATGGAGATCATTGGATCCATATCAAAAACAATTTACCTCCAGCACCAATATATGGTATAGCCATACAGCAAAACTTTAACGACCTGGTACTGGCAACTTATGGAAGGGGATTTTATATTTTAGATGACATCACTCCATTCCGTCAATTAACAGATTCTATACAGCAAACACAAGTACATTTATTTACTGTTAGAAAAACATATCGCTTCCGTGATAAGAATGGCATCCATGATGAAAGAAGTTTTGTTACGGGCCAAAATCCTCCTTATGGCGCCAGCATTAATTATTTCTTAAAAGAAAAACCGGGAGATACGGTAAAATTAGTTGTGAAAGATGACAAGGGAAATATCATTCAGCATCTGGACGCAACAGATACTACCGGCATCAACCGGGCATGGTGGGATTTAAGTTACGACGCTTTAAAACTTCCGCCATTAAAAACAAAACCGAGGGAAAAAGATTGGGTTAAATTAGATTCCACCGGCAAAAGAAATATGTTTATTTACGACCTGGATGTTGGCCCAGGTTTAACGCCACCAATGGCATTACCGGGCAATTATACTGTTGAATTAAGTATTGGCAAAAACAAATGGACACAAAAGCTACAGGTATTAAAAGACCCTAATACAAAATCAACAATGGCAGATGTAATAAAACAACATGCCTTTGCTCTGCAGATATATAATGCTATTAAAACAACCCTTCAAATGATTGAGGAAATAGAAAATTATCGTGCAGCATTAGTAAAAGTGACGGGTGATAAAAATGCAGAAGCCTTGAGTTTGGAAAATGAATTATGGAATATTGAAGCGAAACTCCATGATATTAATCAAACAGGTTCCAGACAGGATGCTTTCAGAAACCCGGTACAAATACTGGAAAGATTGTTATCTGTTTCGAAAGAAAGCCAGGTTGCGAGTGCTGATTATCCACCAACTGATCAGCATCAACAGGTATTTAAAATTTTATCGGACAGATTAAATAATGTAAAAATGAAGTATGAAAAGCTAAAAAAAGAAACCAGGTTTAAACAGTTTTCTTTTTAGGGACATATCCAAAAACTAAAAGAGGACAGAAGTAATTCTGTCCTCTTTTAGTTTAAGCCATAAAATTTTTATACTTCAAATGCTTTTATTTTTGCAGAACCAAGCAGAAAATTATTGAGATTTTCATAACCACTTTGTTTGGCTTCAATTTTATAATATACGGTAACTATTGTTTCAGATTGTTTAATTGTTTTAAACCTCATAAAATCTACTTGCAGCGATTTTAATTCCTCCTCCAGCTGTTGAATAGAAAAATTTTCGATAGAAAAGGAAACCTTATACACTTTTACCTGGTGCAGCCGTTCTAAAAAATCTTCTAAACGGGATAATAGTAATAAAGTTCCCAGTACTACCAGTGTCAGGATAGCTGCTAAATGAAAAGCCCCATAGCCTATGGACATTCCAATAGCCGATGCCACCCAAATAGTAGCAGCTGTAGTAAGACCGCTTACTTTTAAACCTTCTTTAAAAATTACACCGGCACCAATAAAACCAATACCGGTGATAATATTAGCTGCAATTCTATCGGGTGTGGATGGATTTATTCTGAAGGATAAAATGGTAAACAAACAAGCGCCAAGTGTAATCATTATCATGGTACGGAACCCTGCAGGTTTACTGCGGTATTCCCTTTCAATGCCCAGCACAGCCCCAAAAGCAAAGGCCAGTGCAATCTTTATCAGATCAATATAACTAAAGTCCATCATAACCTGTTATGTTAAACCAATTTCATAATGCATTTCGGGTATCTCCACATCCATAAATCCTTTACGGATCAATCGCTGCTTAAAATCCTGCTGAACATTATACTCACCATGTACTAAAAACAATCGTTTTACTTCCTTAGGGTTTTGACAGGCAAGAAACTGGCAAAGATCATCATAATCACCGTGGGCACTCATACTTCTGATGCTGCCAATCTCTGCATGCACTTCATGCAACACGCCAAATATATTTGTTTCTTTTATGCCAGACATTAATCTGCCACCCAATGAATGTGGTTCGCAATAACCGGTAAATAAAATAGTGTTGCGGCTATTTTCAATATTATTACTGATATGATGCTTTACCCTTCCTGCATCGGCCATACCGCTTGCCGAAATAATTACACATGCTTCATTACGGAAGTTGAGCAATTTACTTTCATCCACCGTTTTTATAAACTTTAATCCTTTAAAACCAAACGGGTCATTATCGGTTTGTAAAACTTTTTGTATTGTTTTATTAAAGTAAGATGGATAATGTTTTACTATCTCCGTTGCTTTAACACTCAGGGGACTGTCAACAAAATAATCGAGGTCAGGCAATCTTCTTTCCAATTCCAGTTGATTGAGTGCATATAAAATTTCCTGTGTACGGCCCACACTAAAGGCAGGGATGATGAGCTTTCCTTTTTTTTGCAGACAGGTTTTCTCCACCCATTGGAGTATTTGATCGGGTGTGGTACTGTGTTCATCATGCAGACTGTTTCCATAAGTTGACTCCAGTAAAATATAATCGGCCTGGTCAAACTCTGCAGGCGATTTTAAAATTACATCCCTGTATCTGCCTACATCTCCGCTAAATGTAAGTCTTGTTGTTTTTCCCCGTCCGACCGGGTCGTCCGGGCGGGCATTTTCCTTTATGCGCAGATGAACAGCAGCGCTTCCAATAATATGGCCGGCATCCGTGTATAGCACCTCAATATTTTCATCCACTTTAAACCAGTTGCCGTATTCCACTTCCACAAAATGATCCATGGCAGCCGCAGCATCTTCTTTTTTATATAATGGTTGCAGGTAAGGCAATCCGTCCGCTGCTCTTTTTTTATTGATATACTTTACATCATCTTCCTGTATCTCTGCTGAATCTTCCAGTAGTACAGTTGTTAGTTCCTTTGTCGCCGGTGTACAAAATATTTTCCCGGCAAAACCTTCTTTTACCAGTTTAGGTATTAAACCGGTGTGGTCTATATGTGCATGCGATAAAATCATATGCGTTACCTCAGCCGGATTAAATCCAAAACTTCGGTTCAAAGCATCTGTTTCTCTGCCCATACCCTGGAACATACCACAGTCGAGTAAATACTTTTTACCATTGGCTAATGTAATGAGGTGTTTGGAACCGGTAACTGTTCTTGCCGCACCATGGAAAGCTATTTTCATAATATTAATTTGACAATTTTATAATTTGACAATTCGGCAATGAGAATGTGTTTATGTTGATTTTATACATTGGCATATTGCCAAATTGGCTAATTTATTTTTTGCTTTTAAATGACCAGGTAACAAAAAACTCAGCTACTGTTTCTCCTGCATCATTCCTGCCAACAGATTTGGCTGTAAAAGTTTTTCCCTCACCTGTTATAATACTTTTTTCAATTGTTTGTAATATCTTTTCTCCATCGGCGCAGGTAAAAAAAGTTTTACCCACTGCTTTTTTGTAATAATTACTTTCCACTTTTACCACCAGCATTGAAACAGCGGGTGTTCTTTTATAAACATGCATTAATCCTAAAACACCGGTACTCATTTCAGCCGCCATACTTAAGCTGGCAAAGTAAGTGCTCTTAAAAGGGTTTTGTGTTAACCATTTAAAGGGAACAGAAGTTACGCAATGTTTTTCATCGAGTTCTTTTATTCTTACACTGCTAAAAAATGCTGCGGGTAATTTGGCAAACAAAAACATCCTGAACTTAACAGGATGTTTCATAAGTTGAATAAATGAAGATGTATTTGAATTCATGTTAATTATTAAATGGAAAATTGATACTGGAAAATGAATTTTAAACTCTCCCTTTTCTATTATCCATTATTGCTTATCCACTTCCACCACCCAGGCCACTACATCATTACCATCGGTATCAGCCGTAAAACTTACATTGCCTTTATCAGTTGTTTTAAAGCGAACATTTTTTATGATGCGGTTATCCAATGCACGGTTTACCCTTGCACCAAAATCAGCAGAAGGGTTTTGACTGATCTGCTGGCTTAATTGATACCAATCCATTGGTTGTTTACTCACCACTACCGCAAATGCATCTCTTGTACCAATACTATCCGGACTCATGCTTTTATCTTTTGGAAACAAACGGTAACCAGTAATGCCACAAAAAGGTGAATACTTTGTTTCTTTTGGATCATCCGCTTTAGGATATGGGAACAAGGTATAACTGGTGCCATCCGTTTCCTTACCAAAAATATATACATAACATTCCGTAGTGTTATGCACTTCCATTTTAAAACGTGAAAAAATTTTTATGGGTGAAACAGTTTCAAATGTATTACCTCCGGCACTGCGTAATTCAATATAACCACGGGGCACAGTTTTCTTTCCATCATACTCCACCTGTACCAAACCAACTTCGCAACTAAAGGGGGTGTACGCTTCATTTTGTTTGTGCATAGGTTCTAACCCATACGCTTCTCTTACAAAATATTTAAAGTCGGGATAACGAACCCAGGCAAAACCATTGTTTCCCCATTTGGGTGTCCAGCTGTTCATTAATAAAAAAGATCCACCATATTTTTTATCATCATAACCCACTACACACATAGCATGGCCACCAAAACCATTCATGCTTCTGTCGCCGGGTTCAGGACGCCATACATCCTGCCCCATCATTGGTTGCATAAAACTTTGTCCTACCACCATACCAATTACAACGGGTGCCCCCTGTGCTAAGTTGGCACGGATGGCATTGAGATCGATTGCTTCAGTATTATCGCCCATGGTTAAGCGGTTAAAACCGGCAATGCGATGGTCAGCAGCTTGATTGTATAATTGTGATGGTGGCTGCCGGTCGCAATCATCATCCCTGTAAGGAAAAGCATCGTAAGGAACAGCGCCACGTTTACTCATAAACTCCATGGCCCTTAGCACATAAGAACCCTGGCAACCTTCAAGCTTAATATTATTGTACAAAAAGGCGGGAGAAAATTTTAAGTTGTCGGGATTATCACCTGTTTTTGCCGCTTCCAAAATAGTACGGGCTGCATAACCGCTGCTCCATGCCACACAACTTCCCTGCTGACCCTG
>JACPOD010000037.1 GCA_016185185.1 Sphingobacteriales bacterium | reverse complement strand
TATTGCCAGTTTTCCAGGCCAGTTTCATGGTCAAAAGTTCTTATGATTACCGATTCTGTATCAAATAAACTGCAAAGCTTTTCTCCCACCAGTTCATAAATGTCTTTTGCTTTTATTTCTTTTACCAAACCTTCCTGCACACTATTAATGGTTGCCAGTTCTTCTACCCGGTAGCTTATTTCTTTAGTTCTTTCTTCCACTGTTTTTTCCAGCTCTTTGTGTTTTTCATGCAGTTGACGGGTACGCCAGCGAATGATTATATAAATTAAGCTCAGTGCAGCCAGTGCATAAAGGGCATAAGCCCACCATGTATTATACCATGGTGGAAGTATTTCAAATGTGTAAACAACTTCATCGCTGATGTTATTGTAAATATTTTTTGCCCTTACATGAAAATGGTAAACACCGGCTGGTAAGTTTGTATATTCTTTATAAGTATTACCGGCAAACTCTGACCAATCTTTTTCAAAACCTTCCAGCCAGGTTTGATATTGAGTTTTTTCTTCCTGGTCATAAAAAGGAGCAGCGTATTCAAAACGGAGTGTACCATTGCTGCTGGCAATTTTTATTATCTCGTTTTTACCGGATTTGTCAATGGGTAATAATTGTTTGCCGGACGAAACCTGGTTAATGATTGTTTTATATGACTGGTCTTTTTTTATTTCGGCAGCCTCATTATAACGGATCAGCCCATCTGTAGTACAAATCCATACAACGCCATTTTTTTCAACATAAATTCTTTGAAAGAACAGATCACTAATCATATTGAGTGGTGAATCGTCAAAACGGTAACCTCCTTCTGTTTTGGGAATTGCTAAGCGGGTTGTTTTCCCCATTCTTATCCATACCCGTCCCATTGGGTCTTCCACCATATCAAATTCATTATCGCCACCGCCATTTTTAAATGTACCAAAGGTGGTATCAACAGTAAACGTTTTTTTACCTGCATCAAAAGTGTAAATGCAAGTGTCACCTTCAAAATAGCTGGTACCTTTTATGGAATAGACGGCACCAATTCCATTTTTATATCCCTGCTCCCGTCCATATTTTTCAAATTTTGTATTTTTTACATCCGGTTTTCCATTCGTAAACTGGGGAATAGTTATAAGGTAAAGCAAATTGCTTTGTGTTCCTGCCCAGATAGTACCATCGTTATTTTCAGAGAAAGTCCATATTTGGTCAGCCAGTTCAGGAATATATCCTTCGAACTCCCATTTACTTTGATCTTCTGTACCGGTATTATAAAATATAGCGATACCCGATTGACAGCCTGCCAGTAATAACCGGGGATTTTTCTTTGTTATAAGAAGATTTACTAACGAGAGGTCTCCACTTACGGATGAACGAACTGTTGTAACCCCATTGTTCTTTAATGAAAATAAGCCCTCGCCGGCTACTAATAATTCAGAACCATTTGGGATAAAGTTAAAAATCTGGTTAAGTGGAATGCCGGGTATTGTGTTAAACGATGCGGTTTTATTATTCAGTTTCAGCAATCCATTAGTGGTACCGATATAAAGATTACCCTGGTGTCGTTTAATATTAATTACACCTGTTGTAATTCCTGATTGCAGGCCGAATTTAGTAACGGGCGAAGACGTTTCTACACGGGATATACCATTATCTAATCCCAGCCACAGAGCCCCTTTTTTATCTTCATAAATTGCATACACTGACTCATCCTGTAACCCCACACTTCGGTTTATTTGCTGCAGGAGTTTACCATTTTTGTCAATTATAATTAGCCCTTTACCTGTGGTGGCAAGCACATAATTTCCATTTTTAAACTGCATTCCTTTATACAGGATAGTACCTGATTTTAAAATGGGGTCAGCTTCTGTTTTAAATGGCTGAAAGGTTTTACCGTCGTAAATATAAAGGCCACTGAAAAACATACCCAGTAGGTATTGCTTTTCATTATTACTGTTGGTATATGGAAGCATTACCTGCACCCTTTCTTTTCCTAAAAACTCACTCCCGGGAACGAAAACCAAAGAGTCGTTTTCTAATTTAAACAAACCCAACCCCTGTTGTTGTACAAAATAATTACCATTAAGGCAAAAGGCGTACATAAACTTGGTTTGAGGGCTCCATACTTTCGCTGTTTTTTTATCATCTTTAGTGTTAATCCTGAAGACATATTCCCTTGACTGAAAATAAATATTTTCATTATCAGAATGAGCGGACCAGATATCAAAAAAATTTCTTTTTGATTCCGGTATAACATCGAGCATTGAAATTAATTTTGTTTGCCCCAGGCTATCGGTTTGCAGATAGCCAATATCACTTATTGCTCCGTAATAAATACGCCCCTCTTTGGATTTAGTCATGGAGCGAACAACAGTTGAATTTACATTAACAGATAAGATGATCTTTTTCCATCTCACCCCATCATATTGAAGGATACAATTTTGTATTCCAAAGTATTTTATGCCGTCATTATCTTCTTCTATACTCCAGGTTTGGGGAAGGGCATTGTAAGTTTTGGGACTGTAATTTGTAATAAAAGGAAGACCTTTCTCCGCAAAGGGAGCTTCCTGGCTAATTGCTGTTGATGTAAAAATTAATAAGCTGTAGTGAATTGCTAAAAGGCTGCGGCAAATTGACGCCCATTGGGCACGATAATCTTTTCTCATGGTGTATGCAATTAGTAATAGGGGTGTCTTTACCGGCTAACTATAAATTTTCACATGAACGGTTGGCTTCTTTACGGGATAAACTCCAGGCTTGATTCAGAGAATATTAATACTAAATTTAACAACTATCTGCGAATGACAAAAAAATATAATTGTGAACTTTTTTATTACACAAACTGGAAACTGTCTCCGTCAAACAATCCTTTATCGCTTAATTTTAAATGTGGGATCACCAGTAATGCCATAAAAGAGAGTGTCATGAATGGCGCTGCCAAAGATGAACCAAGCGATTTGGCCATGGCATCTATAGCGGTATAATCATGAGCAATTTTATAACCATCTTCATTGCTCATTAAACCGGCAACGGGTAATGGAAGTACGGCCCCATCCCGGCCTTTCCCAAAGGGAAAGGATACAGCGATGCCGCCCTGGCATTCAATAATTTTATTAACAGCATCACAAATACTTTCGTCCTCCACACCAACAGCAACAATATTATGTGAGTCGTGAGCCACTGAAGATGCAATGGCTCCGCTCTTAAACCCAAAGTTTTTAATAAATGATTTGGCAACAGGAGCATTGTTATAACGATTCACCACAACAATCTTTAAAATATCCGTTGCCGGGTTGCTTTCTAAATAACCATCTTTAATAATGACTTCATTAATGTCTTTGATCAATCGGTTAGTGATGAGCTGACCATCCAATGCTTCCATCACATTCACCTGTTCATAACTTTCTTCTTCGCCCCATTTATCCAGTTTATATTTGAAAGCTTCTATTGGTTTTTTATCGCAGGAAAAATTATTGATGATGGACGATGGGCTACAGATGATAGACGATACGCCATCTTTCGCAACTAAGTTTCCGTCGATATAAGTTTGAAGAATATTAAAGTTGATTAAATCTTCTGCTACAATAAAATCAGCAGCATCACCCTCTTTCAATAAACCAACATCTAATTTATAATGCGACACGGGATTGATACAGGCAACCTGTAATACTTTAAAAATATCGATGCCTTTTGCTACGGCTCTTGCACAAAGCTGGTTGATATGCCCGGCTACTAAACTATCAGGATGTTTATCGTCACTGCAAAACATCATCATCTCCCAATGATCATTCATCAAATCAATCAATGCCTCAAAATTTTTGGCGGCACTTCCTTCACGGATCAAAATCTTCATTCCGTATTTCAACTTGTCCAATGCTTCTTCAGCGGTAAAATAACCCGTCTATTTCAATAACAAGTTTTTTTGAAAGGCAAACAAAGTCAGATATGAATGTTCCAATTATATGTTGTCTTCTGAATTTATGACCTTCTAACCGTTTTCCCCTTAATTGCTCCCACATTGCTATCTCTGCAGGAGTTGGATTTTTTTTGTGTTGCTTTACAAAATTTTTTAAAATATCATAAAGCATCGGGTCTGCAGTTTCATATTTGTGATGTATGTTGTGGGTATCAGACTGTGAAGTCCCTCCTTTGGAGGGATTTAGAGAGGCTTCAATATATTTTCTTGCATCTTCACCTCTTAATCCGGGTGCATGACCGTCAACCGGTTTTCCCAATGCATGTGCTGCTGCAATTTTTTTCATCACCTCTTCATCATTATGTAGCACACCCGGAAAGTTCATCATCTCACTCAGGTATTTAATCTCTTCTCTTTCCAGTAACTTTTTTACATCATTTGCGTCTAATACAGCACCAGCTGTTTCAAAGTTGGTGGCGGGTACGCAACTTGGGGCGCCAAAGTTGAATTTGAAAGGAACGGTTTTTCCATTTTCAATCATAAACTCAACACCTTTCATTCCGCATACATTGGCTATTTCATGCGGATCACTGATAGTAGCAACGGTTCCGTGTACCACAGCCAGCTTAGCAAATTCTGATGGTACCAGCATAGAACTTTCAATATGGACATGGCTGTCGATAAAACCAGGGAGAATGTAACTGGTTGCTGGTTGTTTATCGTTTAGTGGTTGAACAGAACTGATCTTTCCATTTTCCACAGACACCTCACCGTAATAAATAGTTTTATTGAAAATGTCAACAATATTACCCTGTATTGTAAAGCTGCTCATAGCCGGTTTTTGTTAATTGGTGGTCAAGTTAAATATTATTGGTTTATCTGCGGCAATGTTTACTACATTTGATGTTCTAAATTTCAAAAAAATGAAAAAGATCTATCTGTTTGCCATAATGCTGATGGCCGTGGCAGTTGCTAAAGCTCAAACGCTTGACGAAATTATCAGTAAACATATTGAGGCAATGGGAGGAAAAGATAAGCTGGCTTCTATTAAAACACTTCATATGGAAGGGGTGATTGTAGGCACCAATGGAAACGAGATCACTATCAGTGTGTGGAAAGAACATAATAAACTTTTTCGCCGTGAGATAAATTTTGGAATGGGTACTGGTATGATGCTGATAACAGATAAAGGCGGATGGAATACCGATCGGCAAGGGAATGTAAACCCAATGAAAGAAGAGCAATATCACCGCCAGGAATTTCAGTTGGATTGTCAGAGCCCGTTGGTTGATTATGCAGCTAAAGGTCATAAAGCAGAATTGATAGGAAAAGAAACAGCGGATGGCAAAGATTATTACAAAATAAAGCTGACCCTGAAAGGCGGTAATGAACAGTTTTATTTTATTGATGCTTCTAATTACTATCTGGATCATTTAAGTTTTAAAGCCGGTAGTACAGGAATGGGTGGTCCGGGTATGAACCCGGATGCTGAAATTGTAGTAAAATATTCCAACTATACCAAGACGGACGATGGGTATATATTTCCTTTTACAACCACCACCAGTGGCGGTTTTGGCGGGAGTTTAAATTATGAAACGATAGAAGTTAACAAGCCAATTGATGAAAAATTATATAAAGCAGGATAAAAGAACTAGATTAACCCGTTGTGCGATTAGTCAAATGTGGATATGTGAAAAAAGAGGTTGTACATAAAAGCCAATACAGTACAGTATTTGCTTAGAAAAAGTGCTTAAATTTTTTCTATGCACAACCTCAAAACAAATTTCGACAAGATTTA
>JACPOD010000098.1 GCA_016185185.1 Sphingobacteriales bacterium | reverse complement strand
AGCCTGTACTGAGGAATGTAGTGACGAATGTATCACTCACTTGTACGGCTGGTAAAGCTATGCAGCAATACTGCTAGTTTAGTGGAGGTATTAACTAAGGCATGGGCATGGAATTATTTTATGTACTTAAAATAAGTATTTGTAAATTGAAACTATTTAAAATTAGAAAAGTTAAATCTTATGTATAAACAAAGACATGTAGAGTTTACAGATGAAAATATTCAAAAATTATTTGGTTACGAAGATGCCGAATCAGAACCTATTGAAAGATTGAAAGAGTATTATTTTAAGAACGAAACTTATGCTAGAGTAGTTAGTGATTTGCCAATAAGAATTTTAGTTGGACATAAAGGAATTGGAAAATCTGCATTATTTAAAATTTCAATGTCAGAAGAAAAGGCAAAGGGGAATTTTCCAATTTTGATAAAACCTGATGATATTGCAGAGCTTGGTAAAAGTGATGAAAACTTTTTATTAAAGGTTCGGCAATGGAAACATGGTTTAATTAGGATTATTGGCTCTAAAGTCTTTGCTGAATTGGGGATTACTGATGAAGGTATTTTAGGTAAGCTTACTCAATTCGGGATTAAACTAATTTCATTTATTAGTGAATCAGTTAGCTCTGTAAAGGATAAAATAAATTTAGAACCATCTCAATTAAAGGTGCTTGATAATTTCTTAAAAACAAAAAAAGTTATAGTATATATTGATGATTTGGATCGAGGATGGGAAGGGAAAAGAGATGATGTTATTAGGCTATCTGCGTTATTGAATTCAATTCGAGATTTATCAAATGAAAACCCAGGTTTAGTTTTTAAAGTTTCTTTGAGGTCAGATGTATATTTTTTAGTAAGAACATCCGATGAGTCCACTGACAAGATCGAGGGCTCTGTAGTATGGTATAGTTGGACGAATCATGAAATTCTTGTTATGCTGGTAATGAGAATTCTAACTTTTTTAGATGAGCCAACAAATGTCTCATCTTTAATAAATTCTCAACAACACAGGTTGGCTCCATATCTTGAATCAATAATGGAAAAATATTTTGATGGATATGGAAAGTGGGAGAAACGGCCTATGTATAAGATAATAATGTCTTTAACACGAAAAAGGCCAAGAGATTTGGTTAAACTTTGCACTTTGGCTGCAAGGGAAGCATATAGAACTCGTTCTAATTTGATTGGAACTAAACATTTTCAAAAGATTTTTGAAGAATATTCGCAAGGTAGAATACAAGACACTATCAATGAATACAGATCGGAACTTTCTAATATTGAAAATTTAATATTTGGAATGAAACCAAATAAAAAAGAAAAAGTATTGGCCGACAGTTTTGTATTTACAGGGACCCAATTACAGTCGAAACATAATAATATAATTCAACAGAATCGGTTTGTTTTCTCTAACGGTCGTTTGGGTACTGCAAAAGAATTAGAACATTTTTTATTCAAAATAAATTTCCTAACTGCGAGGAAGATTTTAGATAATGGTGAAATTGATAGAAAGTATTTTGAAGAAAATAGGTATTTATCTTCACCGTACACAAATTTTGGGTATGATTGGGAAATACATCCAGCGTATAGATGGGCATTACAACCAGATTCACTAGAAGGGATATTTAATAAGCTGTCACCAAGTGCAGATTAAGAGTAAGGAATTTCTTAACTCAGTTTATAAGATATACTTGGCGCATGGTTCCACTCCCCAACTTAGCATAGTTTAAAAAAAATATTTACTCGGCGTCAGGCTTTGCCTGTGCCGTTTTTCATTGGAGCTTGCAGCTAATAAATTTTTCAGATGCTGATTGTTGTCAGTATATACAACAGGATAAGTAAATTTAATTTCTGCAATACTGCGGGAAGTATTAAATTGTATCAGTTTTTTTACCTGCCTGGAGTATAGAAATTTAGTACTCTTTTTTCCTGATTAATCGTACAAGTTTAAAGGTTCGTGTCCTTTTTTTACCAGTAGTTTATTGCCCGGCAATAGGTACTGCTGCATTCGGTTCAATCAATTATTATTAACCAATAAAACCTCGTATTATGACAACAGAACAGAAACTAAAATTATCGGAATTTAAAGCACTCACAGCAGACCGGCAGGAAGACCTTAATAAGGTGGCTGCATATATTCAGAACAGTGAATATGAACTGATCTTATTTATGGTGCAGCAAAATGTGTGGACTGGGGCAATACCTGTACAACCTCCCGGATTTACACCCGGCAGTGGCAGTATTGAACTTGGCTTGTTTTTGTACTGGTTTAATAACCCCAATGATTTCAAGGACAAGGAAATTATTTTTTATGCAGAATTATTTAAAGACTTGTTTTCCCTGCCACCTTCTTCCATTACATTTCCTAATTATAACTTTTTTGCAGTTAATGAACTGATCTATTCCGATGGCTCTGTACTAAGCATGGAGCAGTACGCCAATTTTGACCAGGGATGGTTTACTGCTTTTATTAACCTGCTGATAACTTTTGTATACAAATTATGGTATACTGTAAATGGTGATATTCCGGTGCCTGCACCGCCGGTTAAAATACAGGGCGCCAACCCTAATGCGGTAAGCATAGCCCTGGTGGGAGATTGGGGAGCAGGCAATACAGCGGCCCAGGGAGTGATGAATCAAATTACAAGTCTGCCTATACCACCTGACTACATAATTCATCTTGGTGATGTGTATTATGGTGGTACACCTTCCACTGCGGATCCTATCAGTTCCAAATATCTTAAAGCATCCTTAAATGAAGAGGTAAATAATTTTGTGAAGGGCTGGAAGACCCAATACAGCGGCAAGTCGTTTACTTTAAATTCTAATCATGAAATGTACAGCGGGGCCAATGGTTTATTTATGGATGTATTACTCCCCAACAATAGTATTTTTCGTTCTCAGGGAAAGTCCACAGCTTTTGCATTAAAATATGCTGACTGGACAATCCTTGCACTCGACTCTGCTTTTTACGGTACCACCCTGGATGCTTTTATGCAAGGTTTTATTGGAGACGCTTCTTCCGTGCAATACAAATGGGTAAAAAGTTTAAATCTTAATCCGGCAAAAACAATTGTGCTCACACACCATACGGGTATCAGTCTTGATGCAAGCGAAGTATATCCGTTATGGGATCAAATAAGGGAAGTATTGGGAGGAAATGATCCATATGCCTGGTATTGGGGTCATGCACATAATGGAATTGTTTATAAACAGCCGCTGGTAATTAATAACAACGTACAGAATTTTAGTTCACAAACTTTTGCCCGTTGTGCAGGACATGGTGCTTTACCTTACGGTGTTGCTTCTTCCATTGAAGGAGTGGCAAATGTATTGTGGCAGGCATCGAGCCCAATGCCTGCTCCTTCAAAACAAGTTTATAATGGATTTGTTGTACTCACATTAACGCTTGCAAATGGAACCGTGCGAATGATTGATGAAGATTTTTACGATCCCAGTTCAATAGATCCAAAATGGGGCCTCACTATATTTCCTATGTAAGTAAAATCTTGTTATAAACATGAAATTATCCCTGTGAGGGCAATTCATTCTTTGTTAATTATAATGAACAGGGGTTATTTTCTTTTGTCCGTTCTCTTCAAATTCGGGAACTTTAAAAGGTAACAGCATTCTTCACTTTTAAAACCAACTATTATGATTGTTGTACACGATACGTTTATCTGCAAACCGGGTAACGCCGGCAAACTGGCCAAACTGTTTAAAGAAGCCATGGCGGGTATTAGCGAACTGGATTGTATTATGACAGATATGACCGGTCAGTTTAACCGGGTAATCATGGTGATGAAGTTTGAAAACATGGCGGCTTACGAAAAGAGTTTTGAAAAATACATGCAGGACACCGATGAGATGAAGAAAATGAAAGAGATGATGAAAGGCTACACCGATCTGTATCAATCCGGCTCAAGGGAGATATACAGGATTATGTAAAAGATACATGCAACAGGGGCAGGTATAACCTGCGCCTGGTTGTCTTTCTTAGTACTTCTTAATTTTTTTATTAATTTCTCTGAAAGGGTGACAGCCTTTAAACTGAAAAAAAATCATTGCTACTGAAATTTTTTCAGCAGGTAAAAGTCATTTTTTCTTTTTTACCAGTGCTGGCATTTTGTTTGAAACCAAATTTTTTAAAACAAAAAGGAGGTTTTATGACAACCAGTATTATCAAAAGAGGTAACGGCACGGCTACTATGCCGGCAAAAAACATCAGCAGTTGGATGGACCAATTGCTGCAGGACAATCTCAACCGTTTCTTTACTGATGATTTTTGGGGATTCAACGGGCTTAACCAGCAGGTAAGTGTTCCGGTAAATCTTCGTGAAACCGACAAGAGTTATGAAATGTCTGTAGTGGCTCCCGGGTTGCACAAAGAAGATTTCATCCTCAATGTGAACAACGACCTGCTTACCGTATCGTATGAGCACAAAGAAGAGAAGAATGAAGAGAGTAAAAAAGATGGCTGGTTACGCAGCGAATACCGGATGCAATCATTCACCCGCAGTTTTTCATTGGATGACACGGTGGATGTAAACAAAATTACCGCCAGCTACAACAACGGTATTCTGCATCTTACACTCCCCAAAAAAGAAAACGCACAACGGTTATCAAAAACGATTGAGGTTAAATAACAAAAGGGGCGAAAGCCCCTTTTTGTTATTCGTTTCTTTTTTCTTAAAGGACAGCTCACATTATCAAAGTCAAAATTTATTTCTGTCACAAACCCGTGTAAATCGAAACATCTGCCGGTAGTCGTGAGTCGTGAGAAGCATCACGATTAACGCTCTTCATAGCCGCCATTATGTAATATAAACGCTATGCCGCCCGGGTAAAGCATACCTTTGAAAAGGGAGTAAGTCAGTTAAGCTGATTTATAAAATTTATGTGGACGATCATTAAGCAATCTTTTGCTGATTTTATCAATAACAAAGTACTTAAACTAAGTGCGGCCCTTGCTTTTTATACGATCTTCTCCATACCGGCAATGCTTATTATCATTATTTCGGTCAGCGATCTTTTTTATGGCCGTGCAGCTGTAGAAGGAACTTTATATAAACAAATTTCCGGTTTTGTGGGTCACGAGGCAGCCATACAGATTCAGCGTACCATCAGCAGTGCTGCGCTTTCGCACAACAGCCGTTTTGCTACCATCATTGGATTCATTACATTAATCATTGGCGCCACCAGTGTATTTAGTGAAATACAGGATTCCATTAATCAGATCTGGAAATTAAAAGCAAAGCCGCACCGGTTTAAAGGAGTACTCAGGTTGCTGCTTAACCGGCTGCTTTCATTTTCCTTAGTAGTTACGCTGGGGTTTATTTTATTGGTATCGCTGCTGATAAATGGTTTGATGGATCTGCTCATCACCAGGCTTACCGGCATGTTTCCGCAACTGCAGTTTTTGCTGGTATACTCTTTTAACCTGCTGCTCACTTTTGGCATTACAGCTTTATTATTCGGAATGATCTTTAAAGTACTGCCCGATGCCCGTATACAATGGAAACAGGTAAGGATTGGTGCCTTTACAACAGCCGTTCTTTTTATGGTAGGAAAATTTTTGATTGGATATTACCTGGGTCATAGTGAACTTTCCACCACTTATGGAACCGCCGGCTCAGCCATTGTATTATTGCTATGGGTATATTATTCCTCTATGATCTTATATTTTGGTGCGGTGTTTACGCATGTATATGCTGCACATACGGGCTCCCGCATTTATCCCAATGCCTATGCTGTATGGGTTCAGGAGGTTGAAGTAGAATCAGAAAAATCCATTGAGCAACAACCGGAAGAAAAAACGGTTATTGAAACAAGGGCAGAAGATATTTCAAAAAAGGATTGATAATAAAAGGCAGGCGGATAGAAATGACGGTAACAGTTTCATCCCATCCTGTATATCCTCACCAGCATTTCATATAATTCCGGGTGATTGATTTTTAATTGTTCCGGTTGCTCAAAAAAGTATTCAGATATCACGGCAAAAAACTCTTTGGTATTAGTAGCACCATACGAATTTATATCAGAGCCGTAAGTTCTCATTTGTTCTATGGTGGTATTCATTAACTGTTTCCACCGATCTACATATTTGCGTTCTAAAATTATTTCCGGTACGCCATCAATTGTTCCATCCATCTTATCAATTAAGTGTACAAACTCATGAATAGCGGTATTGCGGGCATCGTGGTTATTAATAAACCCCTGCCGTAACTGCCACTTGGTAAGAATCATTATGTTTTGCATGGCACCGGTACCCACCATACCTGCAATGTTGCGGTCCGTTCCTTCCTGGTCAAAATCTTCATTAAAACTGCCGGGGTATAATAATATTTCGTGCAGGTTGATATATTGCCAGTCAGCAATAGGGTACACGGGTATTACAGCACCGGCAGCAATTAAAATCACATCCAAATCTTCTACTACTGCATTTACCCCGGTTATTTTTACCGCAGTTAAAAACTGTTCTACTCTTTTTTCAAAATGGTTTTTCCCTGATTCATCCAGTTGCCGGTAAAATTTTACATTTTCCAGCAGCTCTTTATAATGCTCCGGCAGGGGGGTAAAGTATTTTTCCCTTTTGATGCGGAAAGCAAAAAGGGTAAGCAGAATGATGAGGAAAATAACCACCAGCACCTGGAAAACAAACAACATAATAAGATGAAGGTAAACAACCTGCGGTAAATTATTTCACAACAGGGCATAGCTTATGGAAATGCTGTTAACCAGGATCAAAAAAGATAGATTTAAACAGCTCTTTTAGCAATGAAATACGGGAAGTTCCCCTTTTTTAAAAAAGACTATGATATTGTTTTTTTTACCATAACTTTAATGTTAAGCAATACTCTTTAGCAAAACTAATTATTCATTTAATCACACATTATGAGAAAAATTTTACCCCTGCTGCTGGGGTCATTTATTTTTACTACAGCGGCTTTTGCACAGTCAGACAAATTCTGGTCGGAAAACAAAGAAGACAAAACTAAAATCCCAACCGACAAAGCGGTTAAAAGACTTTCCTATCCCAGGGAGTATAAGTTATTTAATTTAAATGCTGCTTCATTGCGGCAGGAGCTTATATCTGTTGTTGATAAAAAAACTGCAAAACAAAAAACGATCATCACCTTGCCCAACGCCAGCGGTTCCATGGAGGAATTTGAATTGTATGAGGCATCCAATTTTGAACCCGACCTACAGGCAAGATTTCCTGATATAAGGGCTTATAGCGGAAGAGGTATTACCGACAAATATGCAACGGTTAAGCTGAGTTTTTCACCAGAGGGTGTTCAAACCATGATTTTTAGAACAGAAAGTGATAATGAATTTATTGAGCCTTACTCCAGCGATCATAAAGTGTATGCGGTATATAAATCGCACAGGGAAAAAGGTCAGTTACCATGGACCTGTACTACTGATGACAAACAAATGGCTGCTGGTATCAATTCAAAAATTGGTGGTGCATCCACAGCATTGGCATCCGGTACGTCAACCGGCCAGTTAAAAACAATGCGCCTTGCTCAATCCTGTAATGGGGAATATTCCAATTATTTTGGGGCATTCAGCAGCGCAGATGTGGCAAAAGTATTAGCTGCCTATAATGCAACACTAACCCGTTGCAATGGTGTGTATGAAAAAGACCTGGCATTACACTTAAATTTAATTGCAAATACAACGGCGGTTATTTATTATGACCCGGCAACCGATCCTTATTCTACTACGTTGAGTCAGTGGAATAATCAATTACAAACAACACTTACCAACGTTATTGGTGAAGCAAACTACGATATTGGTCACATGTTTGGTGCTTCAGGTGGTGGTGGTAACGCCGGTTGTATTGGTTGTGTATGTGTAAATGGTTCTAAAGGAAGTGGTATTACATCACCTGCAGATGGCATACCGCAAGGAGATAATTTTGATATTGATTATGTAGTGCATGAAGTAGGGCACCAGTTAGGAGCTAATCATACTTTTTCCATGAGTAATGAAGGTACGGGTCAGCAAAAAGAAGTTGGCTCCGGTATTACTATTATGGGTTATGCAGGAATTACCTCGCAGGATGTGGCGCCGCATTCCATTGATATTTTTCATGAAACATCCATTGCACAGATACAGGCAAATCTTGCAAATAAAACATGTCCTGTTTCTTTTGCAATGACAGCCAATCATGCTCCTTCTGTTGCAGCTGTTAGCAATTATACCATTCCTATCAGCACACCCTTTGCGTTAACGGGCTCTGCAACAGATCCTGAAAATGATCCGTTAACTTATTGTTGGGAGCAAAACGATAATTCTTCCACAACAGGAACAGGTAGTGTGGCTTCGCCTGCGAAAACAACCGGGCCTAATTGGTTATCCTTTAGCCCAACTGTTTCAGGTACCAGAACTTTTCCAAGATTATCAACGATTCTTGCCGGGTTAAATGTTACAGGTCCATTACCGGGTGGTGATGCCGGTGCAAATATTGAAGCGTTAAGTTCTGTTTCAAGAACATTGAATTTCCGTTTAACAGTAAGAGATAATAATCCTTATGTGGCTGGTTCTACTATTGGACAAACAGCCTTTACAGATGCAGTTGTTACGGTAACAAGTACTGCTGGTCCATTTGCAGTAACAGCTCCAAATACAGCTGTTACGTGGAATGCAGGATCTTCTGCAACAGTTACCTGGAGTGTGAACGGTACCAATGCCGGATCGGTTAACTGTGCTACCGTAAATATTTTATTATCTACTGATGGTGGGCAAACATTCCCTACAGTATTGGCAGCAGGTACAGCAAATGATGGTACAGAAATAATCGCTGTTCCTGCTACACAAAGCACTACCTGTCGAATAAAAGTTGAATCTGTTGGAAATATTTTCTTTGATATTTCTAATGCCAACTTTACAATTGGTGCACCGCCTGCTTGTGCGGACCCAACAGGTTTGACCAATACAACACCAACACAAACGTCCACAACCGTTAGCTGGGCAGCCGTAAGCGGTGCACTCAGTTATGATGTGGATTATAAAATAAATGCCGCATCAATCTGGATAAATGTAGCTACTGCCACTACCGCCACTTCAGTTGATCTTTCTGGTTTAACAGCCGGAACCGTATATAATTGGAGAGTACGTGCCACCTGCAGTGGTGGTACAGGAAATTATGTGCAGGCAAACTTTACAACAGCTTCCGCACCGGTAACATGTCCGGGTGTTTATGATGTTAGTACCAATGGAACTACATCTGGTGCTGCCACTATTCCATTGAATACCGATGTAAAAGGATTGATCAACCCATCCGGTGATAATGATTATTATAAGTTCACTATCACAACTGGTGGTACAATAATAATTACATTAACCACACTGCCGGCCAATTACCAGCTAAGTTTACTGAATGGTAGCGGAAGTGTTATTGCCTCTTCCACAAGCGGTGGTACAAATAATGAAACTATCAATACCACTGTTGCAGCGGGAACCTATTATGCAAGGGTTTATCCGTTTAAAAGCAATGCGTTTAATGCCAGCAACTGTTATACATTGAGAGTGCAAACCGGCACAGCAGCGAGATTAGCTGGTGCAGATGCAGTACAGGCACAAACAAAGTTCTCTGTGTATCCAAACCCGGCGAACAGTGCAGCCAACCTTGCCTTTACTTCAACCGTAAGTGGTAATGCTGAAATTACTGTAGTGAACCAAATGGGTCGTGTTGTTTTAAGAAAAACAATTGCAGCCAGTGCTGGTGACAACTTCAGGAAATTAGATGTTAGTTCACTGGTAAGCGGATTATACATTATTAAAGTGCAAAACGGTGCTGATATTCAGATGACGAAACTGCTTATTAATAAATAAACACGTTACTATAAAAGAAAAAGAGGTTGTTTTTAGGAGGGCACTGAAAAAGCTCTCCTTTTAGAATAGAACTTGTAAAGCGATTAAGTTAAAATCAATTTTAGCTTAATCGCTTTTTTAAATTTCACTTTTTTTGGGAGGAGAAATAGGGTCGGCTATTGGGCTCTATTT
>JACPOD010000090.1 GCA_016185185.1 Sphingobacteriales bacterium | reverse complement strand
TTGTTTACAATCGTTGTCAAAGCGGAGCGAATGGAGCAAATTGTATTTTTTTGCGAAAACCTGCAACATATAGTAATGGCAGTTAGCTGGGGCGGACATGAAAGTCTCGCCATGCCCAAGTGTGCAGGAATGAGACCGGAACATTTCAGACCATCCAACGAAGTTCACCGTATGGTGAGGATTTATGTGGGGCTGGAAGAAGCAGAATATTTGATTAAAGATTTGGAACAGGCTTTTGAAAAGATGGGATAATTCCCTTTAATCAGCCAATAAAATATTTCATCCAAGTTTTCCTGCTCGTTACCTAAAAATGAATATTTTCGGTAATTGAAGTCATATTTTTGTCACATGAACACCCGGAAAAGCATTTTTACAGCATTATTTTTTTGCATAGCCTTATCTGTTTACGCTCAGGATACCAGGTGGGATTTAAGGAAATGTGTGGAATACGCCATGAGTAATAATGTTAGCGTAAAACAGGCAGATGTTCAGGCCCGTTTTGCTGAATTAACTTCAAAGCAAAGTAAATGGCAGCAACAACCTAATTTAAATTTCACCAACAGTACGGGTTACCAGTTTGGCCGTTCTATTGATCCTACCACAAACTTATTTACCACACAGCAGCAATTATTTCAAAATTATAATCTCAACGCTAACGTAACTATTTTCAACTGGAACCGTATCAAATACGATATTTTATCCAATAAGTACAATGTAAAAGCGGCATTGACGGATGTTGAAAAGACAAAAAACGATATAGCCCTGGCAGTGGCAACCTCTTTTTTACAAACGCTGTTGACCAAAGAACAGGTAAATATTGCAGAAGTTCAGGTTTCTCAAACTCTGGCGCAATTAACCAATACAAGGCGAAAAGTGAATGCGGGCACACTGCCAGAATTAAATGCATTGGAGCTGGAAGCACAATTAGCAAGAGACAGTTCAACCCTTGTTTCAGCACAAACCAACGAGCAACTAAATTTACTTCAGTTAAAAGCCCAAATGAATTTAGATGCTGCCACACCTTTTGATACATACATAGCTTTCATTGATAAAATTCCGGTGTACACCCTGGGTGATATGCAACCGGATGCTGTATATAAACAGGCACTTACTACCCAACCGGCCCAACAGGCAAATGAATTAAGGTTAAAAGCTTTGAATGCAGCTTTTAAATCCGTAACGGCATTAAAGTACCCCACATTAACTGGTTTTGCAGGATTGAATACAAGATTTGCTAATGCCAATAAGTATAAAATAGCATTACCTACGGGGCTGTTTTCGCCCACATCCTTAAAAGCGGATGTAAGCGGTACTTTATATGATGTTAAGCAGCCTGATTTTTCTTTAAGCACTCGTAAAAATGCATTTTTTGAACAGTGGGATGGATGGGGTACACAACTGAACCGAAATTTCGGCCAGAATATCGGCATTCAAATAAGTATTCCAATATTAAATGGCGGACAGACAAGAAGCCAGATTGAACGGGCAAAATTGAATTTGCAAAACCTTGCGTTAACAAAAGAACAATCTGATACAAAACTTAAGCAGGACATTTACCAGGCTTACCAGGCAGCCGTTGCAGCGTTAGAGAAATTCAATGCAAATAAAAAAGCGGTGGATGTTGCGCAAAGGACATATGACCTGTCGGTAAAAAGATATGAACTTGGTTTGCTTTCAACACTTGATCTGATCACTAACCAGAATAATCTTTTAAAAGCGAAGTTGGATTTAGCAACCTCTCACTATGATTATATTTTTAAAATGAAAGTGCTGGAATTTTATAAAGGCCAGGGGCTGCGCCTGGAATAAAGTTATTTTATACAAAGACAAATTATATACTGATATGAGCAAAAAATTATGGTGGATAATAGGCATACTGCTGGTAGTAATTATCGCACTGGTGATGTTAAAAAAATCGGGAGCCATTGGTAAAGAAGAAGGCTTTAAAGTTTCTACAGAAAAGGTAGCCCGGAAAACAATCGTGGAAACCGTTACGGCTAATGGAAAGATATACCCTGAAATTGAAGTAAAAGTAAGTCCTGACGTAAGTGGTGAAATAACTGAATTAACCGTTGCAGAAGGAGACAGTGTACACAGGGGCCAGGTAGTGGCGAGAATTTATGCTGATATCTATAACTCACAACGTGACCAGGCAGCAGCAATTGTTAACCAGCAATCGGCACAGGTGGAAAATTCTTCAGCAGCTTTAGAAGCTTTTAAAGCAAGACTGGACCAGGCAAAAATCACGTATGACCGTCAAAAACAATTGGTGGATGAGAAGGTAATTTCAAAAGCTGAATTTGAAACAGCCGACCAGGCGTATAAAACAGCACAGGCAGATTATAATGCGGCTTTAAAAGGAATAAAAGGCGGTCAGGCTGCCGTTCAAAGTGCACAGGCACAATTACAAAAGGCCAATAAGGATTTGGGCCGGACTACTATCGTAGCCCCTATGGATGGAGTGGTATCATTATTAGCAGTAAAAAAGGGTGAAAGAGTGGCGGGTAATAGCTTTAATGTAGGTACAGAAATGATGCGGATTGCTGACATGGATAAAATAGAAGTAAGGGTAGATGTAGGTGAAAATGATATACCAAAAGTAAAACTGGGTGATAGTGCTGATGTGGAAGTAGATGCCTATAATGACCGGAAATTTAAAGGCGTAGTGACACAAATTGCCAGCACCAGTAAAAGTTTAAGCAGTAACGCATTAAGCTCGGCTTCCTCTACGGATGTTACAAATTATGAAGTTCGCATCAGGCTCGATAAAAATTCTTATCTCGACCTCATTGAAAGCACTAAGGCAAAAAAAGCATTTCCTTTCCGCCCCGGCATGAGTGCCAATGCTGATATAAAAACAAGAACTGCCGCAAATGTGGTAGCTGTACCAATACTATCCGTAGCAACAAGAGAAAAAGAGGACGAAAAATCAAAAGTAGAAGCAAAAGAAAGAAAGGAAAAAGAAAAAGCACAGGGAAATGAAACTGACTCTAAAGTTGTAAATGCAGATGATTTGGATGTGGTGGTGTTTGTTTATCAGCAGGATGGAACCGTTAAAAGAGTAAAAATTAAGACTGGTATCCAGGATAATGAATATATTGAAGTTTCAGATGGTTTAAAAGAAGGGGACGAAGTGGTTAGTGGGCCCTATAATGCTATTGCCAAAACATTAAAGGATAAAGAAAAAGTAAAAGTGGTGCCAAAAGACAAGCTATATGACATTAAGAAATAAATTTTAAAAATAAAGTCAAAGCGGTGAAGGATTTCTTCATCGCTTTTTTATTTTTACAAAAACCAGCAGGTTAAAAATCTCTCACGAATGCAATTTGGTGTATTAGGTAGCGGAAGTTTTGCAACAGCATTGGCTAAGTTATTAGTGGCTAATGAAAATACTATTAACTGGTTTGTACGGTCACAACAAATGGCAGAACATATTGCTAAACGCCATCACAATCCTAATTACCTGAGTTCAGTATATTTTGATACTGCAAAATTAAATTTGAGTGCCAGAATTGAAGAAACAATTGCCCGTTCGGAGTTTCTTGTTTTAGCAATACCTTCTTCTTATATACATGATACACTTAGCGTATTGCCCAGAAATATTTTTGAAGGGAAAAAGATCATATCAGCCGTAAAAGGTATTATGCCCGAACAGGTATTGCTGGTAAATGACTATCTGAAACAAGAATTTAATTTTCCGCTGGAAAATTATTATTGCATCATGGGTCCCTGCCATGCTGAAGAGGTGGCTGCAGAGAAGCTTTCTTATCTCACTTTCTCCGGCATTAACGAAAAACTTACGCAGGAGATAACACATCAGTTTAAAACAGAATATCTCAATACAGTAATTAATGATGATGTATTTGGAGTACAGTTTGCTGCGGTATTGAAAAATATTTATGCATTAGCAGCCGGTATTGCTCATGGATTAGAATACGGTGATAATTTTTTAAGTGTGTTAATTGCAAATGCAGCAGATGAAATGGCCGGTTTTTTAAGAACGGTAGGAGTAAGAAATATGGAAGTAGGTATTCACCATGAAATTATTCCGGGTGTTCAAACTATCATACCATTAAAAAAATCGGCAAACTATGCAGCTTCAGTTTATTTGGGCGATCTGCTGGTTACCTGCTACTCTTTGTTTAGCCGAAACCGCACATTTGGCAATATGATAGGGAAGGGATATAGTGTAAAATCGGCCCAATTGGAATTGAATATGGTGGCCGAAGGATATAATGCCAGCCGTTGTATCTATATTATTAATGAAAAAGAAAAGGTTGAAATGCCCATTGCTGAAACGGTATATCGTATTCTATGGGAAAACCTTAGTCCGAAACAGGGCTTTAAGCAAATTGAAGAAACGCTTATCTGATATTTAATCAGGTTTATAACTATTAACACCCCTTTATCTGCTAAAAGACAAATATGCTGCTGGTATTTACTAACTTTATATCGTGAAAAGGAAGTGTGGGTTTTAAGAATGTAAAAAGTTTAAACCATGCCTTTCTCCTACAATAATTTCAGTGCTACGGCCATTATAATAATGGTTTGCATTCTTGCCATTGGAGAAATAATAAAAGTAATTCGTCACCGCGTAAACCATTAGGCATTAAAAAAACAGATCTGCAGCAATTCCATCTGCAAAAAGTTTTCCTTCATCCGTTAAAAATAAAGTATCATTAAAGTTAATCAACCCGGATTTATATTTGCCGGTGCCGGTAACGGTTAATATTTTGTTGCTGTAAGCTTCTCCATATTTCTTTTTTACATGTATTAAGTTTAATCCTTCCATTGTTCTTAGGGATGTCATAATGTATTCATTCAATTGTTGCGTAACAGTTAATACTTCTGCTTCAAAATTCAGTTCATTCTTTTTAAGCGATTGAATGTATAAAGCATTATTGGAAACATTCCATTGTCTGGTGTTGCCATTAAACGAATGGGCCGATGGGCCCAAACCCAAATACGATTCTCCTTTCCAGTAACTACTGTTATGCATACTTCTGTAACCCGGTTTTGCAAAATTGGAGATCTCATAATGCTCGTAACCAGCATTGCGCAAAGCTTTCATTAAAAAAAGAAAATGTAGAGCCTGTTTTTCGGGATCAACCTGTTCTTTCTTTTTTACCTGGATTAATTTATCCAAGGCAGTTTTGGGCTCCACGGTAAGAGCATAACAGGATATATGTGACGCATTCAATGTGATTGCTTTAGTAATGTTTTGCTGCCAGTGTTCATCGCTCAGCGTGGGTCCTCCATAAATCAGGTCAATGGAAAAATTTTCAAAACCAGCTTCTCTCACCTCTTTTATACATCTCTCCGCATCTGAAGCGTTATGTACCCTGTTCATCCATTGAAGGTCTTCATTAAAAAACGATTGTATACCAATACTAAAACGGTTGATGCCTGATTGCTTCCATTGTTTTAGCTTTTGCGGGTTGATATCATCGGGATTGGCTTCCAGGCTTATTTCGGCACCCGATGCAACCGGAAAAGTTGAATAAAGCTTATCTAAAATGATTTTTATTTCTTCTGAAGTTAAAATACTGGGCGTGCCGCCACCTAAATAAATTGTTTTTATTTGTTCTTTACCCAAATATTTTTTTTGTAAATCCATTTCTCTCAATAAAGCATCGATAAAATCGTTCTTAAACTTTAGCGATGTACTGAAATGAAAATTGCAGTAATGGCAAGCTTGCTTACAAAAAGGAATATGAATATAAATGCCGGCCATTAATTGTGTTTGTTATCTTTATGCTGCTGTTTATGCTCAGAAAAAGGTGTATTGTTTTTTATTTAATTATTTTTTTTCTGTCCAATACCACAGGATATGGACAGAAAAATTATTTGCTGCACTATCACCTTGTTGACAAAGATAGTTCCTTCAGCATAAGTTCACTGGGCCTTGAAAATAGTTTTCCAAATCAAAATGAGTGTGTAACCTATATTTTTAAGATAACCTCCTTGTTGCACGGAAAAGGGTATGTTTCATCCTCTACGGATAGTATATGGTATGATTCAACGTCAGCAAGTATTAAGCTATATATTGGCAAAAAATATCAATGGGCCAGTTTGACGGTTGACAGCGGGGAAGAAAAAATATTTGATGCCATGAACCTGCAGAAAAAAATATTCTTAAATCAACCTTTAAATATAGAACAACTGCAGGCGCTTGAACAAAAGCTTCTTAATTATTACGAGGGGAATGGTTATCCTTTTGCAAGTATATGGCTGGATAGTATTTTATTTGATGAGGAAAAAATAAGTGGGTTATTAAGGATTAACAGAGGTCCGGTGTATAAAATAGATAGTATCCGGTTGTTTGGAAATGTAAAAATTGATAATTTTTTCATTCAGCAATTTCTGGATATTAAGAACGGCAGCTCCTATAAAAAAGATAAACTTCAGCAAATAAGTACACGATTACAACAGCTACCTTACCTACAGGAGGAAAAAACATGGGATATGGCAATGCTTGGAAGCGGGGCTGTCATAAATCTGTACCTTAAACAAAAAAGAAGCAGCCAGATTAATGGGTTAGTTGGTTTTCTTCCATCAAGTCAGCAATTTCCGGGGCAAAAAAAATTACTTATTACCGGTGATTTTAATTTAAACTTACAAAACCAGTTTGGTGGTGGGGAAGCGATTAAAGTTAATTGGCAACAAATTCAGCCTTCATCTCCAAGGCTTTCGTTAGGGTTTCAACAGCCTTATTTATTTAAGTCCCCCTTTGGGTTTGATTTTTCTTTTAACCTTTTAAAAAAGGATAGCTCTTATGTAAATGTGAACCTGCAAATAGGAACACAATATCGTTTTTCGGCTACACAAACAGGTAAATTATTAATACAAAACTTTAGAACTATTTTGTTGGATGTGGATACAAATACCGTAAAGTTTAGTAAACGGCTACCCTTTCAGGCAGATGTAAGTACTGTAAATCTGCTGGCAGAATATGAACTAAATAATACAAATTACCGCTTCAATCCACGACGGGGAAATGAATTAAAACTTAGTATTAGTACCGGAACAAGAAAAGTGAAGAAAAATAATTCCATAACAGAAATTGCTGGTGACAATACTTTTAATTATGCTACTTTATATGATTCGGTTAAACTAAAATCCTATGTTTTTAGGGGACATGTTACCGGAACACATTATTTTGCTATTGGGAAACAAGGAACAATAAAAACAACAGCTGATATTGGCTGGCTGGCAAGTCCTGGTATTTTCCGGAATGAATTGTTTCAATTAGGCGGGTATCGTTTGTTGAGAGGGTTTGATGAAGAAAGTATATATGCTTCCCAGTATTTTGTATCTACTATTGAGTACAGGTACCTGATCGCACAAAATTCATTTCTTTTTGGGTTTACAGATTTAGGCTGGGCAAGAAACAAAAGTCAGTATGCCAATGTAAATAATACATTCATTGGTGCAGGTTTTGGAATGGCGTTTGAAACTAAAGCCGGATTATTTAATATAAGTTTTGCTACAGGTAAAAGAAATGATTTACCCCTCAATCTTCGACAAGCTAAAATTCATTTTGGGTATATAAACTTTTTTTAAAACGGGCAACTATTGTCATTTCAGTTGAATAATTTTGCTGCATTGAAAAAAAACACAATTATATTATTCTTTTTACTTTTTATAATAACTGTAAAAGCGCAAATAAAAGATTCTATTCCAGCTGGCCCAATTGCAGATACTGTTAAAAGTTTAATACCTTTTCCTGATTCAGCAGCTCATCAAAAAGATTTTGTTTTTCCAATAAAGTCAGCAGTAAGCAGCTTTAATAAAAATAAGGCGCTTGAATCGAACCTTTTTTATGGAATATTTAGAAATGCTGACAATAAAATTGAAAAACTAAAAATAAATGATCGAAAAGACTGGTTATTTTATTTAGTTGTTGCTGTTTTGTTTTTCATGGCATTATTGCGATTATCATATATCAGATATTTTACAAATCTTTTCAAACTTTTTTTTAAAACCACTTTAAGACAAACCCAGCTTCGTGACCAATTGTTGCAATCCCAACTTTCTGCTCTTTTATTTAACATCTTCTTTTTTATTGCTGCTGGTATGTATCTTTTTTTACTCATCAGTCACTATGATGTGCATATTTCCGGGAATAAGTGGCAACAATTGGGTATTTGTATTGGCTTATTAAGTATGCTTTATCTTTTAAAATATATTGTTTTAAAAGGCTCCGGATGGGTATTTGGTATTAGCACAGCAGTCGATACTTACATCTTTATAGTTTTTTTGATCAATAAAGTTTTAGGGATCCTCCTGGTACCATTTATTATTTTGATAGCATTTTCCCGGCTAATAATAGTAAATGTAAGTTTAACGCTTTCATTATTAATGATTAGTGCAATGTTTGTTTACAGGTTTATCCGCTCATATGCACCCATACAAAAAGATATTAAAGTAAGCAGGTTTCATTTTTTTCTCTACCTTTGCGCCTTTGAAATAACACCGCTTTTATTGATATACAAGGTGTTGATGAAATTTTTTTAGGAATTATTTTATCTTTGCAAAACATTTTACCACGTCAGTATGGTTAAAAACGGGCATTCAAAAAACGTAGCTGGTAAGGCCATAACGAAAATCCTCATTACCCAACCCAGACCAGATTCTGAAAAGTCTCCCTATTTTGAATTGGGTAAAAAGTATAATATTAACCTCGACTTTCATCCTTTTATAAGGGTGGAAGGGATCCCTTCAAAGGAATTTCGAAAGCAAAAAATTGAAATAGGCAATTATTCGGCCGTAATCTTCACCAGCCGGAATGCGATAGATCACTTTTTTCGTATATGTGAAGAAATGAAAATTACTGTATCACAGGATACAAAGTATTTCTGTATCACAGAAGCGGTAGCCCTTTATCTTCAGAAATTTATTCTGTACCGCAAAAGAAAAGTTTTTTATGGTGCCGATGGTAGTAACAAAAACTTATTTGATGTCATTAACAAGCATAAAGAGAATGAAAAGTTTTTATACCCATGCTCTGAATCCCTGGATAATGAGATCACCAGTTGGTTAAAAAACCATAATTGCGAATACGCAACACCTGTATTGTATAAAACAGTCAGTAATGATGTGACGGGAGTCTTAAAAACCGAATACGACATCATTTGTTTTTTTACGCCCAGTGGTGTAAAAAGCCTGATTGAAAATATGCCAAAGTATAAACAAAATGGCACATTACTTGGCGCATTTGGTACCAATACAGTAAGGGCAATTGAAGAGGCAGGCTTAACTCTTCATATAAAGGCTCCCGAGCCACAAGCACCAAGCATGGTAGCAGCATTGGAGCGTTTTCTTATTAGTCTGCGGAAATAATTTTAATAATATCAAATTTCAGGGACAACATAGAATTGTTGTCCCTGTTTTGTTTTAAAACATTGCCATGCATAAATATGCTAACCGGTTAATTAATGAATCAAGTCCCTATTTAAAGCAACATGCCCATAACCCGGTGGATTGGTATCCCTGGGGAGATGAAGCTTTGAACAGGGCCAAAGAAGAAGACAAACTTATTTTGGTAAGTATTGGTTATGCTGCATGTCATTGGTGCCATGTGATGGAAAAGGAGAGTTTTGAGCAGGAAGATGTGGCCGAAATAATGAACAGATATTTTATCAACATTAAAATTGACAGAGAGGAACGTCCGGATATTGATCATATTTACATGGATGCTGTGCAGGCAATGACTGGTAGCGGCGGATGGCCATTAAATGTTTTTCTGACTCCCGACAAACAACCATTTTATGGGGGTACCTATTTCCCTCCGGTAAAAGCATTTAACAGGCCTTCATGGAAAGATGTTTTATATGGGGTTGCCCAAGCTTATAAGGAAAGAAAGCAGGAAATTATTTCTCAGGCAGAAAACCTAACAGAACACCTAAAAACTTCAAACTCTTTTGGACAGATAAAAAAAGCCTTCATTACCGAAGAAGAAAATTTTTCTGAACCACAACTTCATCTTACTTATGAAAACCTGATGAAAAATGCTGATGTTGAGGAAGGAGGGTTTGGAAAAGCTCCCAAATTTCCGCAAACATTCTCAATTAGCTTACTCTTGAAATATTATCATTTTTTTAAAAAGGATGATGCATTAAAGCAAGCTTGTCTTAGTCTTAATAAGATGATTTTTGGAGGTATTTATGATCAGCTTGGCGGTGGCCTGGCCAGGTATAGTACAGATAGTGAGTGGCTGGTACCGCATTTTGAAAAAATGCTTTATGATAACGCATTGCTGGTAGATGTACTTTCCGATGCTTTTCAATTAACAAAAGACCCCGAATATCATCGAGTTATTGATGAAATAATTGAATTTATTCAAAGGGAACTCATGAACGAAGAAAAACTTTTTCTATCAGCCCTGGATGCTGATAGCGAGGGTGAAGAAGGCCTGTTTTATGTTTGGTCTAAACATGAACTGGAGAAGATTTTAGGAGAAGATGCCCTATTGTTTTGCACTTTTTATGATGTTACCGAAGGTGGTAACTGGGAAGAGAAAAATATCCTTCGGATAAAAACACCCTTAAAAGAATTTGCTTTATTAAATAACCTTGAAATAAACCAATTAACAGAACAATTAAAATTCTGCAAGCAAAAAATTTTACTACAAAGAAATAAAAGGACAAGACCGGCAACGGATGATAAAGTTTTATTAGGCTGGAATGCATTAATGAATATTGCTTTAAGTAAAGCATTTTCGGCAACAGGAAATACAAAATACAGGCAATTGGCATGTGAAAACATGAAAATTATTTTGAAGAAATTCAGACAGAATGATGGAAGTTTTTTGCATACCTATAAAAATGATTTTGCAAAATATCCGGCATTTTTGGATGACTATGCTTACGTAATTCAGGCACTTATAAAACTTCAGGAAATAACCTCAGATGGGAATTGGTTGCATATAGCAAAACAGTTAACTGAATTTGTAAAAGACAATTTTGAAGATAGCGACACTGGTTTTTTTTACTTTACCAATCAGTCTCAAAAGGATTTGATCATACGAAAAAAAGAAATTTATGACGGAGCAACACCTTCTGGTAATGCAATAATGGCATTAAACCTGCATCAATTATCTATTATTTTTAACCAACCCAAATGGAAAGAACAAGCAGTTAACAATTTGCTTACACTTTTACCAGCTATTATTCGTCATCCGGGTTCCTTTGGTGTTTGGGGATCTCTCTTAATTGATCTGGTTATTGGAGTAAATGAAATTGCAATCGTAGGTAATAATTTTCCTGTACTAAGGGATGCGTTTTTGAGCCATTACTGCCCCAATAAAATCCTGCAATCCGCGTTAATAGGGTCCAAAGACTTTCCGTTATTATCCAAAAAAGAAACTGGAACGGAAACGCTGCTTTACTTGTGTAGAAATTATGCCTGCCATCAACCTGTTTCAACCGTAAATTCACTGATTGAATTATTAGTAAAAACACAGGCCCCTAAACACAATAAATAAGTCGTTATGCCGTTTTGCAAAAAAAGAAGATTTTGAATTTTGATTTTCATATAATTAATAGTAGAATTGTAACAGATTCAAAGAGAAATAATCACGTTTTCTCATTAGATTTGCCAATTCCTGTACGAAATAAAAAGATCATGAAGAACCAACTGTTAAGTCTGCTAACAATCGCATCTATTGCTGTACTTGCTGTGTCATGTAAGTCAGGTAAGTCTTCAAAAACTATGGCCTATAACGGGCAGCTCAAAGGAGTTGCATACACTAACCCGGCCATGAATACAAAGCCATACGGTATGGTTTATATCCCCCAGGGTACATTTCATATGGGCCCGAGTGACGAGGATATCAATTTTTCATTTACTTCCCGTAACAGATCAGTTTCCATCAATGGTTTTTGGATGGATGCCACTGAGATAACAAATAGCGAATACAAGCAGTTTGTTAACTGGGTAAGAGATTCTATTGCCGGTGAATTAGCCCAAATACCAAGAGATCCAAAAACAGGAAGTTTTGACCAAAAGAAATTGCAGGCTCTCTGGAAAGATAAAAATGTTTATGAGAAAATCAATGGTATGATAATGGCTCCGGATGACCGTTTAAATGGCAGAATGGAAATTGATCCGGATAAATTAATTTACAAGGAAGAATATATTGATTATAAAGCAGCAGCATACCGTAAACCCAACGAGCCACGTTCTAAATTTATCATAAGAAACAATGTAAAGGTTTACCCTGATACTTTGGTATGGGTTCGTGATTTCTCCTATTCCTTTAATGAACCCATTGCACACAGATATTTTTCTCACCCTGCTTTCCAGCATTATCCCGTTGTAGGTGTAAACTGGAAACAGGCATCTGCATTTTGTACCTGGAGAGGTCGTTTCCTGAACGATTTCCTGGAAAGCAAAAAGAAAATGACAGAGTCTAGTTATCGTCTTCCAACCGAATCAGAGTGGGAATACGCTGCCAGGGGTGGCCGTTCTCAATCAATGTTTCCCTGGGGTAACCCTTATTTAAGGAACCGTAAAGGTTGTTTGCTGGCCAACTTTAAACCAGGCCGGGGTAATTACCCTGAAGACGGTGGATTTTATACCGTAAGAGCAGATGCTTACTGGCCTAATGATTTTGGTCTTTACTGTATGGCTGGCAATGTTGCAGAATGGACATCCTCCTACTACTACGAAGGTGCTTATAATTTTACACACGATTTAAACCCGGACCTGAGGTATAATGCAAAAGACAGCGACCCTCCAAGAATGAAGCGTAAAGTAACACGTGGAGGAAGTTGGAAAGATGTTGGTTACTATTTACAAACAAGCTCCCGTAATTACGAATATCAGGATACGTCAAAATCCTATATTGGTTTTCGTTGTGTAATTGATTTGTCGCCAACATTAGGCCGCCGTTAATAATAATTGTAACTGTCTTTTCGTTTCCTTAATTGAATCAATATTTATTTAACAAACCCACTAATAAACTTAACCGTTATGCTTTTTTTTAAAACAAAAACAGGACAGAAAGTATTAAATTTTCTATTCAGCTTTTTCGCTGCCATGGTAATTCTTGGTGCATTATTTAAAATCCGCCACTGGCCATCTGCAGACGAAATGATTACATTAGGGCTTTTAGCAGAAGTAATTGTATTCTTAATGATGGCTTTTGTAGTGCCTCCATTGGAAGAATATCATTGGGAAAGATATTTCCCAAAGATTACGGAGCACCCCGATGTGGAAAAAGCAAAAACGGGCAAGTTTGAAATGACCCCTATCGCCTTAGGCGGAGGTAACAGTGGCAACCCAGCTTTACAACAAATGGATAAGATGTTACAGGACGCCGATATATCTCCTGCCAATCTTAAAAAATTAAGTGAAGGGTTCCAGAAATTTGGTACAACAGTCTCACAAATAAAAGATACGGCAGATGTTGTAGCAGCTACCAATGATTACACTGCTAAAACAAAAGAAGCAGCAACTGCCCTGGGTCAACTGAAAGATGTGTACACGAATGCAACAGCTACCATGACACATTTTAATAATGCCGCTGACAGTACAAAACAGTATCATGAGCAGGTTCAGGTAATGACCAAAAATCTTGGTTCCTTAAATACCATTTATGAACTGGAATTGCAGGATACCAACAACCACTTAAAAGCTATGAATAAGTTTTATAGCAACCTGGCTGAAGCTTCGCAAGCGATGCAGGGCAGTGTAGAAGATGCAAAAGCTGCTCAAACACAAATTGCAAACCTGGCTAAGAACCTCGGTTCATTAAACCAGATTTATGGCAACATGATTAACGCCATGCAGGGCCGTTAATTAAAATAGTAAAGGGTTAAGTTTATATTAATCCGTTATCCTGTAAAAAAACCGATACAAAACCACATTAGATAAAACCAAAAATATTAATCCATGGCTTTACCTAAGGAGCCCCGGCAGAAGATGATTAACATGATGTACCTGGTGCTTACCGCACTGCTGGCACTCAACGTTTCTGCCGAGATCATCAATGCCTTTAAAACCGTAAACAACAGCTTACAGAATGCGAATAAAGTAGCAACTGAAAAGAATAATCTTATTTACGAATCATTCAGAGAAAAACTAAACGATCCCAATTCAGCTGAAAGAGCAAGGATTTGGAAGCCAAAAGCCGATGAGGCCAAGCAGATAGCTGCAGATATGAACACCTATCTTGAGCAGTTAAAATTAGATTTGAAAAAAGAAGCCGGATTGAAAATTGAAGATGGTGAAGAAGTTTTCAAATTCGATAACCTTGAAGCGGCAACCCGTTTAATGGAAAACAAGGGAAAAGGAAAAGAGTTATTGGCAAAGCTTACAGAATTTAAAAACAAATTGTCTGCAATTTTACCAGACTCAAGTGAAGAGGATAAAAAAGAAAAAGCTGCTTTGCTTAAATCAATGCCTTTAAACCTGGAAATGCCTAAAACTGAAAATAAAGGTAATAAGGATTGGACATCAGCTTATTTCAGAATGACACCGTCAATAGCTGCTCTTACTATTTTAAGTAAGTTTCAAAACGACGTTAAGAACAGTGAGTCGCAGGTGATTGATTATTTCCACAAAAAAATTGGTGAAGTAAAGGTTGTCTATAACCAGTTTGAAGCATTAATTGGTACCAGTGCCACATATTTAATGCCCGGACAGGAACTTGAGGTAAATGCAGGATTAGGCGCTTACAGCACGGATGTACCTGCAGACGTTTATGTAAACGGAAATAAAGTTCCGGTTGAAAATGGTCTTGGAAACTGGAAAACTACAGTTGGTAGTCCCGGAACAGGATCTATCAAAGTAATGGTTAAGTTTAAAGATCCACTTACTGGTCTGGAAAAAACAAAAGAAAAAGAAATCAACTATACCGTAGGATCCCCTACGGGTGCATTTGTTTCTGCTGAAAAAGTGAAAGTATTATACATTGATTTACCAAATGAATTAGCGGTTACAGGTGGTGCAGTAGGTGATGAAAAAGTAAGTGTAAGTATCGATAATGGTTCATTAAGCAAAACCGGTGCAGGAAGATATATAGCTAGTCCTTCCACACCTGGTAAAGCAATCGTTACAGTTAATGCAGATGGTAAAATCAGCAAGTTTGAATTTAGGGTTAAAACGGTTCCTGATCCAATTGCTATGGTTGGTAGAAATAAAGGAGGCCCAATTCCTGCGGCTGAATTTAAAGCACAGGCTGGCGTAAGAGCTGAATTGGAAAACTTTGTTTTTGAAGGCGTAAACTTTACTGTTACTAGTTATACATTGTATGCTGTAGGTGGTCAAAACTTTAAAGAAGCACCTGGTATACGCCCCAATGTTTCAGGTAACCTCTTTGATTCCGTAAGAGATATTATAAACAGGTGTACACCCGGAACAACCGTTGTATTGGATGAAATCAGGGCAAGCGGTCCGGGAGGATCAAGAAAATTGCCACCAATAGTATTTAATCTCAGATAAAACTATTTTTATGAAAATGAAATTTGCAGGAATCGGTTTGTTGGTAGTTGCACTAAGCTTGAATTGTTTCAATGCTTTTTCGCAAACGAGGAAAGCCAAAAAGAAAACAGGAAAAACACAACCACAGTCGGCATATGGCCAACCTGCCCAGTCAGCATATGGACAGCCTGCACAATCAAATAACCAGGGACAAAGTGCGTATATGAATAATAATAATTCAGGGACGCAGCCCAAACAATCAAATGTACCTTATGAGGTGGCAAAATCTACAAGTGGTGGGTGGGATTCTGCGTCTGTTTCTTTGCGTAACGATGCAGCTATTGAAAGAAACCTTGTGAGAGACAGGGTGCCATTAGAATATGAAAATATAAGGGAAGATGATGCTGTTTATCGTACAAGAGTATGGCGTGAAATTGACATTAGAGAAAAAATAAACCTCCCGTTCCGTTATTCTGCTAATGAAGACAATGGCAACCAACGTTTCATAGCAATACTTGTAAAAGGTGTTAAAGACAGTATGTTCACTGCTTTTGATCCTATTGATGACAGGTTTACAACACCATTAACCATTGCAAAGGCAATGCAGCAATTTGGTGGTGGTATGGATACTGTGCCTTCTTATGATATTAATGGCAATCTTGTTAAATATGTTATTACTCCTAAAGAAGTAGATCCAGACTCAATTACTAAGTTCAGAATTAAAGAAGAATGGGTATTTGATAAAGAATCTTCCAGGTTGTTTGTAAGAATCCTTGGAATTGCCCCGCTTAAAAAATTACAAACTTCAACAGGTATAACAATTGGGGATGAAGAAGTACCTATGTTCTGGATTTATTATCCCGATGCAAGAACAGTTTTAGCTAAATACGAAGCATATAACAACAAAAATTTTGGAGGTAGAATGACTTGGGAAGAACTGTTTGAAAATCGTTTCTTCAGCAGTTATATTACAAAGTCGTCTCTTGATAATCCTTATGACTTACGTTTACGGGCTTATATTAAAGA
This sequence comes from Sphingobacteriales bacterium, assembly GCA_016185185.1. Taxonomy (GTDB): domain Bacteria; phylum Bacteroidota; class Bacteroidia; order Chitinophagales; family Chitinophagaceae; genus AWTP1-9. The sequence continues at coordinate 45,473 of JACPOD010000090.1, read as the reverse complement.
CCCAATCTTAAGGTTATTAGAGGGTGATAATATAAAGGAGAAGATTTTTAATTACGAGCAGGATTTATGGTCATATTAATTTCCTTGAAACTTCTTATAAAAGGGTTGAAATCATTTTTCAGCCCTTTTTTTATATCCACAAATGCTGCAAAATAGCGCCTAATCACCTGAAAATCGTATTTCTACGTGGTATTTATAAATCTTAAAAATACCCACTTTGAGGTATTGTCTTTTCGAACTCAAGTATTATCTTTGTTACGGTTTTTCATAGGATATTGGATTTTAAAGACGGGGCTGGATTTCTATCCTGGCCCCAATTTTTTTTATTACCCCGCCCCGATTGTATTTTATTTTAATATTTGTTCCCTTTAAAATAATCTTTGATAAGAACAGCTTTTGCTGATCCTATTTTTTCTGAAAGCACTTCCTGTGATAATTCCTTTATTTTTTTTACCGACTTAAACTCTTTTAAAAGACTTTGTGCTGTTAATTTGCCAATACCTTTTATTGCCTCTAATTCGTTCTTAAAGGTTCCTTTACTTCTTTTTTGGCGGTGAAAGCTGATGCCAAAGCGGTGAACCTCATCTCTTATAAACCGGATCAGTTTCATACTGTCGCCATCTATTGGAAGTTTTACTGATTCTTTATCGCCGGGAAAAAACAACTCTTCTTCATTCTTAGCAAGACCAACTACCGTTATCCTGCCCTGGAGTCCCAGCTCTGTAATGCTTTCCATGGCAGCAGATAGTTGCCCTTTTCCACCATCAATAATTACTAATTGTGGCAGCTCTGCATGATCATTTAATAACCGACGGTACCTTCTGCCCACAACTTCTTTCATACTGGCAAAATCATTGATGCCTTCAACTGTTTTAATATTATAATGCCTGTAATCATTTTTACCCGGCACTCCATTTTTAAAACAAACCATTGCCGATACCGGGTAGCTGCCCTGGAAATTTGAATTATCAAAACACTCTATATGCAATGGCAATTCTGTTAGTTGCAGATCATCCTGTAACTGGTATAATATATTCTTTCTCTCCCCATCAGTTTTTATCTGTAGGTTTAACGATTTCTTTCTTCGTAATTCTTCCCTGAAATAATGCACATTCTTTTCTGATAGCTCAAGAAGCTTTTTCTTATCACCGGCCTTTGGTATTGTAAGTAAAATATCTTTTTCAGGATATTGAATTGTTACTGGTACTATAATTTCTTTTGCGGTACTGTTGAAATCTTTCCTTAGTTGTGCAATAGCAAATATCAAAACCTCCTCTTCTGTTTCTTCTAATTTTTTTTCCAGACTTATGGTATGTGTTTGAATAATGGCACCATTTTTAACCATAAGATAATTTACATATGTTATGGAGCCTTCTATAGAATAAGAGAAAGCATCCAAATCACCCAACCGTGGGTTAATAACCGTTGATTTCGCCTGGTATTGTTCCAGGTGTTCAAGTTTCTTTTTAATAGTTGCGGCTTTTTCAAATTCAAGATTTTCGGCATGCCGCTGCATTTCTTGTTTAAATACTTTAATTACAGGAGTAAGGTTACCTTTTAAAAGATCTCTTACCTGGTCCAATTCTGATTTATAATCTTCAGCAGTTTGATAGCCGGCACAGGGTCCCTTACAATTACCAAGGTGATATTCAAGACAAACTTTAAACTTTCCTTTGTTGATATTCGTTTCTGTCAGATTTAGTTTACAGGTTCGCAGTGGAATATTTAATCGTATAAATTCAATTAATTCTCTTACTTTTTGTACAGAAGTAAAAGGGCCTAAATACTCAGAACCATCCTTTATTTTTTTTCTCGTTAAAAAAACCCTCGGAAAAGCTTCTTTCTTAATGATGATAAAGGGGTAACTTTTATCATCTTTAAGATTGATATTATATTTTGGCTGAAATTCTTTTATTAAGGAGTTTTCTAATAAAAAAGCATCTTGTTCAGAATTTACTATTGTGAATTCTATTTTCCTGATGTTGATAACAAGCTCATGAGTTTTATAACCTGCGAATGTTTTATTGAAATAAGAACTAATTCTTTTCCGGAGATTTTTTGCTTTTCCTATATATATGATTTCGTTTTTAGCCCCAAAGTATTTGTATATACCCGGGCCATTTGGAATATCAGGAGCTATTAATTGAAATTCTTTTTGAGTCATTACTGGTTATTCTTTCTTGTCGTCCCAAACAACCCTTTCCTGTTTAATAAATTCTTTATCATTTACAACCTGCCGGGTAATGAGAGAGAAATTACCACTGGTCTGCCAAAGCAATTGTTTTTCCCATGTAGTGTCCTTGTTATTATAAATTCTTTTTATAAAAACTTTTCTGAATTTCCCGGAACCAGGGTCAATATAAGCATCAATGCGGGCAACCTTCATGTCTGGGGAATTTGCGAGATAAGTAAAAATGGCCATATTAATTGATGTGTCAATTAAAGAAGTTTCATCATAATAATCAATATGTTTTTTATCGGTAATGTTAACTTCGAGGAATTCATTAACCATGGTATGAAAAAGTTCTTTATTTATAAATGCTGAATCCGTTTTGTCACCTATTGTTATGAAATTTGTAAAAGCATAGGGTATTGAATCAATATGCCTGATCTCTCCCGCAAGAAAATCTGTAACAGGTAAGAAGTCTTTTTGCTTTTGCTCTTTTTGCTGTGGCTTTTGTTGTTTGCAGGCAGACGTATAAAAAATTGCAGGCAGTAAAATCAGTAAACTGTAAAACTTCATCTGGTAAAATTAAGGAATTGAAAAAGTTAATAAATACAAAAACGCCGGAAAGTACCGGCGTTAGATATGCAATGCGTTAATATTTGGTTAGAATTTTTTGGTTATCCCAACTTTTAATCCATACTCAATCAAATGCTCACTGATGGGATATTTTTTTGTATATGAAGAATTAATCTGGTACCGTATCTGTGGTCCTATCTGTAAAGCCACTCCATTATTTCTTTCAAAACGCAGGAATGTTTCAACCCCGGTATTCATTGTAAATTTTCTGAATAAATCCGCATTTTGCACATAATTCTTCAGATCATTTGTTATGAGGAATGCTTTGTTATTAAGGATATAAGTTGGTTGAAAACTTCCGGAAACATACCAGCTTAGTTTCTTATTACCAGTCATTTTGAGATCAACGCCCAGGGGGATAGAAATTGCCACATTCTGACTTCCAATAGTAGTAGCCTCATAATAAACACCATAATTTTTATATGAGGAGGTCACTGTAATATCCTGTGGCTGGTTATTATTACTCCTCAATCTTATTGTTGTTAGTTCAGGGTAGGGGGTAGAATAAGCTTTGATATTATACCTTGAATAGTTTAACTGGGCTCCGGCTTTTATTTTTATAGAGTTGGATAAAGAAAAAAGAAAAGCATTTCCAATTTCAAAGCCCATTGCCGGCGTATGGTTAACAGCCTTACTGATATCTCCCGGTATAAAACCGGAATAAGCATAAGCTAAACCAGTATTGTCTGCATCTTTATATAAAGCCCTGTAGCTACTGGAGGGTGCAAAGTAAAACTGCCATTCAAACCTGGAAGCTTTTTTTACAGAAGCTTTTTTTATGGTGTTATTAAAACTATTTGCGTTAACATAAACATTTTCAGCGAACAATACAGGATCTTTTTCAAATTGAGTGGCTGGTGCATCTGAGAGGTCAGACATCATTTCAGATGATACCGGAGTAGCGGAGGATGTCAATGCGTTTGATAATGCAAAATTACCAGGTATTACTTTTGTTACATCCGAAATGATTCCATAAGCAGCAGAAAAATTATTTAATCCAAATTCGGAATTTGAAGACGATAAAACTTTGTAATCCTGTGATGAAATACTATGACTTAATGTATGATCAACTCCTGAACTACGGGTAATATTATAAAGATTTTGATCTGAAATTTTTGGTGTACCTATTTGATCGGCATCTGCGGGGACAGAATGATTTACAGCTATGGAAGTTTGCTGTGTATTTTTTTCAGCAGACGCTTCTTTCTTTGCAGTGGAATTATTTGTTCTTAAAACTAATACGGATGCGGTAAATAACAATAATAACACAGAGCCTCCGATAATCCCCCATTTTCTGCCAGGATGTAATTTATTGTAAACATTGGTCCAGACAGATTCGGAAGGGTACATTTTAAACTCTTCAGTTTTATCTCTCAGCAGCTGTTCAAAATCATTCATATAAAAATCTTTGTCCATGGTCAATTTTGGTTTGAGTTTTCAATATAGGGTTGGGTCTATCTTAACTGCATTGCAGCTAATAAATCGGTTTTTCTTTTAGGTTCCAGAATTATTTTTTTGCGTACTAATATCTCTTGTAACATAGCTTTTGCTCTTGTGTATTGTGAACGGCTGGTACTTTCCTCAATATCCAGCATATCAGCAATTTCTTTATGCGAATACCCTTCTAGCGCAAAAAGGTTCAAAACGGTTCTGTAACCAAGTGGCAGCATCCTGATACATTCCACTACCTGCTTTGCCTGGATTATTGATGGTACCGACTCTTCTCTCACCTGGATATTTGTAGCATGGATAATGTCAACACTCTCATTGAATTTTTTATTCTTTTTCAAAATGTTGATGCAGGTATGAACTATAATCCTGCGTACCCACCCTTCAAATGCTCCTTGTGCCCTGAATTGATGCATTTGCGAAAAAATACGGATAAAACCTTCCTGCAACATATCTTCTGCATCTTCCCTGTTCTTCGCAAAGCGGTAACAAACAGCCAGCATTTTAGGACTGTATCGTTGATACAATTCCTGTTGGGCTGCCGGTTCGTTTTTCAAGCAGCCTAGTAAAATGGCTTCCTCTGTCATTAAGAATGTTTAGTTACCCGTAAATTAGACAAATTCCTTAAATAGGTAGCTGCTTTGGCTGTTAAAATTTGTCATGAAATCGTAACATGAAAGGAATATCAAATAAATAAAACCAACTTTAATTAGACAGAACCGGGTTTTTGCTTTAAAATTTTATAAAAAATCAAATTAAAACATCACCGGTCATCTCTTTGGGAATAGGAAGTTCCATAAATTTTAAAATGGTGGGGGCTATATCTCCCAGTTTACCGGGTTTTATTGTACCTCTCCATTCTTTATCAATAATAAAGAATGGTACAAGATTTAATGTATGTGCCGTATTAGGGGTACCATCGTCATTAATCATATAATCACTGTTGCCGTGGTCGGCAGTTAAAAAAATAGTGTAACCATGTGCTAAAGCAGAAGTTGCGATTCTCTCAACACATTTATCAACAGTTTCTGCTGCTTTTATAGCTGCTTCAAAAACACCAGTGTGGCCAACCATGTCAGCATTGGCAAAATTTAAACAAATAAAATCCGGGCTTTCTTTTTCAATTTCAGGAATAATGGCATCGGTTACCTCATAAGCACTCATCTCCGGTTGCAGATCGTAAGTAGCTACCCTGGGAGAGGGAATCATGATCCTGCTTTCACCATCAAAGGGTTTCTCCCGTCCACCACTGAAGAAAAAACTAACATGCGGATATTTTTCTGTTTCAGCAATTCGAATTTGTTTTAATCCATTTTGCTGAAGAATTTCTCCCAGGGTATTATTCAAATTATCTGTTTCAAAAACTACATTTACATTTTGGTACGTTTTATCATATTCTGTCATGGTTGTATAATGAAGATTAAGTTTCTTCATCCCAAAATCGGGCATATCCTGTTGTGTAAGTATCTGGGTAATTTCACGACAACGGTCTGTACGGAAATTAAAACAAATAACCACATCACCTTCCTGAATTGTTCCGTTCTCCACAGTAGAATTTATAATTGGCTTTATGAATTCATCTGTAATTTTAGCGTCATAAGAAGCTTTAATTCCTTTCAATACATCATCGAATTTTTCACCCGCACCATTTACTAAACAGTCATAAGCTAATTTTACTCTTTCCCATCTTTTATCCCTGTCCATAGCATAATACCGGCCACAAACAGTGGCAATTTTTCCAACTGTTTTGTTTAAATGATCTTGCAGTTCTTTTAGAAAACCCAATCCACTTTTAGGATCCGTATCCCGGCCATCTGTAAAAGCATGAACAAGGACATTTGCCTGTCCTTCATTTTTACAAACATCTGCAATTGCCTTTATATGATTAATATGGGAATGAACACCCCCATCGCTAACAAGTCCAATAAGGTGTAAGGTTTTGTTAGTTGCTTTAGCAGCTCTTACAGCATTCAGGAGCACCTCATTTTTTGCAAAAGAACCATCCCGTACAGCTACATTGATACGCTGTAATTCCTGGTATACTATCCTGCCGGCTCCAAGGTTAAGATGCCCCACCTCACTGTTACCCATCTGGCCGTCGGGTAAACCAACTGCCTCGCCACAGGTTACCAGCGTTGAATTTGGATAGCTACTATAAAGGGAGCTTACAAAAGGAACATTTGCATTCTGGATAGCGTCTGCCTTTTTTACCTTTCCAAGGCCCCATCCATCCATAATAATGAGGATAACTTTTTTCTTTGCCATAACAGTGCAAAACTACTTCATTTACAGCATTTTTAGGGAATTGGCTTTTTGTTAAAGCCGTCTTGTTGTATTTTGTAGTCATCTTAAGCAAAGTGATTGGCATGCTTTTAGCAAAACAATAGCTGTAATTAACAATCGAAGTATGAAAAAAACTTTACGCACTGTATTATTAATTGTTTTTGTCACGGGCCTGTTATCGTTCCGTCTATTTGGAATACTGGATGATGTAATAGGAGCCATGAAGGCAGGAAGCGCTGAACAACTGGCCAAAAACTTTGACAATGTTGTTGAGATAACTATGCCTGATAAAAGCAGCTCTTACAGTAAAAGCCAGGCAGAAATGATAATGAAAGATTTTTTTAACAACTATAAAGTAAAATCATTTGAAGTTCTGCATAAAGGGGATAACGGAACGTCCAATTACTGTATTGGTAACCTCCAGACAAAGGATGGGAAATTCAGAACAACATTATTTGTAAAACAACGGGGGGATAAGCAATACCTGCAGGAGATAAGAATAGAAGCACAGGCACCATAATTAAGTGAACATATACAAAGGGTCCCGTCAAAATATTGGCGGGATTTTTTTTGTCTTTTTACTTTTGAATTTTCACTGATATTTGTTGCATGATGACTTATGAACAGCAATTAAATATATTAATAAAAAATGCCTTAAACGAAGATATTGGTGATGGTGACCATTCCACATTAAGTACCATAGATAAAAATGCAAGGGGTAAAGCTGTTTTAAAAATTAAGGAGGAAGGTGTGCTGGCGGGAGTAGAAGTTGCGCAGTCAGTTTTTCATTATCTGGAAACCACAGCAAAGTTCACAGTTTATAAAAAAGACGGTGATTTAATAACAAAAGGTGAAATAGCTTTTGAGGTAGAGGCAAGGATACATACAATTTTGCAATGTGAACGTTTGGCATTGAATTGTATGCAAAGAATGAGTGGTATAGCTACCCTTACCAAAAAATTTACCGATAAATTAAAGGGATATCATACTAAAGTTTTAGATACGAGAAAAACCACGCCCAATTTTAGGTTGCTGGAAAAAGAAGCAGTAAGAATTGGTGGCGGCATTAACCACCGGATGGCTTTATATGATATGATCATGCTGAAAGATAACCATATCGATTATTGCGGCGGAATAGAAAAAGCAATCAACAAAGCATATGATTATGTACAACTAAAAAAGCCTCATTTGAAAATAGAAGTGGAGACAAGAAATATTGATGATGTTAAGCGGGTTACTGCCGTAGCAAAAGGAAAGGTATTTCGTATTATGCTTGATAATTTTTCTCCGGATCAGATTAAAGAAGCTTTACAAATTATAAATGGTGAATTTGAAACGGAAGCCAGTGGCGGGATTAACCTTGATAACATAGTTAGCTATGCAGAAACCGGTGTGGATTATGTTAGTGTAGGCGGATTGATTCACCAGGCAAGAAGTTTAGACCTTAGCCTTAAAGCAGTAATAATTTAACCTTTCAACTTTTTAATTATGAGTAAAAAAAATAAACCAGATGACAGGGGATTTGTTTTTAGTACCGACCCAAATTTTAAATTTGAAGAAGAGAAGGCTGTGGAAGAAACACTGCCTGTCAATCAGCAAAGATTAAGGATACGTTTAGAAACCAAACATCGGGGTGGTAAAACAGTAACGCTTATTACCGGGTTTATCGGTCAGGAAAATGATTTGGAAGAACTGGGGAAAAAACTAAAATCATATTGCGGCACTGGAGGTTCAGCCAAAGACGGAGAAATAATTGTGCAGGGCGACCACAGAGATAAAATATTACAGTGGTTATTAAAAAACGGGTATTCACAAACAAAAAATATGATTTGATTTTTATTATTATTTGTGTACTTGCCATAACCTCTGCAATTACAGGTGTTGCCACCTTTATTTTATTTATAAGGGCAAGAATGCAGGAAGATGTAGTTAATGAGGAACGCTTTAAAAAGATCCACTATATAGCACTCACATTATTGCTGTTATTAGTAATTACAGCATTAAATCTTTACGAAGAGCCTAATTGATTATTGGCGTATTTCTATTTATAGCTAAAGTATAAGGCTTAGCCTGGTTTTTTGAACGTATATAAATTTCATTCGGTTTTTGATGCCTTTATTGTTTATGTTTTCTAATTCCAGCTGAGCCAGTGCATTTTTACGAGGATTAATACAAACAATTGGTTTCCATACTGCCGTGAAGCATGCATTGCTAAAATTTAAAATGCTGCAACCAGTTAATTGATTTATTATTTGAAGTAAATTCTCAGAAACAACTTTGACAGTATTTTTTTGTTTATTTTTATAAAGATAGCTTAATAATGACATCAAAAATTTCAGAAGGAGTACGCATCAGTGTAGAAACATTTTACCAGCAGGATTACAGTAATCCGATGGCTGGAGAATACATGTTTGCCTATCGTATTACTATCGAAAACAACAATACTTTTCCTGTAAAACTCTTACGTCGTCACTGGCATATCTTTGATAGTAACGGACAGTACAGGGAAGTGGAAGGTGATGGCGTAGTGGGAGTGCAGCCGGTATTAAATTCCGGTGAACAATATCAATATGTAAGTGGTTGTAATTTGCGGACAGAACTGGGTAAAATGCATGGTACTTATTTAATGGAAAACCTGAATTCCAAACAAAACTTCTCCGTTAATATTCCTTTGTTTGAAATGATCGTTCCTTTTAAGATGAATTAACAGGATGATTCCTGATTACTGGGAATAAAATCTTATCTTCCGCAAATCTCCCGTTTCGGGGTTTGTTGGTTTATTAAAGTTGTTCATTTCTCACTTCTTCCTTAGTAAAATTAATTACCCCTTCCCGGCTTGATGAAAATATATACCGTTATGTCAAAAGTATCATACGACAACAGCAGCAATCATTTCTTTCAGTCGTTAAAAAATTCAGTAGATTCTTATTTTGCCACGAATCAATTCAAAAAAACAGGTAACTGGAAATTATATCATAAAACAATAGTTTTGTTAACAGCGGCAGTGTCTATTTATCTTTCCCTTTTATTCCTGCATTTACCGGCGGCCTGGGGAATTTTTTTTAGCGGATTATTTGGTATTGTACTGGCCAGTATTGGTTTCAATGTAATGCATGATGCCTGCCACGGAAGTTATTCCGAAAAAAAATGGCTCAACGAAACTTTAGGGTACTCCCTCAATTTTCTGGGTGGCAATACATTTATCTGGAAATTTAAACACAATATCCTGCATCATACCTATACAAATGTTGATGGAATGGATGATGATATAGCGAAAAGCCCTTTGATGCGGCAATGTGTATCGCAAAAATGGGTACCCGCACACCGCTTCCAGCATTTATATGTTTTGTTCTTTTATGCTATTTCTTCTTTTGCCTGGGTTTTTTTACTGGATTTTAATAAGTACTTCAAAAAGAAAATTCAAAATACACCGTTGCAGAAAATGAATAAGAAAGAACATATTGTTTTCTGGATCAGCAAACTGTTATATGTATTAATTTATATACTAATTCCTGCTGCGATGGTAGGATGGCAGACCTGGGCTATAGGATTTATAACCATGCATGTGGTGCTGGGAATTACATTGGCAATTGTTTTTCAACTGGCCCATGTGGTGGAACATACTGAATTTGTAAAAGCAGATTCAATTAGCGATAAAACAATTGAAATGTCCTGGGCAGAACATGAAATACGAAGCACCGCTGATTTTGCCATTAATAATAAAATCGTTTCCTGGTATACCGGGGGTTTAAATTTCCAGGTGGAGCACCACTTGTTTCCCAAAATAAGTCATGTGCATTATCCTGCTATCAGTAAGATAGTAGAAGAAAAATGTAAAGAGTTTGATTTGCCTTACCACCGGTTTTCCACTACAAGGGCAGCAATAATGTCACATTTCAGGTTACTGAAAGAACTGGGCAAAAGACCTGCTGCCTGATTTATGATGGTCTGTATTTCGATTCATTAAAAATAACCTTCGATTCTGTTTTCATCAATTGCTGAATGGTCATGTCAGGATGTTTCTCAATATACTTTTGAACAATTCTCCATCCTACAAACAAGCCAATATTACCCGGCGATTCTTGTGGCATACCCTGTGTACTGGGCCCTTCCGAGACAAAATTATTGGTGGAAGGATCAGTGGAGTAGAGCAAATCTCCATCGAGAAAAAATTTCCAGATGTCTTTTTCGTTTTTATAGCACCAGTCTAATTGTTCTTTGCTGTATTGAAATTTTAAAGTATCATTCGTTTTCGGCAAAAACTTATTTAGAACAAAAAAACGTTTTCCTTTTTCTACCATTTGCTCAATTAATGGTTTGGAAAAACTGGTATCAGGGTATAAATCATCCACCACGGCCTGCATACAGTTTGCAGGTAAGTATTCAAGAGAAAAACGACGGGATAAATAGGATGGTATCTGTGTTTGAACTTCAGGGATAAGGTAATAACTGAAATCTTTTCCCATATAATAATCCAGTCCAATAGCTAAACCTTCCTGTATTAAAATTTCTCTTCCCGTTAAATCGCCCACAAAGGCAATGATTTTTGGAATTTTATATTGAGGGAAATAATATTTTACATACCGGAGGCTTTCTGCTATACCTTTTGTCCATTCTTTATCAGCATCAAATTTCTGCCATACAGAATCTTTTAATTGTTGCGTATGAGTAAGAAAATTTTTCATCGCCTCCTGCAGCACTTTGCTGGTATCGTTGTATGGTTGATGTAATTGAAGAACCTGGGCAATAAAGGCATTGGTAAAAGCGGGTTGCTGTGTATATACTTTCTTAAGCCCTTCTGCAGTATTATTGCTGTCAATGGCGTAAATGAGTTTATCGTAGCGTTCAACCGGTAAGTCAATTTTTATTTCTGAAACATCAGGAGTTTTGTCGTTACAGGAAGCCAAAAACAATACAATAATAAGCGGCAACAGTAATCTCATATAATGGGATTGAAATTTTTAACTTTGCAAAGAAATCGAAAACATTTTAAATAAAGCCCCTTTAGGGGTTTGGGGTTTATGAAAATATTTTTAGCACAGCAGAATTATCACATCGGCAATTTTGAAAGCAACAGACAAAAGATCATTGAAGTTATTGAACTGGCAAAACAGCAGGGTGGCGATATTATCCTGTTCAGTGAACTAAGTATTTGCGGCTATCCGCCAAGAGATTTCCTTGAGTTCAATGACTTTTTAAACAAATGCAGGGAAAGTATTGATAAAATAAAGCAACATGCAGATACCATTGCTGTAATTGTAGGCGCCCCGGATAAAAACAAACGGGCTGAAGGAAAAGATTTGCATAATGCCGCCTGGTTCCTCTACGAAAAAGAAGTTAAAGCCATAGCTCATAAAACATGTTTACCGAACTATGATGTGTTTGACGAGTACCGTTATTTTGAACCCGCCTATGACTGGAATATCATTGAATTTAAAGGAAAGAAAATAGCATTGACTATTTGTGAAGATATCTGGAACCTGGGCGATAACCCGTTGTACCGCACCTGCCCAATGGATGAACTGATGAAGTATAACCCGGATATTATGCTCAACATTTCAGCTTCCCCTTTTGATTACACACATGTGGAAGACAGGAAAGCCATTGTAAAATTGAATGTAAAAAAATATGGTTTGCCTATGTTGTACTGCAATACAGTAGGTAGCCAGACAGAAATTGTTTTTGACGGTGGTTCACTTGTATTTGATAAAGATGCAAATCTTTTAAAACAACTCCCTTTATTTAAAGAAGCAATTGATTTTGTTGAGTGGAAGGAAGATGGAAGTTTTGATGTGCCGGTAAAACAGTCAGCAAATGCCATCCCCGATGGAGAATTAAGTCCTTTACATTTAGATGAAAAGCTTTGTATTGCTGAAATACATGATGCCATCATTCTCGGAATAAGAGATTATTTTAAAAAAATGGGCTTCACCAAAGCAATTTTAGGAAGCAGCGGTGGTATTGACAGCGCCGTTACACTGGCCTTAGCCAGTACAGCATTGGGAAAGGAAAATGTAAGAGCTATCTTAATGCCATCACAATATTCAACTGGGCATAGTGTGAGCGATGCAGAAGAGTTGAGCAAAAATTTGGGTAACCCATATGACATTGTTCCGATAAAAAATATTTACGAATCTTTTTTATCGGAATTGAAACCCATCTTTAAAGATTTACCTTTTAGCCTGGCAGAAGAAAACATCCAAAGCCGTACAAGAGGAAACTTACTGATGGCCATTGCCAATAAATTTGGATACATCCTGCTTAATACTTCAAATAAAAGTGAATTGGCTACAGGTTATGGCACATTGTATGGTGATATGGCCGGAGGCCTTGGTGTGCTGGGCGATTGTTATAAATTACAGGTGTACGAACTGGCAAAATACATCAACCGTAACAATGAAATTATTCCAACTAATATCATTACTAAAGCACCAAGTGCTGAATTAAGACCGGGGCAAAAAGATAGTGATAGTCTGCCCGATTATTCTATACTTGATAAAGTATTGTATCAATACATTGAAAGAAGACAGGGCCCAAATGAAATAAAAGCAATGGGCTATGATGCAGCTTTAGTTGACATGGTGCTGCGGTTAGTAAACATCAATGAATATAAACGCAACCAATTCTGTCCCATCATCCGCATATCGCCCAAAGCATTTGGCGTGGGCAGGAGGGTGCCGATTGTGGGGAAATATTTAAGTTAACAGGTTGGACAAAATTTCAATCGGATTGCAAATTTGTCCAAATTGTAATAAAGAATTTATTCATCAAACAAAACTGCTAATAAACCAATAAGGTTTTGCAAAACCTTATTGGTTTTGCAGAAACTATTAAATCATATGCAAAAAGAAGGCTACGCAATAACAACCGATACCACATTTTTCAATATTGAATACATCCATAATTTTCTAACCCATTCTTACTGGGCTGAAAACATCCCCATTGAAACCGTTCAAAAGTCCATTAATAATTCTTTGTGCTTTGGAGTTTTTCATATTGGACGACAGACCTTGCCTGCCGGCAGGCAGGTTGGTTTTGCCCGGATGATTACTGATAAAGCAACTTTTGCTTACCTCGCCGATGTATTTATTGATGAAGCTTATCGTGGAAAGGGATTAAGTAAATGGCTGATGGAAGAAATTATAAAACACCCCGATTTACAGGGCCTTCGCCGAATAATGCTCGCCACCCATGATGCACATGGGTTGTATGCGCAATATGGATTTGTTCCGCTTACTTTTGCGGACAGGTGGATGCATATACATCAGCCGGATATCTATAAGAAAGAACCATAAAGCATCATTGCACTTCTCCCCGTCATCCGTTAACTTTGCCGCAAATTTTAGTATATGTTACAATTGGCTTTTATCCGCCAGAACAGGGACCTCGTTGTTGAAAGATTAGGGGTAAAGAATTTTAAAGAAACCAATTTGGTGGATGAGATCATTGCATTAGATGAACAGCGGCGTAAAACACAACAGGAAAACGATGAAATATCTTCCAGAATAAACATGGCTTCCAAAGAAATTGGTATGCTGATGGGCAAGGGAGAAAAAGATGCTGCTGAACAAAAGAAAACTGAAGTAACTGCTTATAAAGAAAGTTCCAAACAACTTACAGATAAACTCAATACTATTGAGCAGCAGTTAAATGATTTACTGGTTCGTTTACCCAATCTGCCTTCTGCATTAGTGCCCAAAGGACTTACTCCGGAAGATAATTTGATTATAAAAGTAAGTGGTGATGAACCCGTGCTTCATGCTAACGCTGTTCCCCACTGGGATTTAATTAAGCAATACGACCTGGTAAATTTTGAACTGGGTGTAAAATTAACCGGCAGTGGTTTTCCTGTTTATAAAGGGAAAGGCGCCAAACTGCAACGGGCCATGGCACAATATTTTTTAGAGTTAAATACCAATGCAGGTTATACTGAATATCTTCCACCATACATGGTAAATGAAGCAAGCGCCTTTGGTACGGGCCAGTTACCCGATAAAGAAGGACAGATGTATTATATGCCGGAAGACAAGTTTTACATGATACCCACCTCAGAAGTTCCGGTAACAAATATTTACCGGGATGAAATTATAAAAGAAATTGATTTGCCAATAAAGATGACAGCATATACGCCTTGCTTCAGAAGAGAAGCAGGAAGTTTTGGTGCAGATGTACGAGGCCTTAACCGTGTTCACCAGTTTGATAAAGTAGAAATAGTTCAAATCGTTCATCCCGATAAAAGTTATGAAGCATTGGATGCGATGGTGGCTCATGTGGAGAAACTTATTCAGTCACTGGGATTAAAATACCGCATATTAAGATTGTGTGGTGGCGATATGGGGTTTGCCTCTGCCATTACCTATGATTTTGAAGTATGGAGTGGCGCACAAAAAAAATGGTTGGAATGCAGCAGTGTCAGCAATTTTGAAACGTATCAGAGCAATCGTATGAAGATTCGCTTTAAAGATGAAAAAGGAAAATCGCAATTAGTGCATACACTCAATGGCAGTTCATTAGCATTGCCACGCATCATGGCAAGTTTACTAGAAAATAATCAAACAGAAAATGGTATAATTATACCGTTTGTATTGCAGCCATACTTTGGCGCTGTATCGATTAATTAATTTATCAGTTAATTTGCCTTAACAAAAACCTTCGTTAAAGCATGTTGCCATTGTTGGCAGCATGCTTTTTCATTTACACATTTGCAGTGTATACTAATTTATAAAAACCAAAATCAAATTTATGAGTAAGAAAATTTTACTTTCAATTTTCGCTTCATCCTGTTTCATTCAGATTTTATCGGCGCAAATTTCTAAAGGCTCAGTATTGCTGGGCGGGGGAATTGGGTTAAATACTTCCACTGCAGAGCAGGGTAGTTATAAAGGGAAATCCAATGGTTTTTTTTTAAACCCTGCAGCAGGTGTAGCAGTAAAAAATAACCTTATAGTTGGGGGCGACTTGCAATTTAATCATAGCAAAAACGAGTCGTTACCCAATTACAGCGACAAAAATCAAACTTATGGCGCAGGCTTTTTTGTAAGAAAATACAAACTCATTTCGGGTAAGTTTTATTTTTTTGGGCAGGGCAGAATTGGATTTAGTTATAGTAAAAATGAAAATGTTCAAACAACAAATTATACAACCAATACAAAAGGATGGGGAACGGGTTTTTCAATACAGCCGGGAATATCATTCGCAGTAAATAAAAGGCTGCATATTGAAGCAGGGTTTAATGACATTGTAACTGCCAGCTATCAGCACCGAAAAATTGAATACACTCCTTTGCCAAATTCTGAAAGAAAGGAAAATAGTTTTTCTATTGGTACCAGCCTCAGTAATTTTTCATCTTCCCTTTTCTTTGGTTTCAGGGTTTTACTTAATAAAAACAGCACCACGCAACCATAAAGCCTTACCTGATAAACCGCAATGGTTAAGAAATCTAAACAGCAATTTGGCAGAATAAATAATTTATTTTGCCAAATTGCTGTTTAAACGTTTAAACAACAAACAATCAACCATGAAAAAATTTCTTTTTGCACTAATTATTATTACTGCTATCTGGAGTTGAGCTAAAAAAGCCACTCCTGCAAAAGCAGAAACCGGGACTACTACTAACACAACCACTACTCCAACTGAAACAAAAACTGTTGCTTCAGCAGAAGTGATTGCTGCGGGCAAAACAACTTACGAAGCAAAATGCGGACGTTGCCATGCGTTGCCAGTGGTAGATGCATATACAGCTGAAAAATGGGGGCCTTTAGTTGACATAATGGCGCCAAAAGAAAGATTAACAGATTCTGAGAAGGCTAATGTACTGGCCTATGTGCAAGCGGGAGCAAAAAAATAAGAAGAAATGCAAATTCTCATAATGACCCTTCGTATTGCGAAGGGTTTTTTAGTTTATTCCATTTTTTAATTTTCTTGTTCATAATATAAAACCAGGCAGGTGGTAAAAGAGAAAGTAACATCATGCCCGGATAGCCAGTTGGCATTTGCGGGGCGTCATCATGATGGCGAAGGATCTGATATTTGCGGCTGGCAAGATAATGATGATCGCTGTGGCGGCTGAGCTCAAACAACATCAGCCTTCCTAAAGTATGGTCACTGTTCCAGCTATGTTCAGGCATGGCTCTTTCGTATTTTCCTCCGGCTGTTTGTTTGCGTTGCAGGCCGTAGTGTTCTATATAATTTACGGTCTCTAATAATAAAAAACCAAAAGTTGCAGCCAGCATAAAATATAAGGTAATTATCCAGCCAAATAAATAAATGATGAGTCCAAGAAAAGCAAGTTCAATTATGTGAAATTGCAACATTTCATTTTTCCAATGCAAAACGGGTAATCCTTTTTTCTTTACTTCATCATTGGCAATATGCCAGGCAGAGATATAAGAAAAGATAACGGTGCGAAAATAAAAAGTGTAAACAGGTTCATTGTACCGGGCACTGCTGGGATCATCAGGTGTTGCCACTCTTTTATGATGACCCTTATTATGTTCGGTAAAGAAATGCATATAGAGGGAGGTAAGTAAAAGTGCCTTGGCCAGTGTTTGTTCCCAACTATTGACCCGGTGACCTAATTCATGAGCTGCATTGATACCAAATACCCCGCAAAGTAAACCCATAGAAGCAATTCGACCAGCAATCTCATACCACTTTAGTGATCCATCTTTTAGTGATTGAAGAAAATAAAACAAAGCAATGTATTGTATAAGTACAATGAGGTAAAGCCATATATCATATAGGGGATCATTCTTAATTATTTCTTCTTCGGGTTTAGAAATATTTTTGGGATTTGGTTTTATCATCAGTTCAATCAATGGAATAAATATCCATGCATAAAGCAGGGGTAAAACCACCCACCATCCATGATATGTAAAGGCAACATAAGCCATCACAAATACAATTAATGGAGAAGCGTATTTGAATGCTCTTACTTTCATAGCCTGCTATATTTATTCAAATTTAACATATATGTGGAAAGAAGATTATTCGCCGGCACAATTTTCAATTAAACTTATGAGTTAATGCAAGGTCTTAACCCCGTAAATCTATTTTCATGTCGGTTATCAACCAGGTAAAAAATCAGCATTTGTTGTGGCGTGCAGGTTTTGGCCCTTCTGTAAGTGATCTCCCCCAAACGTATAATGCTTCCCCGGAAGCCTATTATAAAGCTCTGGCAAAAGCTTCAGCAAAAGACCCGGTATTTATTAAAGTAGCTGATAGTGTTATGGATGGATTGGTAAAAGGTATCCAGCAAGCTGGGAAATTAGAAAATCTTTCCAGGGATGATAAAAAAGACTTACGGCGAAAGTCGAGAGAAGAAATACGGAATTTAAACCTGGAATGGATTGATGAAATGGTGAATAGTGATCAGCAGCTGAGAGAGAAAATGAGTTTGTTCTGGCACGGGCATTTTGCCTGCCGGAATCTCAATATTGTTTTTCAGCAGGAGTTGCTGCAGATCATTCGCAAAAATGCGTTGGGTAATTTTGGAGATTTATTGAAAGAGGTTTCTAAAAGTGCTGCCATGCTGGCCTTTTTAAACAACCAGCAAAATAAAAAAGAACATCCCAATGAAAACTTTGCCCGTGAAGTAATGGAATTATTTACCATGGGCCGTGGTAATTATAAAGAAGAAGATATTAAAGAAGCAGCCCGTGCTTTTACCGGGTGGGGGTTTAATTTAAAAGCTGAATTTGTTTTCAGAAAGTTTCAGCATGATAATGGTGTAAAAAATATACTGGGCAGGTCCGGAAACTTTGATGGTGACGATGTACTGAATATTTTACTGGAACAAAAGCAAACGGCCCGCTATCTTACCCAAAAGATCTATAAATACTTTGTGAACGAAAATGTGGTGGATGAAAAAGTGATAACTGTTCTGGCAGATAAGTTCTATCAAAGCAATTACGATATTAATGACCTGCTTAAAAATATTTTTACCAGTAAATGGTTTTACGATAACAAAAATATTGGCAGTAAAATAAAATCACCTGTTGAATTACTGGTGGGTATCCGCAGAATATTACCGGTAACATTCGAAAACCCTGAAGCCCAGCTTTTGTTACAAAGAGTATTGGGGCAAATTCTTTTTTACCCACCCAATGTAGCCGGCTGGCCCGGGGGTAAAAACTGGATAGATAGTTCTACGTTGATGTTTCGCTTGCGCATTCCGCAATTATTGGCTAATGCCGATGAGTTTTCCGTTAAGCCGAAAGATATGCCAGATGATATGCTGGAAAATTACCAGATGAAACAGGAAGATAAATTGAAAGTAATGGGTAAGAAAATGCAGGGTCAGATAGTCAATGCCACCATTGACTGGAGCGGTGTGATAAAACAATTTTCCGGGGTGAGCAGGGGGAACTTGTTGGGAGAAATTGCATTAACCTTATTGCAATCGGCTTCCTCCTCCATTAATAAAAATGTATTAGAGAAATATATAGACAACAGCTCAAAAGAAAACTATATTAAATCGGCCGTTGTTCAACTTATGTGTACACCAGATTATCAGTTATGTTAAGCCCCAACCCCTAAAGGGGCTAAACAACAGCACTCATTTTTAGTATTGTAAAAAAATGAGTTTGCATAATAGATGAGAAAATTGTTTATTAAAAATTAAACTCTCCCTTTAGGGAGCTGGAGGGCTTTATGGTTATTAAACGAAGAGAATTTTTACAAATAGGATCGTTGGCTACTGCTACGCTGATGGTGCCAAAGTTTTTAAAAGCTTTTGAAGGAAGAACACCCGTACCTATCGGCAACAAAGTAGTTGTAATTATTCAGTTGAGCGGTGGCAACGATGGATTGAATACTATTATCCCTGTACGAAATGATATTTATTACAGGGAAAGACCTAAACTGGGCATCGAAAAATCAAAAGTATTAACATTAACGGATGAAGCCGGGTTACATCCTTCATTGGTTGGGTTGAAGGAATTGTATGACGAGGGAAGTTTAGCCATATTAAATAATGTTGGATATCCGAATCCGGACCGGTCCCATTTCAGAAGTATGGATATTTGGCAAACGGGATCAGGTGCTAATGAATACCTCACTACCGGATGGATAGGAAGATACCTGGATGCACAATGTAAAGGATGTGATAAACCAACACAGGCTTTGGAAATAGATGATGTATTAAGCTTAGCATTGAAAGGAGAAGATATAAAAGGGCTTGCCTTAAAAGATCCCAGAAGATTATACAATACCAGTCACGAGAAATTTTACAAAGATCTGAACGCTTCTTTCAAAGATGAACCGGGAGAGCAACCGGTAGATTACCTGTATAAAACCATGGCCGAAACATTGTCCAGTGCTGATTATATTTTTAAGCAGAGTAAATTACATCCTTCTGCACAGGAATACCCCAACACAGAACTGGGCAAAAATTTAAAAACAATCGCATCTCTTATCTTTTCTGAGATCAATACCAAAGTGTATTATGTTTCACTGGGGAGTTTTGATACACATTTTAACCAGCAGGCGCAGCAGCAAAATTTATTTACACAGTTAAGTGATGCGGTAAAAGCATTTGCCAAAGATTTAAAAGCCAATAACCGGTTTAATGATGTCTTACTGTTTACATTCTCAGAATTTGGAAGAAGAGTATCGCAAAACGCAAGCGGTGGAACGGATCATGGCACGGCCAACAATATGTTTTTAATTAGCGGGGCTTTAAAACAAAAAGGAATCATTAATCCATTGCCAGACTTAACAAACCTGGATGATGGTGATTTAAAATATACGATTGATTTTAAAAATGTGTATGCTACCGTATTAAACAAATGGCTGGCGGCAAACGATACGATGATTCTTGGTAAACAATACAATCCGCTTTCCTTTATTTAAGACAGGATCATATAAATGACTTTGTTTAGTTACTTTTGGTTTTCATAAAAGAGCCAAATAGTAAAACTCCATGTACGTTTCCTATTTCTTCCGTAAACGAAGAAAAAATGCTTACAGTATTGAACATATTTTCGAAGGTCTTTCTGCACAATTAAAAAAAGAAGGAAGAATAGGTGTACGCAAAATTGAGGTTTCTTCCATACGGGACATTTTTACCAATATTTTCCAGGCAAGGGCAGCTCAAAGTGAGGTAAATCATATCACAGGGGATATTTATTATGTAATGCTTGGGGTAAATAAAAAAAGTACGGTGCTTACTATACATGATTGTGTATTTAAAACGCAATACAGTAAATGGAACCCCAAATACTGGCTCATTAATTTTTTGTGGTACCAATTACCGGTAAGAAAAAGTAATATGATCACCACTATAAGTGAAAAGACTAAAAAAGAGTTAATAGAACTTACAGGGGTACGTGCAGATAAAATTAAAGTCGTTCCCAACTTTTATGACCCCCGGCTTGAATTTGTTCCGGCAGGATTTAATAACACCTGCCCCCGTATTTTACAAATTGGTACAAAGGAAAATAAAAATCTTCCCCGTATTATTACTGCACTACAAGGCATCAATTGTGAATTAGATATTGTTGGCCCGTTAAGTGAGGATATGCTGCATTTACTGAAAGAAAACAAAATCAAATATACCAACAGCAGTAATATTCCTTTTGAGCAGCTAAAGAAAAAATATGAGGAAGCAGATGTGGTCTTATTCATCTCTACCTATGAAGGTTTTGGCATGCCAATTATTGAAGCAAATGTTGTAGGCCGACCCCTGATCACCAGCAATCTTTCTCCTATGACAGAAATCGCCGGAGATTCAGCCATGAAAGTAAATCCTTATGATATACTGGAAATAAAACTGGCCATCATGCAATTATTGGCTGATGCTTCTTTGCGACAACAATTGGTTAAAAATGGCTTGATGAATGCTGAGCGATACAATATTAACACCATTGCTAATAAATATTCGTTGCTGTATGAAAGTATGGTAAAATAAAAAGCTGTTTCTTAAGAAACAGCTTTTCTCCATAATTATTATTTCTATAACTTCATTGCAACTGAAACAAAGAAATTTCTTGCCTCGCCGGGCATAGCACCCGGCCCCGGGTATCCTCCGGCACGACGGGTAAAATATCTTTTATCAAATACATTGTTCAACCCTGTTTTTATATTTAATGCTTTATTGAATTTGTAAGTAGCAGAAAAATCCAGGATAGTATAAGAAGGAATCAATCCATTTTGTGCATTGGCACCCGGAATAACAGTATTATTAGCATCACTAAAAGATTCATCTACATAACTCAATTGTGTGGTAAATAAAAACCCTTTGTAACCAGCTGTAACTCCTCCGCGGAAGATGTTGCGGGGAGAGTTCTCTACCCATTTTCCTTCCAGCTTGGTAGTTGCTTTTTCTGCATCTTTGGTATAACGGGCATCGGTATAACTATATGAACCAAATACTATCAAATCAGTTTTAGTTGATTTTGTAAAGGCTCTTACTGGATTAAACTCAACATATCCTTCAAATCCTTTGCTCGTACTATTGCCAACATTAGTAATGAGTCTCCGCACTGGGTTAGTAGAAATGGTAACCGTACCCACCCGGTTATTGTATTGCAGATAATATCCACTTACGTCAAACTGTAAATAATTTTTGATTTTACCTCTATAACCAAAATCAATATTATAGCCCTTTGCATCTTTCAGGTCAGGGTCTACAATATCTGTGGTGGGAGGTGCCTGCAGGTTAGCAAATTGTATTGGGCGATATGCCTGGGAAATATTTCCATAAAATTCTGTTGCCTGTGTTACATGATATTCTGCTCCCACACCAGCCAGGATAAAACTGCGGCTGCGGGTTATATTTTGTAAAATGATGGGTTGCCCACTAGTGTCATATCCATTTCTTCCGGAGGCAGAACCTTCTAACCATTCATAACGCAGACCCGGTATTACTATAATCTTTTCATTTATACGGAAGATGTTTTCTACGAAGGCAGCAATATTATTGGAGCGGAAATTTACATCTCTTGCATATTCACCAATAACCGTCATATCATAATCACTGCCGGTAGTTCCTTTACCATCTGCACGGCGATAAGTATTACCGGTATATAAACGAATACCACCGGCAACAGTATTCTTCATTTTACCCAAATGATAATCAGTGATGATACGGCTTTCCAACGCATAGTTACGGTACTGGTCAATATTCAGCACCCGGTTATTATACTGCATAGTAGCAGGATTGATACTGTCCTTCACAGTAATTCCCTGCAAGTAACCTACACTGTTTCTATCGCCAATAGTGGCAAACAACTTGGTATTCCACCTGGTATTTTCATTAATATTATAATTTAAGATGAGTGCCGGCGTCATCCATTTAATATCAAACCAGTTACGGCTACGGGTACTTTGTTTGGCCTGGTCTTGTAACTGGGCATCGGTAATTCCACCCGGTTGCTGGCTGCGGATTTGTGAATACATCAACTCCGCACTTAAAGAAAGTTTTGGAGTAAAATAATAAGTTACTGTTCCATAACCCGCATTGGTATAGAAACGGCTGTTGGCTCTCCATCCATCACCATTGCGATGGTCAAAGAATGAATAGTAATGAACTTTTGCGGTTTTACCACCTACTGCATTATAACTATTGAATAATCCAAAACTTCCAACAGTTTGCTGTGTTTCAAACTGGAAGGGTTTAGTTATATCGCTGCCATTACGTAAAATATAATTTACCATACCGCCAAACTGCGGACCGTATTGTAAAGAACCCTGTCCACGTACCACTTCAATTCTTTGCACGGCCTGTAACTGTGGATTATAATATGCTTCCGGATAACCAAATGGGTCTGCAGCTATATCATAACCATTCTGGCGGATATTGAACTCCCAACTGCGGTTAGGACTTAAGCCTCTTGCCGCAATACCAATTTGTATTCCACTGCCATCGCTTTCCCATATATGTATGCCCGGTACTTTAGCCAGTACCTGTCGCATGGTATTGGTCACTACATTTCCCTGCACGTTATCTAAAACAATCAATGCATTTTTCTTACCTGCATAAATATTCGTGCCTACTATTTCAGGCATTTGCTGATAATCGCTTTTGCTGTTGCGGCCCACCATTGTTATTTCGGGTAAATATTTTTGTTTGGGGGCAGCGCTGTCATCGTGAAAAATTCTTTTGCTGCTGTCTGGTTGAGCCTCAATGTTATTAATACTAAAACATAGTAATGCCAGTCCGCTAATCAATTTTTTATACATAAGTTTTGTTTTCTGCTGCAAAAATATTTTAATACTACTGCCACTTATTACGGATAAAGAAAAACGATTTACGATAAAAGGAATAGAAAAGCCGGATGAGTTGTTTCCATCCGGCTTGTATAAATAGATATAACGTGTAGCTATCTGATACTGATACCTAAAATAATCCTTGCTTCAGTTCTTTCATGTTCATCCAGTACTTTGGTATAAGGGGCATAAGTTGTTTTGTGCAGATTGGTTAATTGTGGCTGGTAATTTACAATTACAAACCAGTTAGGAGTGCGGTAATTAATAGTTGGCCCGGCATAAAGAATTGAATTTTCCCAACCTTTTCCTTTGGCAATATCATTCCGGTTGCGGATTTCAAAACCAATTCCGAGATTGGGTTTTAAATTATAGAGGTATGCAAAATCAAATTCAACAGGAGATTCCAGCTCATCGTGTATAACAGTGGCACCTTCCCATTCGAATTCCTTTTCAAACTCAACAATGGCATTAAACGTAAATAGACTTTTGCCAACATATTTATCAAGTATCACCTTTGTTTCCAGTTCCACTTCATCACCATCTTTTATTCCCCATTCACCATATAAAGCCAGGCCATGTTTATTGGTGGAAGGGTCACTAAATTTCCATTTCCATTCGTTGCTAAAACCAATTTCACTGCTGGTGGTTGTTCCATCTGTTCCTTCACTAAAACGTTTTTGAAAACGGTTAAAATAAAAAGCGGTTTGTAGCCCTTTACCTAACCCCATTTCAAATTCCATGCGTTGATCCTGGGCATGAAAGAATTGCCCTTTGTGTCCAAACCTTGAAGTATGCCAGAGTTCCAGATCAATACGGCCTTTGGGCAATACATTGCTGGTATAAGTACGGGCAAAAAAACGATCCTGTGCAATAAGGTTAGCAGTTAGCATAAAGCAAATAGCTGCCAGGCAAAAAAACTTCTACCTGTTCATTTTAAGGATTTAAGGCGAAAATGTGCTTTAATTTTTTTGTTCGGCGTTTACGATAAGAGAAAATCGGCTTACGAAATTAAAAAGGAAAGCACTATGATGTAAGGGATAACTTTTTTCCTGACAAAAGTCAATTGGCCGCCGTAGAAAAGTCAGATGCGGTCGAAGGCCCAAAATTTATTTTCGCCAGATAATTTATGCAGATACCAACTAAACTCCTGAACAAATACAATGTTCCTGTGCCAAGGTACACCAGTTACCCAACGGTCCCGTTTTGGCAGGACGGTATTGACAGGCTGCAATGGGTTTCTGTATTTCAGCAGCAGTTTGATAAGTATAATCATAAAGACGGCATCAGCATTTATATCCATCTTCCTTTTTGTGAATCGCTTTGTACTTACTGCGGCTGCAATAAAAAAATCACCACGAATCATTCCGTTGAGGAAGAATATTTGCAAACCATTATTAAAGAATGGAATCTTTATCGTAAGCTGATGAGTGAACCACCTATCATCCGTGAATTGCATTTGGGTGGAGGTACACCAACTTTCTTTTCACCACTTAACTTGAACCGTTTATTAAAAGCCATTTTCAAAAACTCTATCGTTCATCCCAATAAGGAATTTAGTTTTGAAGGTCATCCCAACAATACTACCAAAGAACATTTACAGGCTTTGTACAGTCTTGGATTCAGAAGAGTAAGTTTTGGTGTGCAGGATAATGACCCGGAAATACAACGCATCATCAATCGTGTTCAACCCATTGAAAATGTACAACGGGTAACAGCGATTGCCAGGAAGATTGGTTACCGCTCTGTCAACTATGATTTGATTTATGGCTTACCGCTGCAAAACCAGGAGCGGATGCGTAAAACTATTTTACAGTGCATTGAATTGAAGCCCGACCGTATTGCTTTTTACAGTTATGCTCATGTGCCATGGACAAGTCGTGGTCAGCGTTTGTTTGATGAAAATGATTTGCCTTCTATCGAAGAGAAAATGAAATTATATCAACTGGGTAAAGAATTGTTTACCGAAAATGGTTATGTAGATATTGGTATGGACCATTTTGCATTACCAACCGATGATTTGTACAAAGCTTGGCAACAGGGATGGTTGCATAGGAATTTTATGGGATATACCACACAAAAAACCAGTATGTTACTTGGCTTAGGTGTGTCAAGCATTAGTGATGCAGGAACTGCTTTTGCACAAAATGCCAAAACACTCAACGAGTATTACGAAGCCATCAATAAAAATGAAACGGCTGTATTTCGTGGTTATTTTTTAGATGAGGAAGATGTTGCATTTCGTAAATACATACTCAATATAAGCTGCGAAGGCAAAACAAATTTTTATGCCGCTAATTTACCGGCACTGAAAGAATATAGTTTTCCTGAACTGAAAAAATTAGCAGCCGATGGATTGGTGGAATGGAATGAGGAGCATGTACAGGTAACAGAATTAGGCCGTCATTTTATACGCAATATCTGTAGTGCATTTGATTTGCATTTACTCCGCAACCGGACAGAAAGCGGCAAGCCGATGTTTAGTAAAGCGATTTAAATTGTGAATAGTCAATGGTGAATGGTCAATTTATTATTTCACTATTGACAATTGACCATTCACTATTGACGGTTTCTTAAAATTTTGTACACCCTGATAGCACTCATCAGCAAAGCAATAAACAAAATCAACCCAATCAATCCCCACACAAAACTCATACTTTGTTTTACGGTTGCCAGCATTACAATCGCTATTAAGAAGATGGTGGCTACTTCATTCCAGATGCGGAGTTGCTGAGAGGTGTAATTGAATATACCGTTGATTTGTTGTTTGAATATTTTATGAAGGGAGAGATGATAAACGTAGAGAAAGACAACAAATATCAACTTAATCAGCAACCATTTTCCTTCGGGTTTAAAAACAATTTTATCCCAGTTGCCATTGAGCATTACCCATGTACCAAATATCAATGTGAGAATAGCTGATGGCCAGGTAATGCCATACCACAGGCGTTTCATCATAATGGCAAACTGTTGCTGCAATGCTTCTTTGGCAGCTGGTGGTTTATCGTTTGCTTCGGTATTATAAATAAATAACCGTGGAAAATAGAATAACCCGGCAAACCAGGTTACCACAAAGATGATATGTAATGCTTTTATATAAAAATACATGGGTAAATGGTGAATAGTCAATGGTGAATGGTCAATGGTCAATATGCAATTAGTTGATTAATCCACTTAGTGTTTTAAAACTGTTGACCATAGAATCACCTAATGCTGTTAAATCATACGTTTTTAAATAATTCAAATCCTTAGCTAAATCAAGTGCTGCATCAATTTCAATGACGGATCCACGGGCTATCTCATAATATCTTTTTCTTTCAGTCTCCGATTTTCTGGATGCACCTTCTGCAATATTTAGATAGACTGAAACTGCTGCTCTTCTTATTTGGGTAATCATTCCAAATTTTTCTTCTGCTGGTAAAATATTACTCAACTTATAACATTCCAGAACAAAGGTTCTTGAAAATTTGTAAACATCCAGCTTTTGATGCTTTAATTGTAAAAACATAAAATAATTTTTAATGTTTAAGAGTTTATGAATTTACAATTATTTCAGGCTGATTCCCTTCTTCATTGACTATTCACTATTGACCATTCACTGCTTTACCCACTTTACAATCGTGGCTACCCACAGAGGATGCACATTCAAACAGGGGATCATCGTATATTCTTCTCCACCTGCTTCCATAAATGTTTCTTTTCCCCGCTCGGCAATCTCTTCTAATGTTTCCAAACAATCGCTTACAAATGCCGGACAAATGATGAGTAATTTTTTTATTCCTTCTTTGGGCATTTGCTCCAGGCGAATATCTGTAAATGGTTCTAACCAGCCTTTTCCTAACCTGGATTGAAAAGATATACTGAATTTGTTTGCCGGGATATTTAATTTCTCCGTCACTAATTTGGTAGTAGTAAAACATTGATGACGATAGCAAAAATCGTGTACCGGTGATGCTACATCACAGCAATTTTCTTTTTGCAAACAATGGCAACCCGTAATATCACTTTTCTTTATATGCCTTCCGGGTACGCCATGGTAGCTGAATAAAATATGGTCGTATTCTTTTTCCAAATATGTCTTCATGTTTTCAGCCATTGCTTCTATATAATCAGGATTATTATAGTAAGGCTTTATAGTAGTGAGTTTGAAATTGTATTTTTCTTTCGCATGTACTTCCTTCATATACTCAACCGCTGTTTCGTAACTGCTCATGGCGTAATGCGGATATAACGGGAATAAAATCACTTCTTCTAATCCATCCACTTTACTCAATAATTCTTTATAGGCTGCTTTAGGAGTGGGCTTACCATAACGCATTGCAATGGTAACGGGAGCATCTACCTGTTGCTGAACTGCTTTTTGTAATTGCTTGGTGAGTTCAATTAAAGGCGAGCCTTCTTTCCACCAGATGGTACGGTAAGCATGTGCACTCTTGGGGGCACGAAAGGGAACGATGATCCCTTTCACCAATAACAAACGTCCCAGGTAAGATATATCAATCACCCGTTCATCCATCAAAAATTCATTGAGGTAACGACGCACATCTTTTACTGCTGTTGAATCGGGTGAACCAAGGTTCATCAATATTATTCCCTTCTTATTTGCCATAATTGAAATGTTTGCAAAACTATAACCCTCCAATCGTAAAATCGTTCATTGTTCGTCACGAAATTGTCACAATCACCAATGAAAATTTACGACTAATACCAGTTAGTTTTCCAGTTCGTCAGTGATTTTACTCAATTCAGTTACTGATAACAATCATTCAGTACAAATGACATTGCAATGACAGTAAAATTAGCTCAACTTAGCAATGGAAATTAAATTTGTGCCCGTTATCTATTCAAATAAAATGCACAGGCAAAGAGACATAGCAAACTTCTTCATCGCCGGTATCAACTACAAAAAAAGTGATGCGTCTGTAAGGGGTTTATATGCCATCAGCCAGGAGCAGTACAGCAACATCTTATCTATAGCTCCCGGTGTAAACGTAAAAGAGCTTTTTGTTCTATCCACCTGCAACCGCACAGAGATTTATGGCTTTGCCGAAAATGCGCAGGTGCTTTGCGGATTGTTGTGCGGCCAGACAGAAGGGCCACTGGAATCTTTTTTAGAGATGGCTTACATCAAACAGGGCAAAGAGGCGATTGAACATTTATTCAATGTAGCAGCAGGGTTGGATTCACAGATATTAGGTGACTATGAAATTTTGGGCCAGATAAAACAGGCCGTAAAACTTTCTAAAGAAAATAATTTTGTTGGCGCATACATGGAGCGGATGATCAGTGATGTGCTGCAATCATCCAAAGAAATTAAAACCACTACGGAGTTAAGTGGCGGCACCGTTTCTGTTTCTTTTGCTGCCGTTCAATACATCAAAGAAAATATCAGCAACATCAGCGATAAAAAAATATTGCTGGTGGGTACCGGTAAGATTGGTCGCAATACTTGTAAGAATTTGGTGGATTATCTCGGTACAAGAAACATTACCCTTGTTAACCGTACCGATGAGAAAGCTGTTTCATTAGCTGATGAATTAGGTTTGCAATCAGCATCAACAGAATCACTCACTGAACAAATACAGCAATCAGATATTATATTGGTGGCAACCAATGCCAATGAACCGGTGATTTTACAATCACATGTAGCCAATGCCGGTAATAAACTCATCATTGATTTATCTATTCCGCATAATGTGGAAATAGCGGCTCAATTGTTACCAAACGTAACACTGGTGAATGTGGATGAGCTTTCTAAAATAAAAGATGAAACATTGCTAAAACGCCAGGCCGAAGTGCCAAAGGCAAAGGCCATCATTGCCAAACATTTGGATGAGTTTGTGGAATGGCACGAAATGCGCCGTCATGTTCCGGTGCTGAAAGCAGTGAAAACAAAACTCGAACAAATTCATAACTGTAATTTATACATCAGTTATTTTTCAAGAAATACTTCTAACCCCGTAATAAAAGATAAAGTAAAAATTCAAAAAGTTATTAATGGCATGGCGGTGAAAATGCGGGAACAAAATCAGCAGGGCTGCTATTATATTGAAGCCATTAATGAGTACATTGCCACGGGAACTAATTAATTCATGGAGAAAATAATCAGGATTGGAACCAGGGAAAGTCAACTGGCTGTGTGGCAGGCTACACGGGTGAAAGAATTATTGGCTGAACATGGTTATCAATCAGAACTCGTTTATATCAAAAGCGAAGGTGATATTGATTTAAAAACTCCTTTGTACGAAATGGGTGTACAGGGCGTTTTTACCAGGAGCCTTGATATTGCTTTGCTGAATGATAAGATTGATATTGCGGTTCACTCCATGAAAGATGTGCCTACGCAGTTGCCAAAGGGAATTGTGCAGGGTGCTATTTTAAAAAGAGCTTCGTATAAAGATTTGTTTGTGGTGAATGGTGAATGGTCAATCGTCAATGTAAATACTACAGATGATTTTTTCACCATTCACCATTCACCATTGACCATTGCTACAAGCAGCATAAGAAGAAAAGCGCAGTGGCTGAATCGCTATCCCAATCATACTATTGAAAATTTAAGAGGGAATGTAAATACCAGGTTGAGAAAAGTAGAAGAGAGCAACTGGTACGGAGCCATATTTGCCGCCGCTGGTTTGGAAAGAATCAATCTTCGTCCGGAAAATAGTATTGAATTAGATTGGATGTTGCCTGCCCCGGCACAAGGAGCAATAATGGTGGTGTGCAGAGAAGATGACAATTATTGTTTAGATGCCTGTGGTAATTTTAATGATGGAGGTACAGCCTTGTGCACAAAAATTGAAAGGGATTTTCTAAGAACATTATTGGGTGGTTGCTCAACACCCATTAGTGCATTGGCCGAAGTAGTAGATGGGGAAATTGTGTTTAAAGGAAATATTTTAACACCTGATGGAAAAACGAAATCGGAGATTTCGCTGACTTGCTCCAGCCTTCGGGCTGGAGATGACGGAGAATTAGGAATTAAAGCAGCCAATGAATTATTAAATAAAGGTGGCAGAGAAATAGCAGACAGTATTCGCAATGCATCAAAATAAAGTTTCCATATTATCAACAAGGCCAATCGATGAATCGCTGATAGAAGAAGCGAAGCGTTTGAATATTGAAACGGATGTATTGTCGTTTATTGAAACAGAAGCAATTCATACAATAGAAGTACAGCAGGAAATTGAAAATGCATTTCTGCATTCAGCAGCAGTGGTATTTACGAGCATGAATGCGGTAGAAGCGGTGGCCGATGAGTTACAGGAACAACAACCTGACTGGAGAATCTACAGTATCGGTAACACCACTCAGAAGCTGGCAAAAAAATATTTTGGGGAAGGATCCATTGCTGGTACCGCTAATTCTGCAGCTGAATTAGCTGAATTAATTGTAGAAGAAGGATACGATGACGAAGTGATTTTCTTTTGTGGCGACCAGCGCAGGGATGAACTGCCGGATATTTTAAGAAACAATGATATTGAAGTAAATGAAATAGTGGTGTATGAAACAGTTGCCGTGCCTCATAAACTTAATAAACAATATCATGGCATATTGTTTTTTAGTCCGAGTGCGGTGGATAGTTTTTTCAGCAACAACAAAGTAAAAGAACAAACGGTTTTGTTTGCCATTGGCAACACTACAGCAAATGCTATAAAAAAATTTAGTAACAACAAAATCATCATCAGCGATAAACCGGGAAAAGAAAACCTGGCGGGGAAGATGATGGAATATTTTTCGTGAATAGTGAATAGTCAATGAAACTTTATTGACTATTCACTATTGACCATTGACAAAAAAACAAGCAATGACCCAACTCAAGAACGATTTATTATTAAAAGCTCTCAGGGGAGAGAAAGTAGAACGACCACCGGT
Organism: Sphingobacteriales bacterium; assembly: GCA_016185185.1. Taxonomy (GTDB): domain Bacteria; phylum Bacteroidota; class Bacteroidia; order Chitinophagales; family Chitinophagaceae; genus AWTP1-9. The sequence continues at coordinate 13,861 of JACPOD010000090.1, read as the reverse complement.
ATGGATGATGCGCCAGGCAGGAAGATATTTACCTGACTATATCAAACTGCGGGAGAAATATGATTTCTTCACCCGTTGTAAAACGCCGGAATTAGCAACAGAAATTACTTTACAACCTGTTGATCAGGTAGGTGTAGATGCAGCAATCATCTTCAGTGATATATTGGTTATTCCGCAGGCAATGGGAGTAGAAGTGTTGATGGAAGAAGGTAAAGGACCATCTTTACCAAAAACAATCAAAACACAAGCTGATATTGATGCGTTGATTACAACAGGTGCCGAAGAAAGTTTAAAATATGTATGTGATGCTTTGTCACTTACCAAGAAAGAACTTAATGGTCGTGTGCCATTGATTGGTTTTGCCGGTGCCCCATGGACCATTCTTTGTTATATGGTGGAGGGTAAAGGAAGCAAAACATGGGATAAAGCAAAACAGTTTGCTTATACGCAACCAGCATTAGCTCATCAATTATTGCAAAAGATAACATCTATCACTATTGATTATTTGAAAGCGCAAACAAAAGCTGGTGCTGATACGGTGCAGGTGTTTGATAGCTGGGCTGGTTCATTAAGTCCGGCTGATTTTAAAATTTTTGCTCTACCCTATTTATTTCAGATTGCTGATGCATTGAAAGAAGATGCACCGGTGATTTTATTTCCCAAAGGAAGCTGGTATGCATTAAAAGACATTAGTGAAAGTGCTGCGTGCGGTGTTGGTATTGACTGGTGTATCACTCCGCAATTCGCCAGGGAATTAACGCAAAACAAAATCACCATACAGGGTAATTTTGACCCTGCAAAATTATTGGCGCCGATTTCTGAAATTAAAAAGGCGGTGAAAGAAATGATTGATGCGTTTGGCACACAGCGGTACATTGCTAACCTTGGTCATGGTATTACACCCAACGTACCGGTTGACCATGCCAAAGCATTTGTGGAAGCAGTGAAAGAATACGGCCCCCTCTAACTCCCCCAATAGGGGAGGACGCCATTTCTCAATCCTTGCTTATTTAATTATAGTGTGTATTGATTAACATGACAACAGAAATAAACTCAGAGCAATCATCTTCATTTCCCCCTTTGGGGGTTAGGGGGCTTTGGATAGCATTCATACATCAGTTGCAGGACAATATTTGTGCTGCACTGGAAGCCGTTGATGGTAAGGCAACTTTTTTTGAAGATAAATGGGAAAGAGCAGAAGGTGGCGGTGGCAAAACAAGAGTGATAGCCAATGGCAATGTGTTTGAAAAAGGTGGTGTGAATACTTCTGTTGTTTATGGTGAGGTAACGGATGCGATGCGGACGCAATTAAAAATTAATGGCGCCAAATGGTTTGCCTGCGGATTAAGTTTGGTGATTCACCCGGTGAATCCATTTGTGCCAACGGTACATTGTAATTACCGCATGTTTGAATTGTATAATGAAAAAGAGGAGGTGATTGACCGTTGGTTTGGTGGTGGTACAGACTTAACTCCTTATTATTTGTTTGAAGAAGATGCCAGACATTTTCATCAAACTTATAAAGATGCCTGTGATGCGTTTGACAGTTCCTTCTATCCTAAGTTCAAAGAAGAATGCGATAACTATTTTGTGAACTGGCATCGCAATAAAGAAAGAAGAGGAATTGGCGGAATTTTTTATGATTATCAGCGGCCAGCCCCCTTTAATTCCCCCAAAGGGGGAAAATCCGGCACACAAGCCCCGCTTATTCAGGATATCAATAATTCTTTAAACTTTTCAACAAGTGAGGCTGGAGAGCAGTTGGCTTCCCCTATTGGGGGAAGTCGGAAGGGGGCTGACTTCTGGATGAACTTTGGTCAGCGTTGTGGCAATGCTTTTATTGATGCTTATATTCCTATTGTTGAAAGAAGAAAGAATACTCCTTATACTGAAGAAAACAAGCATTGGCAGGAAATAAGAAGAGGAAGATATGTGGAGTTTAATTTAGTGCATGATAGAGGTACGTTGTTTGGATTAAAAACCAATGGCAGGATTGAAAGTATACTGATGAGTTTGCCGCCAACAGTGAGGTTTGAATATAATTATCAGCCAAAATTTGGCAGTGAAGAGTATAAATTACAGGAAGTGTGTTTGCATCCAAGAAATTGGATACCCCAAACCCCTAAAGGGGCTTATTAAATAACTTAAATCTCCTCTCTTTAGGGAGGATTAAGGAGGGCTACTATGTATTTACAAAGAAGAAACCGGATTACCAGAAAGTCTGATACAATCAGAAGTTTAGTGAGTGAGACTCATTTAACTCCTAATGATTTTATTGTTCCTTTATTTATTGATGAAGGAGAAAACATAAAAACAGAAATTACTTCTATGCCCGGTTATTACCGCAATAGCCTGGATGTAACGGAGAAAGAAGTAAAAGAACTCTGGAGCATGGGATTAAAAAGTGTATTGCTGTTCGTCAAATCAAAAGATGAATTAAAAGATAATACCGGTAAAGAAGCATGGAATAAAGACGGCCTGATGCAACGCAGCATCCGTGCTATTAAAGCGGCAGTTCCGGAAATGTATGTGATGACGGATGTAGCACTGGATCCGTACTCATCTTACGGACATGATGGAATTGTCAAAGATGGACAGATTGTAAATGATGAAACGGTAGAAGCTCTGGTGAAGATGAGTATCAGCCATGCAGAAGCAGGTGCCGATATGGTAGCTCCCAGTGACATGATGGATGGAAGAATTGGTGCGATAAGAAAAGGATTGGAAGAAAATAATTTTATAAATGTGGGTATCATGAGTTATAGTGCTAAATATGCTTCTTGTTTTTATGGCCCGTTCCGTGATGCATTGGATAGTGCCCCCGGTTTTGGAGATAAGAAAACTTACCAGATGGATTACAGCAATCGCATTGAAGCCGTAAAAGAAACATTGATGGATGTGGAGGAAGGAGCAGATATCGTAATGGTAAAACCAGCATTGAGTTATCTCGATATCATCCGTGATGTAAAGAATGCGGTGAATGTTCCGGTAAGTGCTTATAATATTAGTGGTGAATATGCGATGATAAAAGCAGCGGCTGCCAAAGGATGGATTAATGAAGACAAAGCGATATTAGAAGTGCTGACTTCTATTAAAAGGGCCGGGGCAGATTTGATTGCTACTTATTTTGCAAAAGATGCAGTGAGGTTAATTAGTTAATTTTAAAATTTGACAATTCGTCAATTGAATAGTATGAATACCAGTAAAAGCGTTGAGTTATTTGAAAGAGCACAAAAAAGCATTCCCGGTGGAGTGAATTCTCCGGTAAGAGCATTTAAGAGTGTGGGTGGTACTCCATTGTTTATGCAAAAAGCAAAAGGCGCTTATTTGTATGATGCAGATGGCAACCAGTATATTGATTATATCGCTTCGTGGGGACCAATGATATTAGGTCATGCTTATGAACCAGTGGTGAAAGCGATACAGGAAAAGGCATTGGGCTCTACTTCATTTGGTGCACCAACAGAACTGGAAATTGAAATGGCCGAGCTCATCATCAGCATGGTTCCTAATGTTGATTTGATAAGGATGGTGAGCAGCGGTACCGAAGCTTGTATGAGTGCTATCCGTTTGGCGAGAGGTTATACCGGAAGAAATAAGATTATAAAATTTGAAGGGCATTATCATGGTCATGCTGATTCGTTTTTAGTAAAAGCGGGAAGTGGTGTGGCAACCTTCAACATACAAACAGTTCCCGGGGTTACAGCAGGAGTGGCTAATGATACGTTGACGGCTGCTTATAATGATTTGAATGCAGTAAAAAAATTAGTTGCTGAACATAAAGGTGAAATTGCTGCCATCATTGTTGAACCAGTTGCTGGTAACATGGGTTGTATTTTACCGAAACCCGGTTTTCATGAAGGATTACGGAAGTTATGTGATGAAGAAGCAATCATTTTCATCTTTGATGAAGTGATGACGGGCTTTCGTTTAGCTCCCGGTGGTGCACAGGAGCGTTTAGGTATCAAAGCAGATATGGTTACTTATGGTAAAGTGATTGGTGGTGGTATGCCGGTGGGTGCGTTTGGTGGAAAGAAAGAATTCATGCAGCACATTGCTCCATTAGGTAATGTGTACCAGGCGGGAACATTAAGCGGTAATCCTATTGCTATGATTGCTGGTTATACCATGTTAACTGAATTAAAAAATAATCCATCCATCTATAAAGACCTGGAAGAAAAAACAATTTATTTAAGAGATGGATTGAATGAAGTATTAAAAACATGGGGTCAGCCTTTTGTAATTAATCAGTTAGGTTCGATGATTAGCATTCACTTCAGCGATCATCCTGTTGTTGATTTTGCATCGGCAGCTTCTGCCAATAATGAACGATTTAAAAAATATTTTCATGCTATGCTGAACAGGGGAGTTTATTTACCACCCTCTGCTTTTGAAAGCTGGTTCCTTAATAATGCATTGACGAAGGAAGATTTAGATAAAACAATACAGGCAACGAAAGAAAGTTTACAGGAACTCTGATTAGGATTCCTATAAACAGGCTAATGCACACCCACATCCAATTTCTGACTTTTCTTTTTCTCTTTTACCATTAATACAAATGGTACGCAAATAAGAAACATCAATCCGATGTAAAGGAACACATCCATATAAGATAATACAGCTGCCTGTTTCATTACTGAATAATCCATCACCTGGTATGCATCTTTCAATGCAATATTGGCTGCCTGTCCTTTGGCAATGAATGATTGCTGGTAAGCATTCACTTTTGCCTGTATTGCCGGGTTATTTACATCGAGTTTGCTTACCAGATCAGCACGGTGTACCATTAATTGCTGCGCCATGAAGGTGGTAATGATAGCAATACCAAAAGAACCACCTAATTGTCGCATCATCCCGGTGAAGGCAGCACCTTCTCCAATCTCTCTTCCTTTTAATGTACTTAATGATAATGTAGTAACAGGTATGAATAATAAAGCCATCGCAATACCACGCATAATCAACATCCAGAAGAAGGCATCTTTGCCAGTATCAGGAGTTAAGATCTTATAACCCCACATACAAAAAACAAAAAATGCAAACATCCCGCTGGCCGCCATTAATTGTTGCCTAACACCCGCCTGTAATAATCTTCCAATGAATGGCATTAAGAATGCGGTGGTAAGTGTGGCAGGGATCATTAGTAAACCAGCTTGTGTAGCTGTCCATCCTAACGATGCCTGTGTATATAAGGGAATGATAAATGTGGAACCATATAATCCAAAGCCCATGATGAATGATAATATTGTTCCCACACGGAGGTTGCCATTTTTTAATACACGCAGATTAACTACAGGATTTCGAAAGGTTAATTCTCTCCATACAAAAAAGAAAGCACCTAATACTGCCATTACCGTAAAGAATATGATGAGCGAACTGGTAAACCAGTCTTCATCATGTCCTTTTTCCAGTACATATTGTAATGAGCCAACAAATACTGCCAGCAGGCCAATACCCAACCAGTCAATATCACTCGCAGCACTTTTTTCTGAATACCTGGGACTTCTTACAAACTGGAGCGTAAGCAATGTCGCTATTATACCCAAAGGAATATTGATGTAAAATATATAAGGCCATGAGAAGTGGTCAATAATATAACCACCTAACGGAGGTCCTAAAGTTGGTCCTACAATTACTCCCATTCCGTACAGTGCCTGGGCCATTCCTCTTTTTTCCGGAGGATAACTTTCGGTGATGATGGTTTGAGAAGTAACTAATAAAGCACCCCCACCCACACCCTGTATAAAACGAAACAGAATTAATTCAACAATACCATTGGCATTACCACATAAAAACGATGCTACTGTAAACAGCACAATAGAAATAGCAAAATAATTTCTTCTTCCAAATTGTTGTGACAACCAGCTGGTCATGGGTATGATGATTACATTGCCGATTGCATACGCAGTAATTACCCACCCTATTTCTGTAGTAGTGGCACCAAGGTTTCCCTGCATATCTTTAATAGCCACGTTCACAATAGTGGTGTCCACTATTTCCAATAGGGCACACACAATAGCAGTGATGGTAATAATAACTCTCCGTGCCCCGTATTCAACTAATGATGATGCTTGTACCATAATTTACCCCAAACCCCTAAAGGGGCTTTAATGTTTTATAGTTATGAATGATAAGTTCTAATAAAATTATATTTATAAACTGTGTTACCCTATGTTCCCCCTTCAGGGGGCAGGGGGTTATTAATCCAAATGAACATCCACGTTCACATTCATACCCGGTCTTAATTTCTTAACCAGGTTATCATTCTTATCAGTGAATTCAATTCTTACTGGCAGACGCTGTACTACTTTTACAAAGTTTCCGCTGGCATTATCCGGAGGTAACAAAGCAAAGGTTGCACCGGTTGCAGGAGAGAAGGAAGCAACTTTAGCTGCGAACTTATGCTTTGGGAATGCATCTACTTCTATCTCCACTTTTTGTCCCTCTACCATTTTGTTTAATTGCGTTTCTTTAAAGTTGGCAATCACCCATACGGCATCGCTGTGCACAACGCTGAATAATGCCTGTCCAGCCTGTACAAATTGTCCGGGCTGAACATTTACTTTAGAGACCAAACCATCTTGTTGAGCAGTTACCACTGTATAAGATAAATTCAGTTTAGCTGCATCTATCTCAGTTTGTTTCTGGCGGATAGAAGCATCAGCCACACCAATCTGTTCTGCTACCGCATTACTCTGAACTGCCACGGCATTGGTTTGTTGTGCAGCCTGGTTCTTTTGTTGCTCCAGGATGGCAATTTGTTTTTCAGCTGCCTGTTTAGCGGCAGAAGCCTGTTCGTATTGCTGTAAGGTTATAGTGTGGTCTTTATACAAATTTGAAAAGCGTTCAAAATCCTGTGTGGCTCTCCACAGAGTAATTTTTGCTGCTTCAATTTGTGCATCAATTGTATTAACAGACAGTTTAGTGGCAGCAATATTTGCTTTGGCAGCTGTAGTAGTTGCCTTAGCACTGTTAAGATTGCTGACTGCAGTGGCTAATGTTGCTTCTGCCTGTTCTACTTTAATGATATAGTCACGGTTATCTAATACAATTAACGTATCACCTTTCTTTACTAACTGGTTATCTTTTACTCTTACTTCTGTAACATAACCGGCAATACGTGGAATAACCGGACTGATATCTGCACTCACCTGTGCATCATCGGTATCTTCATGATGCTGACTGTGCCGGTATTTTGAAATACCAAACCAAGCTCCACCTACTACCAGTAATACAAGGATAATGATAAAGACGGGATTTCTTTTTTTGCCGTTTGTTTTTTCTGTTGCCTGATTTTCCATGATCGTTCTTTATTAAATAAGTTGGTTAATATTATTTTTTTAAATCGCTGGCTAAAATGCCGCTTGTTTGTAAAAGTTTATGATAAGCTACAAAAGCATCAGCTCTTGATAAAGTATAAGCCAGTTTAGCTTGCAGCAAAGCAGTATCTGCATCAAGTAAATCGGTGGCAGTTGCCAAGTTGTTATCAAATTTATTTTTAATGATACGATAGTTTTCTGTTGCCAGTTCAAAAGCTTTGGCATTTACTTCTATTTTTTTTCGACTGCTGATTAGGTTGAAATATCCTTTATTTACCTGCAGGGTAATATTATCTCCCATCATTTCTTCTGTAATGGCCAGTTGTTTTACTTTCGCTTCGGCCTGCTGCACTTTTGATTTTGTTTTCCAGAGCGAACCAATATTGTAGGAAACACCCACGCCAAGATTTACTGCATTGGTTACCGTTAAAAACTTTGGAATATCTACAGTGATATAACCACCGGTTAATTGCAAGCTTGGATATATGTCAGCTTTTACTGATTTTACACCTGATTGTGCTGCTTTCTTTCTTAAGTCCAATGCTTCAGCATCTTTTCTGCTGGATAATGCCTGTTGTAAAAAATCCGGCAATACTCTTGTATCATCTTTTTTAGCAATGCCGTTTGTATCTAATGCGAGTTGTGTATTTACCGGTAAACCTAACATCAGGTTCATGTTTACATTGGCTAACTGCAAATTGTTTTCTGCATCTACCAAACTTAATTCGGTATTTGATTCCTGCAATTGAGCTTTGAGTAAATCATTTCTTGCCATCAAACCATTCTTTACCAGGTTTTCAAAATCTTTTACTCTTTGCTGAGACTGTAATAAATTTTCTTTTACCAGTATTACTGCTGTATTTGCTTTAAACAAATTGGCAAAAGCTTCTATGGTGTTTTGAATCACTTCGTCTTTGTCATCTTCTGCATCCAGTTTGGTTGCCTGCTCCAGATACTTTGCAGATTCAATACCATAACTGATTTTTCCACCAGCATAAATGGGTAATGATACATTCAGCATTCCATATAAAGCCTGGTTTACTTTCGGGCTTTCACTGGTACCTCCGCCCGAACTGTTTGATTTAGTTTTAAGGTCAATATTGGGACTATTAATCCGCAGATAAGAACCACTAACGCTGGCGTTCGGTAATTTTTTTTCTACTGCTTCTTTTAAAGCGGCAGTTGCTTCTTCAATTTTTGCCTGGCTGCTTTTTAGTTGTTTGCTGTTAGCGATACCAAGGTTAATGGCTTCATCCAGGCCTAATGGTTTTTTCTCCTGTGCAGAAGCCTGTGAGATAACAAACGCTGACAATAACAACATCCATGTTAATCTATACTTCATGTGTCAATATTGCTTTTATTATAAATTTTAAATGTGTAGCTAATTTTTTACGAATGAGTTTCAGCAATGCCTCTTCGGATAATGACTGAAGGTTGTTCAATTCTCTGTAATGATGCTTGGTTGTAATGAGATGATTGGCTGTACCCACTATGGTGTGCATCATTAAGGCGGTGTCAATATTTTTTTTGAACTCGCCTTTTTTTTGTCCTTCCTGTATTAATCGGCTGATGTTTTCCTGGTTGTTCTTTTTCATTTGCAGAATCAGTTCTGCTATATGGCCGGTTTGAGTCAATACCTGTTCACGGGTAAATATTTTATAAAAACATTGCTGGTTAAACACTTTATCGATATAGTTATCAATCAGCAAGTTTACTTTTTCCAGTGAGGTGAGATTAGGTTTTTCAATGATGCTGACCAGTTTTGATTTAGAAAGTTCGCCCCTGTACTCAAAAAGAGTTTCCAATAATTTGTCTTTGGAGCCGAAATAATAAGAAATCATTGCCAGGTTAACCTGTGCCTTTTCGGCAATATCCCGTACGGAAGTACCATTGAAGCCCTTCTCTGCAAACAGCTCTTCTGCCGCTTCCATAATTTGTATTTGTTTGTCGCTGTAGTTCATTTTGAAAATGAATTGAAGGCGCAAAGTTAAACGCTTGTTTAATATTAAACAAACGTTTAATTAAGTTTTTTGTTGAAATAAGAGTTTTCCTTATTAAGGACTGGTTAATAGGACTCAATTTGAAGTGGAGTTACAGAATTGTAGCAGTTGGAACAACTGTTCTGTTTATTTTGAAGGAGGCAGTAAATAATACCGGAAATCAGCGCATCAATAACTCACATGGTTTTAAACCAGTGTGCTTTTTAAACGCTGTAGAAAAGTGCGAAATGGACGAATAGCCCAATAGTGCCGAAACATCGGTCACACTCAAGCCTTTTTCATAAAGTAAATATTTAGCATGTTCCATTCTTTGACCCTGGTAGAAATCAAATATGGTGGTGCCGAACATTTCTTTAAAGCCTTTTTTCAGGTAACATTCATTAATAGCTACTTTGCGGCTGAGTTCTTTAATGGTGATGGGTTCACCAATATGTTGTAATAATATTTCTCTTGCTTTGGAAATTTTTTCCCTTTCTGCTTCGCTGGCGAGGAATTTACAGGCAAAACTTTCTTCGGCTTTTTCATCAATCAAACATTCCAGACCGTACAACAGCAAAGTTTGAAGCTGGCTGTTTACGTAAATATTCTCTAATGTTTCGCTGTAAGTATGATTAACTAAATTATCTAACACTACCCTTGTGCGGTTACATAAATTAACCATTTTACTAAAAGAGGTGCGATGTTTAAATGCCAGCACCTCGTCTGATTTATTTACGATCTGTTTACCTTTTACAAATTGGGATAAATAAGTGCTGGAAAACTTGAAGCTTAACACATCAATTGTGTTTACTTTATCGCTACAGGAAATACTGCCTGTTTTGGCACAAATACCGCCACCGCATTTTTTTTCAGAACAATAAGCATTGCCGGTAACACAAAACAGGAGTTCAAGGCTTTTATCTTTAGCTTTTGACTGGTAATTGTACACGAGCATCCCTGTATCTTCAATGGTATTTTGCGGGTTAAGGCGGTAACGAAGTATGGAATATTCAACGGAACCCGGAATTTGTTTTTCCATGGTAGTCAATAATTCCATTTCGCCCAGCATAACCGGCCGGTTTTGGGCAATTACTAATATATCTGATGACTGAAACATAAAGACTGCAAATTTACACATATAGGGTGATTGTTCCAAGCTGCTGCAACTTATCATGTCAAACATTTGTCATATATTCGAAAACATCATTTTTTACCTTATATGCATGTCAGTATGAAAAAAATAATAGCTGTATTTTTTATTATTCCTGTTTTATCCTATTCACAAGAAAATAAATGCCAGGTTGATTTGCCTGCTTTACAGGGCACATACACAGGCGATTGCAAAAACGAAAAAGCGAATGGAAAAGGTAAAGCCATAGGAGAAGATATGTATGAAGGAAATTTTAAAAATGGTTTACCTGAAGGAAAAGGCAAATACAGTTGGAAAAACGGAAGCTGGTTCGAAGGCAATTTTAAAGAGGGGTTGATGGATGGAACAGGTACCATGCATTTTATTACCCCAACTAATAAGGACAGCATCATTGAAGGGGTATGGAAAAAAGGACTTTATAACAGACGTTACGAAGTTGCTTATAAAATTCATAATAAAACATATATGGTGGCTTCAGCTGTAGTTACCTCAAATAAAAGCCGGGCAGAGGGTAACGAGATTATTATTACAACTGAAAGTGTATCAGGCGGTGCATTAGATATGCATGGTGAAATTCCAAAGCCGGAATTAAATGGTATAGACATCAGGAAGGGAAGTTTTTCTCAGCGAAATGATGTTACCAACACAGGTAAACGTAATATTTATTATTTAAGGGATGTGATCTTTCCGTTCCGGGCTAATTTCAGAGTAGGAACAGAGGAAGTGGAAGTAGAGTTTTTTGAGGCCTCCAGCTGGAAAATAGAAATAAAACTCCGGCAATAACAGGTATTCCGGCTTTCGTATTAAGCCGTTTTCAAGGGTCTTTTCAGCTCCTTTTTTTATACACAAAGGGGGAAAAATTTAATCTCATTTTTAAGGGTTTAAAAGAGGTTTAAAATTGGCTGCGCCATCACATTTCAGTACATTTGCGATAATATTTTTCTAAGCGATTTTAAACGGTTTTTCAGAATAAATTTATGAGTGCAGAAACACAGGAAATCATCCCGGCAACCACATCAACTAATGGCAATTACGGGGCAGATAGCATACAGGTTTTAGAGGGGCTGGAAGCGGTGCGCAAGCGTCCCGCCATGTATATCGGCGATATCGGTATTAAAGGGTTGCATCACCTCGTATATGAAGTGGTTGATAATTCTATTGATGAAGCATTAGCAGGATACTGTAAAAACATTATCGTTAATATTCACGAAGATAATTCCATCAGCGTAAAAGATGATGGACGTGGTATTCCAACGGCCATGCACACCAAAGAAAAACGCAGTGCTTTGGAAGTGGTAATGACAGTGTTGCATGCGGGTGGAAAATTTGATAAAGGTTCTTACAAAGTTTCCGGCGGTTTGCACGGTGTGGGGGTAAGTTGCGTAAATGCATTAAGTACCAAACTGCATGTACAGGTACGCCGGGAAGGGAAAATATTTGAGCAGGAATATAAGATCGGTGTTCCTCAATATCCGGTTCGTGAAGCAGGGGTTTCGGAAGAAACAGGTACCACCGTTCATTTCTGGCCCGACCTGAGCATTTTCATTGCATCAGTTTATAATAAAGATATTTTAGAAAGCCGTCTTCGTGAATTGTCTTATTTAAACCGCGGCATCCGTATTACATTAAACGATCTTCGGGAGAAAGATGATGCCGGAAATATTTACAGCAAAGAATTTTATAGCGAAGGTGGCATTGTTGAGTTTGTGGAAATGCTGGACACCAGTGCAGGCAGAACCCCATTAATCCCTAATGTAATTTTTGTAGAAGGAAAAGATGAAGTGAACAATGTGGTGGTGGAAGTGGCATTAAATTATAACGACAGTTACAGTGAACATATTTACTCCTATGTAAATAACATCAACACTATTGAAGGGGGAACACACGTATCTGGTTTCCGCCGTGCTTTAACCAGGGTGTTTAAAAGTTATGGCGATAAACAGGGAATGTTTGAAAAAGCCAAAGTGGATATAGAAGGTGATGATTTCAGAGAAGGACTAAGTGCGATTATCTCTGTAAAAGTTCCCGAACCACAGTTTGAGGGACAAACAAAAACAAAGCTGGGTAATAACGAGGTGATGGGGATTGTGGACAGCACTGTATCTAAAGTATTAGATTCATTTCTCGAAGAAAATCCAAAAGAAGCTAAGAACATCATCAATAAAGTTATTCTTGCTGCACAGGCAAGAGCTGCAGCGAGGAAAGCAAGGGAATTAGTGCAACGTAAATCTGTATTGAGTGGCGGCGGTTTGCCGGGTAAACTGGCTGATTGCAGCGACCGTGACCCGGAGCGTTGCGAATTATACCTGGTTGAGGGTGATTCAGCGGGTGGTACAGCTAAGCAGGGCCGTGACCGAAGCTTCCAGGCCATTCTTCCGTTGAGGGGTAAGATCCTTAACGTGGAAAAAGCAATGGAGCATAAAATTTACGATAACGAGGAGATCAGGAATATGTTTACTGCATTGGGTGTAAAAGTGGGAACGGTGGAAGATCCTAAAGCACTCAATATTGATAAGCTTCGTTACCACAAACTTATCATTATGACCGATGCGGATGTGGATGGAAGTCATATCGCTACTTTGATCATGACTTTCCTTTTCCGGTATATGAAGGCATTAGTGGAGCAGGGTTATGTATATATTGCACAACCTCCATTATACCTTGTAAAAAAAGGGAAAGATCAGGCTTATGCATGGACAGAAGAACAACGCAAATATTATGTAGATAAGTTTGGAGGAGGTAAAGAAGACAGTGTAAATATTCAGCGATACAAAGGTTTGGGAGAAATGAACTCTGAACAATTATGGGAAACAACCATGAATCCCGATACAAGAAGTTTAAAACAAGTTACTATTGATAGTGCTGCAGAGGCCGATCGTGTATTCAGTATGCTGATGGGTGATGAAGTGGCCCCGAGAAGAGAGTTTATTGAAACACATGCCAAATATGCGAAAATTGATGTGTAAAAAGTTTTCTTAGTACCTTTAATTTATTACTAACACCAAAAAATAAAAACTATGTCAGAAGTAACCATTACTGCGTATAACGTGAAGACCAAAGAAAAAGGGGTAAAGATGTTAGACGCAGTTATCACTAAAACAGCCAAGGGGGCTTATATGGCACAGGGCAACGATGGTAAAGGCAACAAACTAACAACCCTGATGAATGAAGCAAAAGCGTTAGCGGCTATTGAAGCTGGTATAGCTAAGAAAGGCTGGGACTAATTTCAAAACAATAGAATATTTATTGTATAAATGAGGCTGAATCGCTCTGTGCGAACAGCCTTTTTTATTTGATATATACTTATTTGCTTAAATAATTCCGATTATATATCTTTGAGTAACCAACAATAAATACTATGGCTTACTCAATCAGTCTTACATCAAATGAAGTTTCGGAATTAAAGCGACTAAAGC
>JACPOD010000110.1 GCA_016185185.1 Sphingobacteriales bacterium | reverse complement strand
GTCGTTGTTAAAGCCAGTAGTACTATTAATCCTGATTTAACGGCGGTTGTCATAAAATTTATTTACAGCACAAATTTGAAAAATATACAGACAAGGGAAAAGGGTTTTCCGGCAAATGGCTGTTTTAGGGCTACGAACTGTGTAAAAAAAGGAACAAACTGCCCCTGGACCTATCGTAAAACAACAGAATTAGCGGATTCTTTAAAACGATTTGCGATGGGATTAATTTGGATTTACCTTTGGGGAACAGAAACGAAACAGATGAGAAGAATATTGGTGATTTTTATTTTTATATTTTTTTATGTGCTGACAGCCTCTGCACAATGCTCCGTATGTACTAAAACGGCATCTCAACTTGGTCCGCAGGCAGCAAAGGGTTTAAATTCAGCAATCATTTATTTAATGATTACTCCTTTTTTACTCGGGGGATTTATTGGGTACCGCTGGTGGAAAAACAACCATGAAACGGAGTAGTTTATTTACTTAATATAAACCGGTAAAGGTTAAAAGATGGGTTATTGATGCTTTTGCCTATTTCTTCTTTCAACTCCTTTTTATTAATATCCTTCATGCGTTTATTTTGAATAAGATGATAAGCTTTTTCGGCCAGCAAAAATAATTTCCGGTCGCTTGTTAAACCTTTTTCCTGATGCAGTTGAATTTTTTCCAGCAATTCTTCTAATCCTTTTTTATCCGAAGCGATGGTTTTTACAATCGCAATCTCCGGCTTATTATTAATTGCTGAAGGCGCAACCATGGATCTAAGATTTTTTACAAACAGATCTGCATCGGGCCGGTCACTTTTGTTCACTACAAATACATCTGCTATTTCCATTAACCCGGCTTTCATGGTTTGAATTTCATCTCCAGCTTCCGGAACCACCACTACAACAGTTGTATCAGCAAGTCCTGCTATTTCTATTTCACTTTGGCCCACCCCTACGGTTTCTATTATGATATAATTTACCGGGTAAACTTTTAATGTATCGGTGATCTCAATAATTTTTGGATGAAGTCCGCCCAAAGAACCCCTTGTTGCCAACGAACGGATAAAAACATTAGGATGATTGTACCAGCTGCTCATGCGTATCCTGTCGCCGAGTAATGCCCCTAAATTGAAAGGTGAGGATGGATCAATACATAATACAGCTACTTTTTTTTGTTGTTTGATCATTTCTCCAATCAGGCCATCCACCAGGGTGCTTTTACCGGCACCCGGGGGTCCCGTAATCCCAATTACCGGAACTGTTTTTGAAGGAAGTTTTTGTAAAAATTCATCGTACCCGCTATGCTCATTCTCAATTAAACTTATGGCCCTGGCCAGCGCTTTGGTATTTCCGTTTTGTATTTCTTCCAGTAAATGTGTCCACATATCGCTAAAAATTAAACAACACAAATGATGAATTCCAAAAACTAATTGGCATCTTGCAGCGCAGTTATTGTTATGTTGAATCCCTACAAAAATATAGTTAAAAATTCAGAACAAAGTTACCGGTACATTATAGCACTCGTCGCAATAGCTGGTATGATGACGGGATTGTTGCTGTCTCGTGCCATATTATCAATCTGCACTATAATCTTTATTGTGAATGGAGTTGCTGATGGCAATATAAAAACAAAGATCAGGTCTCTCTTTAACAACAGTATCTATATCGGGTTTTTGATAATTTTTTTACTTCCTTTCTTTTCGGGACTGTGGAGCCGGGATGTAAACGAATGGTGGACAAGAATAGCAGTTAAGTTGCCTTTTGTATTACTACCCTTTGGTTTTTTTGCTTTGGATAAAATAACGAAACAACACTTTATTCTACTTAGTAGATGGTTTGTTCTTTTAATGATATTTGGCTCGGCCTGGAGCGGCATCAAGTATTTACAAAATACCGCTTATTATCATGACCTATACCTCAGGGCCCAGGTAATACCAACACCATTTGACAACAATCATATTTATTTCAGTTTTTCAATAGTAATAAGCCTCCTGCTGCTTGTCAAACTCCTGTTTATAACCACTGAAAAAATATGGAAATGGATGTATAGTATCAGCGCTGCCTGGCTTATTATTTATTTGCATATTCTCTCAGCCAAAACCGGTTTATTGTGTTTATACCTTTCCGTATTAATGCTTGCTGTTTATTTTCTTTTGAAAACAAAAAACAAGGTAATTGCTTTAGCAACAATTGTTGTAACCTTAAGTTTTCCGATAATAGCCTATCAAATTTCGCCCAATTTTAAAAACAGGATAGGATATGTTTTGTATGATTTCAATAATTACTCCAAAGGAAATTATATAGAAGGGCTGAGTGATGGTAACCGCTATCTTTCTTTAAAAGCAGGATGGGATATTTTTAAAACTGCTCCTTATTCGGGAGTTGGTTTTGGAGATATCTGGAGTGATGTGGACGAATGGAATAAAAATAACCGTCCACAAATAAAAGAATACGAAAGAATGCTGCCAAGCAGTGAAGTGTTTTTATACGCTTGCGGGGTCGGGATAGCCGGTGCCATACTTTTTTTTATCTCACTGGTGATTCCTCTTTTTGTTAAACACATGCAGAGAGATATAACATGGATTTGTTTCCATGCCATTACAATATTTTTTTTGCTTTACGAAGTAACATTAGAGGCGCAGTTTGGCGTGTTTGTGTATGTTTTTTTTACTTGCTGGTGGCAACAATTCACATCAGCATTGAAAACAACGGCTTAATTTTTTGATCGAACCGGTATGTTCTTTTGCAAAGCATATAATTTGTAATACTTCATAAAAGTCATGTGAGCTATATTTTTGGCAATGATAAAACCGTAAAACCCATTTAAAAATCCTCTGCGGAAAAAAAAATCATTTACAAAGGCCCAGGCCGGGTTTATAATAATTTTAAACCAGCCCGATCTTTTTCCTTTTTTGAAATATGCCTCTGCAGCAATGGTACTAAACCGGTTGTTCTGAATAATATGTTCATCCAGGCTGTTATAAGAGTAGTGTAATATTTCACCTTTGAGATGTGCCACTGGCTGGGGCGGCGAATCAAATACCACAAAATCATGCGGGTTTACACCGCCATAGCGGGCAATGTGATTGTCAAATAACCGTAGTTTTTTATCGGGGTACCAGCTACCGTGGCGGATAAATTTTCCGCAGTAATACGTACAGCGGTTTACAGTATAGCCTTTAAAGCTGATATTTTTCTTAAGCACCAGTATTGATTTCTCCAGTTCTGCATCAATTGCTTCATCTGCATCAAGACTCAGTACATACTGGTGCCTGGCAAAACCCAGGGCTTTGTTCTTTTGCTCAATATAACCGGCAAAAGGTTGCTGATAAATGGTGGCACCCATCTCTTTGGCAATAGAAACAGTATTGTCAGCCGAAAAAGAGTCAAGCACAATAATTTCATCCGCTATATTTTTTACAGAGGAAATACAACGGCCAATATTCTTTTCTTCGTTATATGTTATTATTACAACAGATAGAGGTGTCATGATGATGGCTGTAAAGTTAGGGCTGATCCTGTAATTTTGCTTTATGAAGATTCCCGCAGAAACTGCTGCATTGCTTGAAGATTATTTTGATGGTATATATGTGATCACACTTGAACGTGCAGTTGACCGTCAGCAACAGGTTGCAAAAAGACTGAACGGACTGAACTTTACATTTTTTTACGGAGTAGATAAACAACAATTAAGCCTGCCCCAGCTGATCAGCGATAATATTTATAATGAAGAGGAGGCGAAACGGTTAAACCGGTATGGAAAAGGTATGGTATTAGGCCATGTGGCCTGTGCTTTATCTCATCGTAAATTATACGAGCATATTTTGGAAAAAGGACATAAACGAGTATTGATTTTTGAAGATGATGCAGTGCCTTATTATGATTCGTTAATAAATATCAGTCATCCTCTCGAAGAATTACCGCATGATTGGGAGATGGTATATTTTGGCTATGCAAAAAATGAAGAAGCTACCCCAAAGCTAAAACGCAAACAAAATTTTTATATGGCGCTAAGTCATTTAAAATTATTAAAATGGTCACCGTTAATGGTGAAAAACCTTTTGCCTAAACTGTTTTCTCCTCACCTGAGAAGAGCAGGATTTCATGATCTGCTGCATGCCTATGGAGTTACAGATACAGCCTGTAAAAAGTTGATTGCTGCACAAACACCTGTGGTGTTTAATTCCGACCCGCTGGTGTCTCATCTTATTATGAATGGTATTTTAAATGCTTTTATCACTACCGAACAATTTTTTACACAGGAACAGTTTATAGATGAGAGCCACCGCTCTTTTATTCATCACCTGTAATTATATGATCTTGTAGTTGGTAAACGAAAAAAGCCTGATCCCTGTTTTCTTTTCAAACCAGTATAACAGTTTGTTCTTTAAGGAGAAGTTTTTTTTATTGGCATCCAGTTCAATATTCCAGTTATGCCGGGCAATCCGTTCTTTCATAACCAATGGATGTTCTCGGGTAAAACGGCTGATGGAGTCATATTCTGTAAAATCAAACATATCATCCGTCTGTACAAAAGCTTTCCAGTCTTCAGTATCATCATTCCAGAACCGACCGGTATGCTGTAGTTTCTTTTTCATTTGTGCCGGACTTTTAACCCAGCCGTAATGATAAATACAGGCATCAACAGGTTTTACAGCAAGCTTTTCGCCATTTCTTCTAAACCCCTGTGCATCTTTAAATGAAGAAATTGTTTTATCATTCCTGATGATTCTTACTTCATAATTATACCACTTACGACTGTCGCCAATATAATTGTAAGTACCATAAAAATGCAGGTAGTTAAAAAGCAGGCCATCTACTTTTTTATCATCCTTATATTTAGCAGCAGCATCTTTTATGGTTTGATAATATTGTTCCGGCAATACTTCGTCACCCTGTATATAAAAAGCCCAATCCGCATCAGGCGATATTTGCTGAAAAGCTTTGTTTGTTTCCGCTGCCAGCACAACACCACCTTTACGTAAAGCAGGGTCCCATACGGAATGAGCTATTTTTATTTTAGGGGAATGGATGCTTTGTATTAATGCTTCAGTATCATCTTCACTATCGCCGATGCTTACGATCATTTCATCCACAACAGGTAAAATGGATTGTATGGCTTCCACAATCGGGTAATCATTAATCACTGCATTCCGTATGATAGTAAAGCCGCTTATCTTCATTGTTCTTTTATTAATGCCGCAATATTAAAATTAGTATTTGTAGCCCTGTCAAATTCGGCAGGCAAAAATTATTCTGCCAGTTTAATTCCGGCTTCTGTGAAAACAATTTTACGCTGCTTGTATAATGCACCCGTGGTCATTTTAAATGTTTTCTTACTCATGCCAAACACTTCGTAAATTATTTCCGGATCACTTTTGTCGTGGTAAGGAAGAAAACCCTTATTTTCTTTTAATAAGCGTAAAACTTTTTGCAGTTCGTCTTCCACCCGTTCATAACCGGGTTTGCCAATTACCAGGTCTATATTATTATTTTCAGGATTTATTTTTTTTACAAACCCTTTCATTTTATCTCCCACTTCCATAGTGCGGAATACTTCATTAAAATGCAATAATCCTGTATGGCGGTTATTAATAATCATTACATAACCCAGATCTGTTTTTCGCTGAACGGTTAAATCAACAATTTCCATTTCTTTTACCGTTAAATCCTGATTGCTTAAAAAGAAATCAATTTTTTCCGTAGCAGCAACCCTCCCGGTTTTTTCATCTAAAAAAATCTTTACCAGGTAATCGCCATTTGGGTACATACGGTTAACCTGACCGGAGCGGGGAACAAAAATATCTTTCATAAGTCCCCAATCTAAAAATGCTCCTTGTGGCGTGGTGCTTATGCAGCGCAGTAAAACGATATCACCCAGGATGCCTTTTGGTTTTTGAGTGGTGGCAATTATTCTTCCCTCGCTATCGTGATATATAAAAACAGTGAGTTCATCGCCGGGTTTTATTCCTTTAGGAACAAAGCGTCGGGGTAGCAAAATGCCTTCTTTCCCATCGTCTAAATAAGCACCGGGATCTGCCAGCCGGTCAACTTTAAGTGTATTGTATTGGCCAACGTTTATCATGTAGTGCTACAAATGTAAATGAATTGACACTGATATGTTATTGAATAAAATACTGATGTTGTTTTGCTCTTTTCATCCATTCTATCAAACCAAACACAGCCATAATAAGCAACACAACATAATACACACTGGTAAAAACATAATGCTTTACAAAATACAGGGGAATGGATGCAATATTCGTTGCAATCCACCACCACCAGCTTTCCACTTTCTTTTTAGCCATTAACCACATTCCTGTGAACGCCGTAGCTGAAGCAAAGGCATCAGCCCAGGGAATGGCGCCGGGGGCAAAAGATTTTTTAAGATAAGTAAGAGAAAAATAGATAGCAATATAAAATGCCGCAAAGAAAAGTAACTGGTAAGTCCACCATTGTTTATTGGAATGACTAATGTATACTATATGATGTTGTGTCGAATCTTTCTTTGCCCACAATATCCAGCCATATATACTCATGATGGTGTAATAAAGATTGACAGATGCTTCCCCAATCAACTGTCCCTTTAAACTTAACCATATATAAATAACCGTATTAATAATGCCAACAGGGTACACCCATATATTTTCAATCCGACTGAACCACACACTGGCGATACCGGCAAATACGGCGAAGTATTCGATCCAGGTAGTTTGTTTCATTCCTTCAATAAACTGCTGGTAAATTTCCTGTAAACTCAAGCCTGATTATTTTTTTCAAAAGTAACTATTGAGCAGGAGTTTTATAACTTTTTAACAGAGGTAAATACTTTATAAATATGGAGTTTCATACATTTCAATATGCATAAAGTTATTGCCCGGAATACAACCATTAAAAACAATAAGAATTAAGACTTGCATTACAAGTGGATTAAAAAAATACCTGAAACCAGGAAAAATTAAATCCTTCTTTTTGCCAAAGCTATCTTGTGTCATCTATGTTTAAGATACTTTAATAAGTATAAATACATACAAAGAAATTTTTTTAAAAATTTCTTTACAATACGCAGGTGTTTTTTTTGCAGCTTAAATCAATATTGTAAATTAGGTTTTAAAACTGCTTATTATGAAAAAATTTTTCATGCTCACAGGTGTGTGTCTTTTTTTTGTGTCAGTTTATTTTTTGTTTTATATACATATCCAACCACACCTATTTGTGTATTTAAATCAACAGGAAGAACAATTGTTTGAGGAAAAAGAATCTGCGGCTGACAAGCAAATGGAAATGTGGTTTCAGGCAAGGGCTTATCCCGATCCAAATAATCTTAATGAAAAATATAAGAAGGCATGGAAACAGTTTCAACAATTCAAAAATATAAATAATAATGCTGCACTGGGAATAGCGGGAACAGCTTCTGCAGCTAATTGGACTTCCCTTGGACCCAGTGTTACAATTGGTGGAAGGATTCTTTGTATAGCTGTTGATCCTGCTAACAGCAATAATTTATGGGCAGGCTCTGCAAGTGGTGGTATATGGAAATCAATTAATGGGGGATCAAGCTGGGTGCCGGTAATTACTAACCTCCCGGTTCTTGGTGTTTCTTCCATCATTATCGATCCTTACAATTCTAAAATCATTTACGCAGGTACCGGTGAGGTATACAGGGTTGATACATCAAACACTGGTTTTAATGTATGGAAAACACGGGGAACATATGGTATCGGTATTATTAAGAGTATTGATGGAGGAGTTACTTGGTCACAGGTTTTAAATAAAAAAACACCTGAAATGTTTGGAATACAAATGCTGGAATTTGACCCTACTAATAATAATATTATTTATGCCTGTGCAACAGATGGTTTATACAAAAGTGCAGATGCAGGTGATAACTGGAGTAAAATATTAAACAAAACATATGTAACAGATGTGGCCATTAACCCATCTAATACTAATCAGATTGTTGTTGGTGTTGGTAATATGGTAAATGCAGATAAAGGAATTTACAGATGTACAGACGGAAACAGTGCCACACCAGGCTGGACAAAGATCACATCTGGGTTACCTGCATCATTTAATGGTTTCATCCGCCTGGATAATGCAGGTTCCACCCGCTTAGTAGCCAGTATTGGAAGAAATGATAATTCTACATTGAACGAAATATATATGTCCACAAATTTTGGAACATCGTGGATTGCAAAAAATTCATCACATCATTGTCAATACCAATATTGGTTTTCTCATGATGTTGCGATCAACCCATCCAACCTGAACCAGTTTGTAATGGGTGGGGTTTCGCTCTACCGGTATAGTTCAAATTCCACAACATCCGGAAACGGAACAAGAAGTACTATTGGTAGTAATGTACATTCAGATATACACGATGTGAAATTTGACCCCAATAACAGTAATGTCATTTATATTGCCTGCGACGGGGGGATTTATAAAAGCACTAATGGAGGCACTTCTTTTAGCAGTATTAATAATGGGTTAGCAGCTACTCAATTTTATGCGTCCTTTGCCACACATCCAACAGATCCTAATATTATGATTGGCGGTCTTCAGGATAATGGTGTTGTACGATTTAATGGCAGCACATGGTCAACTGCTTTTGGAGGTGATGGTGGTCCCTGCTTAATTGCCCCTAACGGAACAACAATATTAGCATCTAACGATGCAAAAAGTGTTAGGCGGTCTACTACAGGAGTTACCGGATCTTTTAGTTCTGTTATGAGCAGTTGGGCTTTTAGCGCAGATGACAGAACAGCATTTATGGCCCCAGTTGCCATTAGTAAATCCAATCCTAATTACATGTATTGTGCCAGTGACAATATGCATATATCCACCAATGCGGGTGGTTCGTGGACGAATACTTCATT
This sequence comes from Sphingobacteriales bacterium, assembly GCA_016185185.1. Lineage (GTDB taxonomy): Bacteria > Bacteroidota > Bacteroidia > Chitinophagales > Chitinophagaceae > AWTP1-9. The sequence continues at coordinate 1,275 of JACPOD010000110.1, read as the reverse complement.
TTCTTCTGCAACAAACTATATTGAACAACAGCACAAAACGGGGATTGCTCTGGCTGTTTCACCGTTAAATCAAAACAAAATTTATGTTTCTACTTCTCCATTTGCTCAAAACACTACGAATGATTTTTTGTGGGTAACGGGGCAACCCAATGTTTTTAAAAGCACTAATCCGTTTTCAGTGCCCTACCCGAGTATTAAGGGGACATTGCCAGACAGGTTTGTAATGGATTTTGCAATAAGTCCCACTAATGATGATAGTGTTTTTGTTGTATTGGGAGGTTTTGGGACTTCGCATATTTATGTAACTGGTAACGGTGGTGATAATTGGACAAGTATAGGTACGGGTCTTCCAGACATTCCATTCAATGCTATATTGATCGATCCTGTTGATCCGCAGATATTATATGCAGGTTGCGACTTTGGAGTGTATGTAAGCCCCGACAGAGGAAACACCTGGATTGATTATAACAATGGATTTTGGGATGCAACCCTGGTAATGGATTTACAGGCAACAGCTGATAATAAAATAATTGCAGCTACTCACGGTAAGGGTGTTTTTAAAAGCGATCGCTACAGTGGTTTAACCGCACCGGTAGTGGTAACTTTTACCGGGTTTAACTCCGGTGAGATAAATACACTGGAATTAACTTCTCAACATGAAACTGACCTTAAGTATTATGAGTTAGAAAAAAGCACAGACGGCATTCATTTTACAACAATTGCAAGAGATGCTGCATCTAATCAGGGTTATATAAACAGGTATAAAAACTTTGATAAAGCTGCTATTAATACCAGTGCTATTTATTATTACAGAACCAAACTGGTAAACACAGATGGTTCATCCCGTTATACACAGGTTATTGCATTGGAAGTACCTGGCGTGAAATCATTCAGTATTCTTTCTAATCCATTCCGTGACCAGATAAAAGTAGAAGTAAGACTTGTCAATGCAGGTCAGGTTGTATTGACTTTGTATAATAGCAGCGGGCTGTTAATTAAAAAGCAATTGTTCAGGGGTTCAGATGGGCCAAACATTCTTAGTCTTGAAGGATTGGGGGATCTTTCAAATGGTATTTATATACTGGAAACAGTAATAGACAATAAACGAAGTTCATTGCAAGTAATGAAAAATTAACACTATTGTCCGACTAAAATATAAATAAAAGGGCAGTTCTTTCGAACCACCCATAATGGTTATGTTTGAGTTACTACACAAAAACAAACCGTATGGATAAAGGTAGAAGTTTTGCCGGACAGCCGCTCTTATCACAAATT
>JACPOD010000113.1 GCA_016185185.1 Sphingobacteriales bacterium | reverse complement strand
TGGCGCCAGTTGATCAGTTCAGGCTCTGCCTGCTGCAGTAATGACTGAAAATTTTCAGGAAGCTCCTGCGCTGTTAATTGAATACCCGTCAGCAGTACTGCTGCAATAAACATTTTTCTCATGCCAAATATTTTTTTGAATGTACAATTTCTGCGGCTTTTAAAAAATTGCATATCCACTCAGCCGTAAGCAATAGTTATCTTTGCGGCCCATGGGTCAAAAAAAATTAATACGGTTCGCAGCTATAAAGGAATTTCCCAATGTGCTGGAATTTCCAAAAGAAATAAAAGGACAATGGAATGTTTTTTTAAAAAATGAGAATCCTGTAACACTTGAGCTTGCCTGTGGTAAAGGAGAATATACCGTTGGCCTGTCCCGCCTGTATCCCCAAAGAAATTTTATCGGGATTGATATAAAAGGAAACCGAATTTATATTGGTGCCAAAAAATGTTTAGATGAAGGTTTAACGAACGGAGCTTTTCTCCGCACACAAATTGATCGTATTGCTGAATATTTTGCTTCGGGTGAAGTGGAAGAGATCTGGCTCACTTTTCCTGATCCGCAGCTAAGAACGGGTAAATTCAAAAAGCGGCTTACACACCCAAAATTCTTACGGCTTTATCAGCAGTTTCTTAAACCTGGCGGAACCATTCATTTAAAAACCGATTCGCCACAATTATATCATTTTACTAAAACTGTAATTGAACTTTTTGAGCTGATACTGGTTAAAGATTTAGAAAATGTGTATTCGGATAACGATATTGATGAAGTGTTGAAGATAAAAACACATTATGAAGGGCTTGATATTGCTCAAAGCAGCCAGATATTTTATTTACAATTCAGGTTACCGGAAATAATTCCCCAAAACGAAGAACAATTAAAACAAAGAGTATTTGATGAAGAAAAAACTGGTTGAGGGAGAAGATTTTTACTACAATGAACTGGGCTATATGGTGCTTACTGCCAAATACCATTTGGAAAAAGGAAACTGTTGTGGAAACGGGTGCGTTAATTGCCCTTATAATTACAGAAATGTACCCGAGCCAAAAAGAAGTGAATTAGTATCTTTAAGACAGCATGAAAAAGAAAACGGTTAGTAAAAAAATCCCTGTAAAAAAATCAGTACAAACAGATCCACTCACCGGCAAAAGAATAAAAGGGGAATCTTTTTTTGCGGATGTGTATGATGTGGTGCGTCAAATTCCAAGGGGAAGAGTTACTTCGTATGGGGCCATTGCCAATTATCTTGGCACAAAATCTTCTGCAAGAATGGTGGGATGGGCTATGAATGGTTCCCATTTAATTACACCTTCAGTTCCGGCACATCGTGTGGTAAACCGCTTAGGAATGCTGAGTGGTAAAGCACATTTTAATCCCCCGTCCAAAATGGAAGCATTATTACTAAAAGAAGGTATTAAAATAAAAAAAGACAGTATTGTTGATTTTGAAAAATACTTTTGGGATCCTGCAACAGAATTGGGTTTATAACGTATTCATCTCATCCACTTCAGCATCATCCACATTGAGTTCTGTTTTTATTCTTTGCCGGATGGGGTTTTGCGACATAAATACAAAAATCAGTATTATGGCTGCTACCCAAAAACTCCATTTTGTACTCAGCAGGTAAAATATAAGACACAACAATGTTCCTGCTTCTATCATAGCAAATTTTGTTATAGAAGCTGAACGATATAGTTCAAACTTTCCTTTTAAGGAAACAATTGTTGGAGCCTGTTCCAGTTTTTTCTTCGCCAATCCAAAACCAAGCAGGGTTGATGTCACTGCCATAACCAGGCAAAACACTTCATAAATTTTTTCTGTATTAACATCCTCTACCGGTTTCATTAACCATGCTTTTACCAGTGCAATAGCAAGTATGGCAAATAAAATTTGTCCGTAAAGCATGGCCATGAAAATAATTTGCAATGCCCTGACCGGGCCATTCTTTTTTTCCATGCTCTAATTTAGTAATAAGGACTGATAAGCAGATACACCACTACCCCTGTAACAGCTACATAAAACCAGATGGGCCATGTTATACGGGCAATTTTTTTATGCCCCGGCCATTCCGCAATCAAAGCACGGTATGCAGTAAATAAAATAAAAGGAAGGATAACAGCGGCTAAAAATATATGTGTGGTCAAAATAAAAAAGTAAACATACCGTATCGTTCCCTCTCCACCGTATTTTGTATCTCCTGTAAATAAATGGTGACAGATATAAGAAACCAGGAATAAAACGGATAAAACAATTGCTGTCAGCATGATTCTTTTATGAAGCAATAGTTTTCTTTGCTTTACTGCAAGCAGAGCCGCCAGTAATAAAACGGCTACTATGGAATTTAAAATGGCATTAATTTTTGCAAACACATGCGCATCAAAACCCAGATCAACATCCAGTTTTATAGCACCTAATGCAACCACAGCAGCAAATACCACAAAGGACACAATACCTATCAGCAGTCTTGCCTGCTTGTCATTTTTCTTTACTACAGGATTCAGCATATTTTTAATTTGTTTATCAGGTAACGAAATAGTTTATGGTTTGCAAATTTCAGGAACCCAACCCTTACTTCGTCGTTTTAGCTGGTTTTTATTCCTGCTTTGCCAGTTTTTAAAAAAAACTGACCTTTAAGAAATTCAAACCGCCCATCCCCCGTTTTTATATTAAACCATCCGGCAATGTATGGGGCCAAAGCTATATTGAATCAAAGTAAACCAGTAAACAACCAAATGACCGAGCCAAGGAATATTTCCCCGGTTGAGCTGAGGCTGCTTGTAAAACAAGATGCCCGCAAAGGTTTTGAGTTTATCTATTCACGGTATTCGTCCGCACTGTACGGCATCCTTATACGGATTGTAGATGATTTTAAAATTGCAGAAGACCTGTTGCAGGATACGTTTGTAAAAATCTGGAAGAACTTAGACAGTTACGACGACAGCAAGGGTACAATATTTACCTGGATGCTTAATATAGCCCGTAACACCGGGATAGACTATTTAAGGAGCAACCAGTATAAACAATGGCAGCAAAATAAAAGTAGTGACGCTTTTGATGCGGATGGGCATAGCTCAGTTCATAATACCGATGTAATAGGAATCCGCCAACTGGCATTGAAACTGGAAACAAAATACAGACAGGTAATTGAACTTTTATATTTTAAGGGACATACGCAGCAGGAAGTAGCAGAATTATTAAACATTCCGTTAGGCACAGTGAAGACAAGGACACGACAAGCATTATTAACTTTAAGAAACCAGTTGTAAACTATGAATATAACGGACTATATCAACAGTGGCATTTTGCAGGAATACTGGCTGGGTGTTTTAACTGAAAGCGAAAGGGAAGCAGTAAGGCAAATGGCAAAACAATACCCTGAAATTGCAGCAGAGTTAGCCACCAACGAAGAAGCAATGCAGGGCTTTTCTGTAAACCACTCCTACGTACCACCGGATGCGTTAAAAAAAGAAATATGGCAGGTAATTGAAAACCTTGATCACGAAAAAAATTTTACGGCAGATAACACTCCAATAATAAACCAGTACAGCGATTATAAAAACTGGCTTAAAGCAATACATCCGCTGTTACCTGCCGAAATGAAGGAGGATGTATTTGCGCAGGTAATACGAAATGATGGCAAAATAACGCAAACACTTATCAAAACAAAAGCCAATTACCCTGATGAAGTACATGAAGATGTGTACGAGAGTTTTATTGTACTGGAAGGTGAGTGCGAATGTTATATAGGTGATGATGTTATAAAACTTGGTCCGGGTGGTTATTTAAATATTCCCTTATACAAACACCATGATGTAAAAGTGCTTACGCCTTATGTTACAGCAGTCATTCAGCGAATTGCAGTGTAACAAAATTTAAAACCGGTCTCATTCCCCGTTTTTTTCATTAACTCAGGCCTCCATTCCTTTCTGCTTTCTTTTATTTCCCAGCGTCTCCCACAGGTACTGTGTGCCGGCCGGGACGTTGCGCATTCGGAGTATGGTGCTAATCATTTACTCAAATCTATTTCCAGTAAATCCGCATAACCTGTTACTGCATATACACCCTGCTTTCTCTGAATATACTGTTTTGCTGAAATATACAGATAATTGATTGGGCATCCTTCATTGAACAGGCATACCGTAAAGTTATTGGATTCCTGTCTTCGAACACACAACGTCCCTACCCATTCTCATTGCCCGGGAGGATACTTTGCTGGGAATGAAGTTTTAAATTAACTATGAAATTTAGTGGCAATAAATTTCGAAAAGAAAGGTGTAGGCTAAGCTTTACATCGAGTTTATGAATTAATTATTACAGCTTATCTCAAAAGTGTGAATAAGTGTAAAATTAGTTCTTTGAGTTCATTTAATTGATGCTGAGCTTGCCGTTCATGGATAGAACCAACGAACAGTGGAACTTAGTTTGTTTACTAATAGAGCAATCAGTTCCT
>JACPOD010000112.1 GCA_016185185.1 Sphingobacteriales bacterium | reverse complement strand
TAAATTGAAATTCTACCTGTTGTATCAGCATCTACATTAAGTTTTTGAATCTGATACAAAATACAAAAGGGGAGTATAAAAACTTTCGTCTTTTTACTCCCCTTTGTTAATAAGTCTTAAATGACTTTTTCAGTGCCCTCACATCCCGCACCTCTTTTTTTTCTGTGGTAGATACCCATCTCATTTTGCAGTTTTTCTTCAGCTTCTTTTTTTAAGGCATTGAGTGTATGATTGATTTCGATAACCCTGTTTGTTTTTGATTTATGGCAACTGCTATTGAGCGGACAGTTGCTGCAATTAGCTGCACTGTATTTTGTAATGGTTTGTGTAAAACCCGTTTTCGTTTTTTTGATGATGGTACCTGCATTGAGCATGTGCTGACCCATGGGGCATACATAGTAATCAGCCTGCGCCTTATAATACAGCTTATCTGTAGCAAAGGGCTTTTTATCTTGTGTAGCAGCATGCTGCCCTCTGTCAAAATGATTATATATTTATTTGCTTTAATAATTCTGAATTTAAAATTCAATAAAGATTTCATATCCACCATCTGTCCTTACATGTTTGGAAAAAAGTATCAACAGCATTTTCGAAGGAAGTATAATCCGCATAAAACTTATTCTTTATTACTTTCTTTTTAAAGTATCTCCATAGACGTTCTATTAAGTTTAAGTTTGGCCTATAGGGCGGTAAGTAAACAAGGTCGATGCCCAATGTTGCTGCTTTTTGTTGTACAAGATTACTGCGCTGGTATCTTGCATTATCAAAAATAATGCAGATACAGGTTGCATTGAAGTACCGGTTTTTTATTTTAGCTAAAAATGCTTCTATTACTTCTGCACAACAATTTTCTTCTGTTAGCATAATGGTTGGTTAAAAAGTTACCGGATTAACTGCTCCAATAATACTGAGCCGTTTCCCTCCAGTATTGGCCAGCACTTTTTTAGTGCCTGCAATCCCTGTTGGTTGCCAGGCTTAATCATTTTCATTGTTGTGTGCCTGGTGAATAGGGTCTAAATGCAGTAATACTTCCCTGTCATCGTTACAGGCGCATTTGTAGAGCTGATCCATCAATTGTATGAATGATTCCTGTATTTGTTCTGATGGGATTTTCCCTGGTATCAGCCTTGTTTTTTTATAAGAGCAATGGAGTTTTTTTTACAATAGCGGCTTAACCAACTATGTTCCACTGCAATTGAATGGTTGGCTTCTAAAAAAACCTGTAGGTCAGAAAGTTTGCTGATGGATTGCTCCCTGATATGCTTTATCAGTAAGTCTTTAATGGCATCGAGAGCCGATGGCCTCCTGCCTTCATAATGCAGTTTGCTTAAGCCGCCTAACCTGTTTGTATTAAACAGCTTAATCCAGTCTGTTACCGTATCTATATTAACGCCAAGTGTTGATGCTATTTCTTTTTTGGGAAGACCTTCATGTACCATCCATATACATTGGTATCGGCGAAGTATTTTGCCATCTTTTTCACTGCGCCTTAATCTCTTTAACTCTGCAACTTCAATTGATGAAAGTTCTATTGAGTAAGCCATATAAATAAGTATTGGTTACTCAAAAATAATAAATCGGAATTATTTAAGCAAATAAGTATAAAAGACGATTTAACCTAACTACTATGATCTTTCACAATCACCCACTTATTCTTAACATTCTGAAATAACAATGTAAAATATCCCTCTGCGTCACCAATACTTCTTGTTAAATGCCATTTGCCCGTTACAAAGAAATAGATGGCTGATAAACGTTTTACTTCAAGCAGGTTAAAGTTTAATTTGCCCATCGCTGCCGTGTCAGGGTATCCTTTTTTATAACTGTCTAATGTATTCTGCCATCCGTAGGTTATACCATGACTGCCAATAAACATTATTGAGTCACTTTTCCAGTAGCCCTGCATGAAGGCTTCGAGATTGCCTTCGTTCCAGTATTTTATTTGATTGTTCATCGTAGTTCTTATTGCTGTTTCGGCGGCTGACTGGCTTTGGGCAAATAATGGTGATAAACCAATTAATAGTATTAGCAATTGCTTCATGTTTTTATTTCAATTTACAATTAATACCAATTAGAGATTAAATCATTCTTTAGTGTCTGTCAGGCTGAGCTTGTCGAAGCCCTGATGAGCAGTATTACAAATGCCGAACAACCCTTCGACAAGGGTGACAAAATAAGTTTAAAGTCTGATTGATATAAGAGAGAATTTACTGATAACTAATTGACGTTAGTCTAATTCGTTCTAAAAATTTGTGGACAATTGATGAGGGTTCCCATTTGATATTTCCGTTTCTTTGCAAAATCTCTTTTAAAAAATGTCCACACCTCAACAAACAGCCATTCTCGTTCTGGAAGATGGCAATGTATTTTTTGGTAAAGCTTTTGGAAAAATTGGTACCACTTCCGGCGAATTGTGTTTCAATACCGGTATGACCGGCTACCAGGAAGTGTTTACTGATCCCAGCTATTACGGCCAGGTTGTTATTATGAACAATGTGCATGTGGGCAACTATGGTACTTATGCAAAGGATGTGGAAAGCCGTGGCGTAAAGATCCGTGGAATGATTGGCCGCAACCTGGAAGAAAAGTATTCCCGCTACTTCGCCGATAAATCGTTACAACAATACCTGGAAGAGCAAAACATAGTGGCTATTGAAGATGTGGATACAAGGGCCTTGGTTACGCATGTGCGTACCAAAGGGGCCATGAACTGTATCATCTCTTCGGAAATTACAGATGTAGCGCAACTGAAAGCAGAATTAGCCAAAGTGCCTTCCATGGATGGATTGGAATTAGCCAGCATTGTGAGCACTAAAGAAGCTTATACATTAGGTGATGAAAATTCTCCCATACGTATTGCAGTGCTTGATTTTGGAACGAAAGAGCATATCATCCAGTGCATGGTTGAAAGAGGAGCTTATGTAAAAGTATTTCCCGCCAAAACAAGTATTGATGAATTAAAAGCATTTAATCCCAAAGGATATTTTATTTCTAATGGCCCGGGAGATCCTGCAGCAATGGATTATGCTATTAAAACAGTGAAGGATGTTTTAAAAGAAAACAAACCTACTTTTGGCATTTGTTTGGGTCACCAGTTACTGGCTTTGGCCAATGATATTTCCACCTTTAAAATGCACCATGGTCACAGGGGGTTAAATCATCCTGTAAAAAATATTATTACGGGTTTGTGTGAGATCACCACACAAAATCATGGTTTTGGTGTTGATCCGGAAGCGGTGCGTAAAGCAGCCAATGTAGAAATAACACATGTAAATTTGAATGATAACAGTATTGAAGGTATCCGCTTAAAAGACAGGCCTGCTTTTTCTGTTCAATACCATCCTGAAAGTACACCCGGCCCGCATGACAGCCGGTATTTGTTTGATGACTTTATCGGGATGATAAAACTTGCTTCCAATTAACAGACTATTTATCAGCATAAGATTGCTTTAACGTTTTCTTTCCAATAAAGCGGAGGCTACTGCATTTATATTTGTATAGTTTTATCAGGATGAAAAAATTAGTAAGCTTCATTATTACCATCTTTTCAATTGCTACTGTTGCTTTTCCAAAGCAGGGAGATCATTTTTTAAAGGCAGATGCTTTTGTAAAAAATTACCCGCATAAAATAAATAGCCAGCAGGACTTAGATAAGTTTATTGATGCTGTTAATAAGAAGTTTACTGCTGGTGAGGATAAGGTAAGAGCGGCTTTTTACTGGATATCAGAAAATATCAGCTATAATTATAAAGCTGTTACTGACCGTACATACCGGCCTAAAGATATTACTTCATTGCTTCAATCCGGTGAGGCATTGTGCAGCGGGTATGCTAATTTAATGGAATACTTCTGTAAGAAATTTGGAATTGAATGTGTAACGATTGATGGTACCGGCAGAAGTTTGTATTCAGATATTGTTTTAGATCCTTTAAAATTATCCAATGATCATTCCTGGAATGCAGTAAAACTCAATGGTGAATGGAAGCTGATTGATGCTACCTGGGGAAGCGGGTACACGGATTATGCAACAGGTGAATACCATAAAAGCCGTAATGAAAAATACTTTCTTGCCGATCCCCGGATTTTTATTTATAAACACCTCCCCTTAAAACCACAATGGCAATTGCTGGATACCACTGTAACAGCCAACCAATTTTGTAACTGGCCTTTTATAGATGAAGGATATTTTGCAAACGAGATCACCAATGTTTACCCCCTTCAATTATTTATTGATAAAAAAGTAGGGGATACCATACAGTTTAAATTTTACACTACAAAAGAAGTAAGTCATGTGGCATTGGAAAGTTTAGATAACCAGGTGGTGGAAAGAGGAAAATTATCTTCCGGAAAGCATTACTACAGTTATACTTTTCGGCCCAAAAAGACCGGGGAATATGATTTACGGGTCTCACTTTTCTATTTGGATGAAAAGGCCCGTTACAGTTATATTACGTATGCACCTGCTTTAATTTACCGGTTACGGGTTAAATCCAAATAGTAATCTTCGCATTTTTCTTTTCTCTTGCTTATATTAGTGTTATGAAACGCATAGCTATCATTAACGGTCCCAATCTTAATTTGCTTGGAAAGAGGGAAACAGATATTTATGGCAACAAGCCATTTGAATCTTATTTGGAGGAATTGAATGCAAAATTTCCCGAAGTTAGTTTTACGTACTATCAAAGTAATGTAGAAGGTGAATTAATCAATGAATTGCAACGGGTGGGATATGACTATGATGGAATTATTTTAAACCCCGGAGGATATACACATACTTCTGTTGCTATCGGAGATGCTATTGCGGCCATTAAAGCACCTGTGGTAGAAGTACATATTTCCAATGTGCATGCACGGGAAGCGTTCAGGAAACTTTCTCATGTAAGCGGGAAGGCTGCGGGCAGTATTTTTGGATT
>JACPOD010000117.1 GCA_016185185.1 Sphingobacteriales bacterium | reverse complement strand
ACAACAGGAAGATGCGTTGGTTTTTTTACTGTAAACTTTTTATTTACTTGTTTAATCTTTAAACTTTGATCTTTATAAAAAATTAAACCAATGCCTGGTCCAGCACCTGCTGCATTGTTTTTACATAGTGAAACTTCATGCCTTTTATATACTCGGTGTTGATCTCTTCCACATCCTTTTCATTTTGCTGGCAAAGGATCACTTCTTTAATACCTGTCCGTTTAGCAGCCAGAATTTTTTCTTTAATTCCACCAACCGGTAATACTTGTCCACGAAGTGTTATTTCACCCGTCATCGCCAAATAGGGTTTTACTTTTCTTCCCGTAAAGGCGCTGCAAATTGCCGTCATCATGGTAATACCGGCACTGGGTCCATCTTTCGGTACAGCCCCTTCCGGTACGTGTATATGAATATTCTTTTTATCAAACATAGCGGCATCAATACCCGATTTTTTTGCATTGGCCTGCAAATAACTCAATGCAGTACTGGCACTTTCCTTCATCACATTACCAAGGTTACCGGTTAACTTCAACTCCCCTTTTCCATCACTTAAAGAAGTTTCAATAAATAAAATATCACCACCAACATACGTCCACGCCAGTCCTACTGCCACACCCGGCATATTAGCCGTTTTGTACAGGTCGTTACTGTATTTTGGTTTCCCTAATATCTTTTCAATATCTTTTTCAGCGATATTCGTTTTTACTTTCCCTTTTAATGCAAATTCTTTTGCCTCTGCTCTCATAACAGAAGCCAGCATACGGTCTAATTCACGTACGCCACTTTCCCTCGTATAGTCTTCAATAATTTTTTGAAGCACTTTATCACTCAGTTTAAAATTGATCTTGTCAACGCCGTGCAATTCTCTTTGCTTGGGAACGAGGTGACGTTTGGCGATCTGTATTTTTTCTTCCACAGCATAACCACTCAGGTCAATAATTTCCAGCCGGTCACGCAGGGCAGGCTGAATGGTATTAAGATCATTAGCCGTAGCAATAAACAATACTTTAGATAGATCGTATTCTAACTCGAGGTAATTATCATAGAAAGAATGGTTTTGTTCCGGGTCCAGCACTTCAAGCAATGCACTGGAAGGATCGCCACGAAAATCATTTCCTACTTTATCCACCTCATCCAGTATCATTACGGGGTTTGAGGTTTTTATTTTACGGAGCGATTGTAATATCCTTCCCGGCATGGCACCAATATACGTTTTACGGTGACCACGTATTTCACTTTCATCATGCAGGCCACCCAAACTCAGGCGTACATATTTTCTGCCCAATGCATTGGCAATACTTCTTCCCAACGATGTTTTACCAATACCCGGAGGACCCACAAAACAAAGTATAGGACTCTTCATATCGCCTTTCAATTTCAATACGGCAAGATATTCCAGTATCCTTTCTTTTATTTTATTCATTCCGTAATGATCAACGTCCAAAACTTTTTTGGCCCGTTTCAAATCATAATTATCTTCTGTGTATTCTTCCCATGGCAGATCGAGGAGCAGATCGAGGTGGTTATATACCACCGAATAATCCGGCGTACTCGGGTGCATCCTTTCTAATTTCTCAATGCCTTTCTTAAACATTTCCTTGGCCGCCTCACTCATCTTTTTCGTCTCCGCCTTTTTCTGCATCTCTTTTACTTCCCGTTCATTGCTGTCGCCACCTAACTCTTCTTTAATGCTTTTTAATTGCTGCTGCAGAAAATATTCTTTCTGTTGTTTATCAAGTTCCGTTTTTGTTTTAGTAGTAACCTCGTTTTTTAATTCAGCATACTGCAGTTCTTTTTGCAGCAGTTGCAATAATCTTTCTGCCCGGTGACTGATATTATTTATCTCCAGCAAATTTTGTTTTTCCACCAGGTCGCTGCTGAGGTTGCTGCTTACAAAATGAATAAGGAAAGAAGGGTTCTCAATATTTTTTAAGATGATACCCGCTTCCGCCGGAAGATTGGGAGAAAGATTGATGATCTGCGATGCCAGTTCTTTTATGGAACTTGAAAGCACTGTAAAATGTTCATCGTTTTCCACCAGCCCGTCTTCCAGTATTTTTATCTGGGCTTTAAAATAAGGGTCTTCGCTGGTGATGCGGTCAATTTTAAAACGGCGGCGTCCCTGGATGATGATGGTAGTGCCACCATCGGGCATTTTAATTTGTTTTACAATTTTTGCCACCGTCCCAATATCTTCCAGGTCAGAAACAGTGGGATCTTCTACGGCACTGTCTTTTTGCGCTACCACACCTATCAATTTGTCAGCCCTGTAAGCATCGTTTACCGCCTTAATTGATTTATCCCTGCCTACTGTAATAGGAATAACCACCCCCGGAAACAATACCGTATTACGCAACGGTAACACAGGTAACTCAGCCGGGATGGGGCTTTCATCTGCATTCTCATTGTCCCCTTCATTCAGCGGAATGATGGGCATAAACTCCATTTCATCTTCTGGCTTCACATAAAACTTCATAGTATTCATATAATCTAATCTGTGACAAAATAACACCATAACAGCAAAATTCCTACTGTTTTCAGGTGAAGGCTATATGCGTCAATAAAAGTGCCAGAGTGGTAGCTCGTTGCTGGTTACTGGTTACTTGTTGCTGGTCAAAAAGATGTTTTACTTCATCATTCGTTATTCCCTGTTCAATATTCGATATTTTATGTTACCGGTTCTAGGATTTCATAGCATCGTTCTGTAGCCTTCCCTTCCCGCTGCTTTATTTTTTGGGCCACTAAGCCTGATAATATTTTCAATCACTTCAGTCGTTTTACTTTCCAAAAGCAATTCCTTTTGTTGTTGTGTCCAGAGTTGTTCTTGCTCTTTATTTTTAAAGAAGCCGGAAGAAAATT
>JACPOD010000079.1 GCA_016185185.1 Sphingobacteriales bacterium | reverse complement strand
TGAACTGCAGCAGATTGCTGCAGCCGGAAAAGGGATTTATCAATTATATTCTAATACGGATGCAATTGTAAACAACCTCGTGGCCCAGGTTGATTCTATTGGAGAGAAAGAAATTACAGATAAGGCCTATCTTAGTTATGAAACATACTTTCAATGGTTAGTTGCCATTGTAATATTACTTTTATTAATTGATCCTTTTATTGCGGAACGTAAAGTAAACATAGCCTGAAAAAACTAGTTACCATATTATCTTCCTTCTTAATTATGCAGGTACTCTTTGCGCAGGAAAAACAGAACCTGCAAAAAGGAAATATTCTTTATAAGAAGCAGGAGTATGAAAAAGCAGCAGAAGAGTATAAAAAATCGGCTGATAAAAAGAAAACGCCCCAGGCTACTTATAACCTTGGGAATGCTTTATATAAGACAAAAAAATTAGAAGAAGCTGAAAAAGCCTATGATAATACACTGGAAGATGCGGATAAAGGGCTAAAAGCAAAAGCGTATTATAACAAAGGTGTTTCTTTACAGCAACAAAAAAAATTACCAGAATGTATAGAGGCCTATAAGAATGCGCTGCGCATTAATCCGGATGATGAAGAAGCCAGGCAAAATCTGCAAAAGGCTTTACAGCAACAAAAGGAACAGCAAAAACCGGATCAAAAGAAAGAGCAATCGCAGCAGCAGCAACAACAACAGCAACAGGAACCCAAACCTCAAAAAAGTAAACTTACCCAAAAACAGGTAGAGCAATATCTTCAGTCACTCCGGGAAAAGGAAAAACAGGTACAGCAAAAAGTAGCTAAACAAAGAGCAGGCGTTCCCAAACAGCCGGAAAAAGATTGGTAACTATTTTATCTTTTTTAATACGTATCATTGCTGCTCAAAAGTTAAAATGCCATGAAGAAATTATTATACCTTTTTGTTATAGCCTTAACTATTTGCTTTACGGCTTGTATTGATTCAGAAGAAAAAATTTCTCTTAAAGAAGATGGAAGTGGTACTTATCAGGTTACCATGGATATGGGTAAGATGATAAGTATGCTCAGCGCCTTTGGTGGTGATGAGAAGAAAAAATTAGAAAAAAAGGATACGGTCATTTATTTCAAAGATTATGCTGATACTTCTACTACACTGACTGCAGAAGAAAAAGAAATCTTACGTACAGGAAAAATATTAGCACATGTTGATACCGATAAAGGAGAAATGAAAATAGTTATGGATGCATTATTTAAAAATGCTTCCCAGCTTTCTTATTTGCGTACCAACTTACAGGAAATGGTGGGCAAAACAAAGGCAATGGAAAAATTGAATGATAAAAAAGAGGATAAACCCGCAGAGGAGGGAACACATGGTATGGATTTAACCCCAAAGATGGGGGCTCCAAAAGGCAACGCTAATCCTTTCAAAGATTATTATGAATTTAAAGCCACCGCTAATTCTTTATCTTATGTGGTAAAAGATAAAGCAGCGGCTATGAAAGCACTGGAGACAAACGAAGATTTACAGATGTTCAAAAAAATGGCGCCAATGATGGGCGATATGAGCTTTAGCACTGTTATTGAGTTACCAAAGGCAGCAAAAAAAGTAGAAGGTGTTAATGCAAAATTATCTGATGATAAAAAGACAGTAACAATAGCCACTACTTTCAAACAAATATTCGCCAACCTGGATGCAATGGCTTTTAAAGTAGAATATTAATTTCTTTTAAAACAATATGAAAAGCCCCGAACTTACGGGGCTTTTTTGTTGTTATTTTGCACAGTAACTCACTCCTTTGAGTGTGTCTTATTGAAAAGTTTGTTTAATCATGCAATTATATACTCCATCCTTAACTGAATATAAGCGGCTAGCCACCAAAGAAGTAAAGATTGGTGATTTGCTGCTGGGCAATTTCAATCCCATTCGTGTACAAACGATGACCACTACTGATACCATGAATACCATCGGTACAGTAGAACAATCCATTCGATGTATTGAAGCTGGTGCTGAACTGGTACGTATTACTGCTCCGTCAAAGAAAGAAGCAGAGAACTTACTCAACATAAAAAATGAATTACGCAAACGTGGATATAAAACACCTCTGGTAGCAGATATTCACTTTACTCCCAATGCAGCAGAGATAGCCGCAAGAATAGTAGAGAAAGTAAGAGTGAACCCAGGCAACTATGTTGACAAGAAAAAATTTGAACTCATTGAATACAGCGATGCCGATTACCTGGAAGAGATAGAAAGAATAAGAGAAAGGTTTACCCCACTCGTAAAAATTTGTAAAGAATATGGTACGGCTATGCGTATCGGTACAAATCATGGTTCACTGAGCGACAGAATTATGAGCCGCTATGGCGATACCGCTATTGGAATGGTGGATATTGGTACCTTGTTAGAAGATGGAATTGGTGATACCATCCGTGT
This sequence comes from Sphingobacteriales bacterium, assembly GCA_016185185.1. Taxonomy (GTDB): domain Bacteria; phylum Bacteroidota; class Bacteroidia; order Chitinophagales; family Chitinophagaceae; genus AWTP1-9. The sequence goes on along the minus strand of JACPOD010000079.1, from coordinate 2,164 downwards.
TTCATTAACGGAAGACCCGGAGTTTGAGATACCGGTATGTAAGGATTTGGTGAAGCGATATTCCTTCAATACTAACTCGAATCAAAAAGTTCCGGCTGTTGAAAAAATAAGCTACGACCCGTTTACTTACAAACGAAGAGAAACATTTGCGGTAGATAATATTGGTGATAAACATGTGCCTGTGGTAGTGGCAGATTTGAGCCGTATTCAAAATATAACTCCGGCAGATTTAAAAAATGTTGGCTATACTTATGATGAAGCCACTGATAAATGGACAATTGGTGATGCGGCGGCAGATTATATTTTCACTGGGCATCAATTATTAAACTTTGCTTTGCCCGGAACATTAAAGGTGATTGTTTACCCCAATGCCTGGTTAAGTGCAGTAGATAAAACAAAATACTTCCCCATATTTTCGGATAAAGGATTTACCGAAGCAGAAATTACCAGCAAGGAATTAAACTTTGTAATGATTGATTGTTACAATGATGAAACACCGGTCAATGATTATACTTACCTGGAATCTGTGGCTAATGATTCATCTGTTGTATTATGTTTGAGCAGTGCCAATAAAAATGCGCTGCAATCAGTTCGCAGGATGATGATTGAGCTGATGAACCGGAATATTAAAAACCCGGTTGTGTTGATTTGTGACAGTAACGGACAAACCAGTGATGAACACTTAATTCATTATGCAATAGAAACAGGGGGATTACTATTAGATGGATTAGGCGATGGTGTTTGTCTCGGCATGGGTAGTAAAAGTTATGAAGCCGCTGCCTCCAGTGAATCGCCGTTAAATGCATCGGGTAGAAATTATCTCAGTAATCAAACAGTAGAACAGTTCATCAACAATACTGCTTTCTCAATCCTTCAGGCAACACGAACAAGAATATCCAAAACAGAATATATCAGTTGCCCCAGTTGCGGACGCACTTTATTTGATTTGCAGGAAACAACAGCAAAAATTCGTTCAGTTACCAATCATTTAAAAGGAGTAAAGATTGCCATTATGGGCTGTATCGTCAATGGCCCGGGAGAAATGGCCGATGCTGATTTTGGTTATGTAGGCAGTGGTCCTGGGAAAATTACATTGTATAAAGGCAAAGAAGTAGTGAAGCGAAATGTGGATAGCGAAGTGGCAGTAGATGAATTAATTAATCTTTTAAAAGAAAGCGAAGCCTGGGTAGCCCCGGCATAATTATTATGCAAACAGATTTTTTAGTCATTGGCTCAGGCATTGCAGGATTAACCTATGCATTGAAAGTGGCAGAACATTTTCCGGAAAAGAAAATAATAGTGGTAACTAAAACTACCAGCGAAGAAACCAATACCAAGTATGCACAGGGTGGTATTGCCGGTGTAATGGATATGCAAAAAGATAGTTTTGAAAAACATATTGAGGATACCTTAATTGCCGGTGATGGGTTGTGTAATAAAAAGGTTGTGGAAATTGTAGTGAAAGAAGGTGTGGACAGAATTAATGAAATTATTGATTGGGGTGCAAAATTTGATAAAGATAAAGCCGGCGAATTTAAGCTGGGAAAAGAAGGTGGCCATTCTGAATTCAGGATTTTGCATCACAAAGACGTTACCGGTAAAGAAATGGAAAGAGCATTACTGGATGCTGTGAATAAATATCCCAATATACAAATCATCAATCACTGGTTTGTAGTGGATATCATTACGCAGCACCATTTGGGATTTATGGTAACCAAGTCAACACAGGATATCGAATGTTATGGAGTATATGTGCTGAATTTACAAACCAACCAGATTGAAAAGATTCTTTCAAAAATTACGCTGTTTGCAACTGGAGGTAATGGCCAGGTTTATAGAACAACTACCAATCCTAAAATTGCGACCGGGGATGGAGTAGCTATGGTTTACCGGGCAAAAGGCAGGGTGGAAAACATGGAGTTTATACAATTTCATCCAACGGCCATGTACCAGCCGGGTGTGAGTCCATCTTTTTTAATTACAGAAGCAGTGCGGGGTGATGGCGGAATTCTCCGTAACAAACATGGGATTGCTTTTATGGAAAAATATGATGAAAGAAAAGATCTTGCCCCCCGTGATATTGTAGCAAGGGCAATCGATAGTGAGATGAAAATTGCAGGTATTGAACATGTTTGGCTGGATGTTCGTCATATACCCGTGGATA
>JACPOD010000078.1 GCA_016185185.1 Sphingobacteriales bacterium | reverse complement strand
TAAATTTTAAGAAGCGGTAGTATCTTTTTTCTTTTTACCACCCGTAAAAAGTTTAATGATAACAGGGGCTGTTGTTACCAGCACAATTCCCAGCACAATTATTTCCAGGTGTTGTTTCAGATCAAATCCAAACTGGCTTAATATCCATTTTTGCAAAAAATACCCGGCGAAGATCATACTGAACACCCAGGCAAAGCTTCCCACGATATTATAAAATGTAAATTTCTTTTTATCCATCTCCACCACTCCGGCAACAATGGGTGCAAAGGTCCGGATCATCGGAATAAACCTTGCTCCTACAATAGCAATGGCTCCATGTCTTTCGCAAAAATCATGTGCCTGGTGCAAATATCTTTTCTTAAATAAAAATTTATCGGGCCAGTGAAACATCGTGGGGCCAATTCGTTTGCCAAACCAGTAACCAAGCATATTACCCAATATACCTGCAACAGCAATCAATCCTACCAATACAATTAAATCCAGCCATTCATTTTGTATGCCGCCCAGACCTAGTAATTTTAAAAATTGATACGACAAACCTGGTTCCCCATTCTCCATTTTATGGGCAAAGATGCCGGCCACAAATAACAAACTATCGCCGGGTAAAAAGAAACCCACAAACAACCCGGTTTCGGCAAATACTACAAATAATAATAGCCACAGCCCACCATTCTCTATGTAAAATTGTGGTTGTAATAACTGGCTCCAGTGAAAGGCGTCTAATAAAATCATCTTAATGTATTAATGATGTGGCTGATGGTGTGTTGAATGATGATGGTGTTCATGTGCCAGTTCTCCTTCCCATTTACTTACAACACTCGTAGCAAGTGCATTACCCAGTACATTGGTCATACTGCGAAACATATCGCAGAAATGATCGATGGGCAATATCAATGCAATACCTTCCGGCGGAATTTTAAACATGGCGCAAGTGGCAGTTACTACTACCAGCGAAGCCCTTGGTACACCGGCAATTCCTTTGCTGGTTAACATCAAAACGATGAGCATGGTTAATTGTGTCCCTAAATCGAGATGGATGCCATAAGCTTGTGCAATGGCCAGACTGGCAAAGGTCATATACATCATACTGCCATCTAAATTAAAAGAATAACCCAAGGGTAAAATAAATGCTACAATTTTATCCTTACAACCAAACCGCTCCATCTCTTCCGTTAATTTGGGAAACACAGCTTCACTGCTGGTGGTGCTGAAAGCAATGAGTAAAGGTTGTGCAATACGTTTTAATAAATGAGGAATGCGGTTTCTCAAAATCAAATAACCAACAAGCAATAGAATAGCCCATAACAAGGCAATACCTGTAATAAAGAAAAGTAAATATTGTCCGTAAAAATTAAACACCTGCAGGCCTTTGGTGGCAATAACAGCAGCAATGGCACCAAATACACCAAAAGGAGCAAAATTCATCACATATCCCACCATCTTTAAAATGATATGCGAAGCACCGTCCAAAGCTTTTACAATAGGCTTTGCGTAATCACCGATGGAGGTGGCTGCAATGCCAAAGAAAATACTGAAGATGACTATTTGCAGGATTTCGTTGGAAGCCATAGCTTCAAAAACACTTTTGGGAAAAACATGCTCCACAAATTTGGCCAAAGAAAACTCCTGTGTTTTTCCGATCAAATCTTTTGCGCCGGAGTTATCAGCATTGCTGAGATCTATTGCTGTGCCGGGGTGCGATAAATTTACAATAAGCATACCCAGCAATAAAGAAACCAGTGAAGCTGTAATAAACCATAGCAATGCTTTTCCGCCCACCCGTCCAACGGTTTTTAAATCGCCCAGTTTCGCAATTCCCACCACCAATGTGCAAAAGACCAGCGGGGCTATTATCATTTGAACCAGGCGAAGAAAGATGGTGGTTAGTAATTTTATATTGACAGAAAATTTTGCAATAAATTCAGGTGAAGCATTTTTATTAATAAGGTACCCGGTTAAAACACCCAGTACCATTGCAATCAATATATAAACAGTAAGCCTGTTCCCTTTCTTCATACAGCGGTTATTGAGTTTGCAATATAAAGATTTTACAATGGAATGAGCCCGGCCTCAAACTGTTAAAAAATAAGCGCTTAATAAAAGTTTTTCGGGTGTTCAGCCAGAAATCACTATTTTGGCAAATCAATTTATTGATCAACTAACTATAATCAACTTGCTTTTATGAGTTTATTCCGAAAAAAATCACTGGAGAATTTGCTGTCCCAGGCCGAAGATTCTGAAAAAGGATTGAAACGAACGCTGGGTGCAACAAATCTTGTTGCTCTTGGTATCGGTGCTATCATTGGTGCCGGCTTATTTGTTAGAACAGCTGCCGCCGCAGGCCAGGCCGCAGGCCCAGCAGTTACACTATCTTTTATATTAGCGGCTGTAGGTTGTGCTTTTGCGGGTTTATGTTATGCTGAGTTTGCTGCCATGATTCCTATTGCAGGAAGTGCTTATGCTTATTCTTATGTAACCATGGGTGAACTGATTGCCTGGATCATTGGATGGGCATTGATAATGGAATACGCATTGGGCGCCGCCACAGTATCTATTGCCTGGAGCGAATATTTAAACAGGCTTTTGGGAGGAAGCATCCCTTATGAATGGTGCCACTCGCCTTTTGAAAGTTTTACAGACGCTGCCGGTGTACATCACCAGGGATTTGTAAATGCACCTGCTTTGATCATTCTTTTAGCCCTCACATTATTATTAATAAAAGGCACACAGGAATCAGCCACAGTAAATGCCATCATCGTATTTGTAAAAGTGGCCATTGTAATATTATTTATTGCTATCGGTTGGCAGTTCATCAAACCAGAAAATCATACTCCTTATTTAATTCCTGCGGATACTCCTCCGGTGGTTGACCAGGCCGGTAAAGTAATTGCTGATTACAGCGGATGGAATAAACATGGATGGGGCGGTGTATTAGGTGGTGCGGCCATTGTATTCTTTGCCTTTATTGGTTTTGATGCCGTGTCAACAGCAGCCCAGGAAGCAAAGAACCCAAAAAGGGATATGCCTATTGGTATATTGGGTTCGCTTGTTGTGTGTACAATCCTTTATATTTTATTTGGTCACGTATTAACCGGTGTGGCCAGCTGGAAAGATTTTGTGGATCCTGCAAAAGGTAAAGAAGCTTCAGTTGCTTATGCCATCTCCACTTACATGACAGGTTATGGTTGGCTGGCACAGGCAGTTACAGTTGCTATTCTTGCTGGTTTCTCTTCTGTAATATTAGTAATGCTGATGGGACAAAGCCGTGTTTTCTATACCATGTCGCATGATGGGTTGTTACCAAAAGCTTTTTCCGAATTACATCCAAAATTCAGGACTCCATACAAATCAAACATCATTCTTTTCATCTTCGTAGGTGCTTTTGCCGCTTTTGTTCCCGGTAGTGTAGCAGGTGACCTTACTTCTTTTGGAACTTTGTTTGCATTTGTCCTTGTAAGCATTGGTGTATTTATATTAAGAGTAAAATCACCTAATATAGAACGACCCTTCAGAACTCCTTTGGCTCCTGTTGTTTCTGTTTTAGGTGCTATTATCTGTTTTGCGATGATCATAGGATTAGACAGGCAAACACTTAAAGTAGCTTTCATCTGGATGCTGCTTGGTTTGGTTGTTTATTTCTTATACAGCCGTCACAGAAGTAAATTAAAAACTCCGGGTGAGATATTACCCAGGGCCAGTGATTTTGAATAATTAAAATTGTTTCATAGAAAACCGTCCTCTCATACAGGGCGGTTTTTCATTTTCAGGTATTGCCTTACATTTGCAGCCCGGAAATGAATAACTCATTTTCACATTTGCACATTACCAAATTTTCAAATTAGTATGGGACGGATATTTGAAGTACGTAAATCAACCATGTTTGCCCGCTGGGACAGAATGGCCAAACAATTTACCCGAATTGGTAAAGAAATTATTATTGCTGTAAAAGCAGGTGGCCCTGACCCCGGCACTAATGCTGCTTTACGCCGTTGTTTTCAAAATGCCCGCAGTGTGGGTATGCCTAAAGACCGTGTGGAAGCTGCTATTAAAAGGGCACAGGGAAAAGAACTGGTAAACTATGATGAAATTTTGTACGAAGGTTATGGCCCGCATGGTGTAGCTATTCTGGTTGAAACAGCAACTGATAACCATGTAAGAACAGTGGCGAATGTAAAAAGTCATTTTAATAAAGGTGGTGGTGCGTTGGGCAACAGTGGCAGTGTGGCTTTTCAATTTAAAAAGATGGGAGTGTTTAAATTAAAACCTGAAGCCCGCCCGGATGACCCGGTCGGACGGGGATTGAATACCGAGGATATGGAATTAGAGTTGATTGATTTTGGTTTGGAAGAATTGGGAGAAAGTACCGGAGAAAATGGTGAAGATATTTTAGTAGTACGCTGTGCCTTTGCCGATTTTGGGCATATGCAAAAAGCACTGGAGGAAAAAGGTATTACCCCAATTTCTGCTGAGCTGGAATGGATTCCTACCACCACAGTTCCGGTTAACGATGCACAGGCCGAAGATGTAAGTAAATTAATAGAACGTTTGGAGCAGGATGATGATGTGCAGAAGGTGTTTCATAATATGGGATAGTTTTTAGTTTACAGATATAGGTTGACAATAAAAGCGGAAGAAAAATATCTTCCGCTTTTATTTTTTTTGATTGTAAAACTTTAACTTATCTTGTATATAATTAGCCTGTTTAATTCTTTTTTCTCTCCCTTACCTGGTGTAAACAAAGGCTTATAAAACACACCTCATTTTTTCACCACTAAATTTTCTTTTTATGCAAACAACCAATGCGTATGCATCCGCTCCACTACTGGGCAAACTTTCAAAAGTCTTTCTTTTATTAATCTCTATTTTACCAGTTAATAACAAAGTTTTGCTGGCACAAGCTAATACCCAACCAGTTTATGTTGCTGTTAATTATATGAAGACTGCACCTGGGAGATACAACGATTATGTTGACATGCTAAATACCTATACAAAAAAAGTAAACGAGGCTCATTTAAAAAGCGGCAGGATATTAGGATGGTACACACATGATGTTATTATGCCAACCGGTTCCTCAGCCGAATACAATATGACCATTGTTACCGTTACCAACAACCTGAATTTTTTATTAGATGATACTATTCCTTTTAAAACCCGGTTAAAAGAATCTTTCCCTGATTTAGGCGAAAATGCCCTGGATAATATTCTTGAATCTTTTGGGCAAGTAAGAACATTAGTAAAAAGGGAGATATATACATTTATTGATGGATTAAACATGAGCGGCCCGCCATCTAAATTCGTACAGGTTGATTTTATGAAACCAACAGCCGGTAAAGAAGCGGAATATGTAAAACTGGAAAAAGATATATTCAAACCAATTCATGCAGAATTCGAAAAGGCAGGCAATAAAGACGACTGGGGGTTATATCAAAAGCAAATGCCTTACAGTGATAATGATACCTATAATTACATTACCGCTAACTTTTTTAAAAATATTGATCAGATGATGACCGGCGACTATAGCGCAGCTTTTAAAAAAGTTTTCCCTGCAATGGATATGAATAAAGTGTGGGCCCAAACCAATGCAGCCAGAAAAATTGTAAAAAGTGAACTTTGGAGACTGGGAGTATATGTAGATGCAAATAATACCAAAAAATAATTTTTCTTATACCACGAAATTTAAAAGCGGAAGAAAAATCTTCCGCTTTTTGATTTAATGATTACATGAGAAAATATACTTTTTTTATTGTCCCTGTTTAACCTGCAGCATATAAGCTGGTAATAATCCATGTGCTTCTTTATGTGTTAATTTAACAGCATTCGAATCCGGCGCTTCAGATAAACACATTACCATTCCATCTTTTTCATCTACCCAATAATTAATAAAATTAACGCCATACCTTTTTCCCACTGCCAGGTCTTTTTCGTGTGCACCAGCTACATCTTTGGCAGTAACTTTTCCTGCCCCTAACTGATGCACATCAATAAACAATGGCTGGTTTCCCAGCATAGCTGCTTCTGGTCCATCACTTACTTTAAAAATGGTGGATGGAAGCAGACCATGGGCTTCTTTATGGGTATTGGTAATACTTTCTTCGTTCGCTGCTTTTGATAAACAATAAACCTTTCCTTTTCCTCATCATATAGTTGTACTTTACCTGCTAAATAGTTGGCTGATTAAACAAATACTATTAACTGGTAAAAACCACGAAGACTATTAACGGAGATGTACTAAATAGGTGTTGGCAGAAATTATCAATATGGAGAATAGATATATGCTAAAACTTTACAAATACTTTGCCATTAATTATTAATTAAAATATTATCAAGTCTAATGCTAGCTTTTTTGGAATATGTCAGTTACTCTTTATTGTACGGCACATATATTTCCACTGCAAACTAGCGAGGTCTTCTACAGTTGCGTTATCATCCAATTCCAGTATCAGGCTGTAAGAAACTTTAACCAATAATTTTTGCCCAGCCTTTTGGATAATGTAAACAATGTCTGCAGCACTAAAGCAAAGTGTTGTAAAGAGATTTGAATGAAGTGTAATTATTGTTGCAGTAATATTTGCCTGCTGCTGACAAACTGATAATACAATTTTTCCCTTATCGGTCGGTGTCCCCACCTACCGAAATACAATCTGCGCATCTGCGGCTAAATATACTGCATCAGTTGTGGTTGCCAGGTCAATAAAACCAAATCGCAAAAAATATTATACAAACTTAAAAACCATATATAATACATCCCGCTTGATAAAACAAAAACCTAACTTACCTATTCCAACCCCATACTTAAATAAGTAATGATACAATCCTTTAAGGCTGCATTAAAAATTAGTCCCTTTCAAATTGTGATTGTAGTAATTTTCAACATCCTCAAATTTTTTGTTTAACTTGATTAAGTAAATTATATCATATGAAAAAGACTTCTGTCTTTTGTTTTCTTTTATTAATACTTGTCAATCTTTCATCAATAGCTCAGAACAATGACTTATATGTGGTAGATTTTTTTAACCGCACTACGGATTCACTGGCGCCAGTCCCTGTACATAGTAACACATCGGCCACCACCAGTTTTTACAGAGGAAATTATAACAACACCTTCATTGATCTCCCTTTGGAATGGCCATCACCACTTATATGTGATGTTACAATACCGTTTACAAAAAAGACTTTAGCCACTAATCTTGGGCCTGTTACTTCTTTTCCTGCCAGGGCATCCGTTTCACTAGGCTCAAAGTATAATGGCAGTTTTCATTTTGGCAACTGCAGTGGAATTATGATTGGTGATAAATATGTATTAACAGCCAAGCATTGTTATAATTTTGACTATCCCCCTGTTATTCCGTCCACGGGTAGCCTAGATTCTGCTTATGTTGTTCCTGCTTATACCAATGGTACTATAATTCCCGGGCTCAATCCGGTTAGAATAAAAAAGCTGTATTACCCCAAAAAATATAACGGCTCCTCCAGCGATCTTGCGTTGCTGGAATTAGAAACACCGCTGGGCAACACCACCGGCTGGATTGGCATGGGTTTTAATAATGACGATTCCTTTTTTACTCAGCATCTGTTTCATAAATTCTGCACACCACTACAATCTTTATTGAATGATTATCCCTTTAATGGAGACACTATGTATTACAGCTACGGTAAAATCAATACATTAATTGATCTTCAACAATCTGTTTATTCGCCTCCGTTTATGGGAATCCAGGCCTATTTCGGTTGCGGTGTTGGCATTGGAGAAAGTGGCAGCAGTTTATTTTATACAAATAATACAGATTCCATCACCACTTATGGTGTTTTAACATTTGCCAACAATTATTATCATACAAGAATAACAGCTGAAAATTTTTATGCTTTTGCTAATATCATTTCCGGATCTGTTACTGCAATAAATGATCCGGATAAAGAGCATTTATTAATTTTTCCTAACCCTTCAAGCGGCTGGCTATATATAAAAACCTCAACTGGTTTCACCAATGCGGACTTAATGGTGTATGATTTAAATGGAAAAAATGTTTTGAAAAAACAAATGGCGGGCAACAATACAATAAACATTACCAGCCTTGCACCCGGAATTTATTTATTAACACTGAGAATTAAGGGGCAGTTGTATTCAAGAAAGTTTATTAAAAAATAAACCGAAAATGAAATACAAAATAACCCCGTTGAATATTTTATGCGCCTTATTAGCCGGGTTTGAAATACTGTTTTTTTCCTGAACTGCTGAAAATTCAGCCTTACGGCCATCAGCATTCATTGTATTTTTGGCTGTGTACTGTGCATTCGTATTAATAAAAGAAAACAGGAAGATAACAGCCACTAACTTTTGCATACTCAAATCTTTTCAGCACTATTCACACGGCTGCTTATTACAATCATATTATCCACAATAAAACATCAACAAAAAAAATCCCGCAGTGCTGCGGGATCTTATATGGCTATATTGCAAAAAGTATTAAAGGGCTATACCCACACCCAACTGAAATCCCTGGCTCTTCCACTTATCTTTATTATCAATATCATTAATGTTAGACAAGCCAATATTATATCTTCCATAAATACGGAAACTAGCAAGTTTAAGCTGTGCCCCACCCATTACAGAAAAATCGCCCTTCTTAAATGCATCGCCACCATTTTGCAGGGTAGTACGGCTTTTATCCACTAATATTCCAAACTGCGGACCTGCCTGTAGCGATAAAAAGTTTGCAACTTTATAATTCAGTAATACCGGTATACTCAAGTACCCGAGTTTTACATTGCTGAGATTATTTACCTGGTAAATTTTTCTGAAATCAGAAGAGGTATCGGAGTTCACCTGGTTCCACAATACTTCGGGCTGCAAACTTAATTTCTTACTGAGTTTTACTTCGGCAAAGCCACCAATATGGTAACCATATTTAAATTCTTCCTTAAAAGATTTCCCGTCGATCTTGCCAATATTGGCACCGGCTTTAATACCCAGTTTTAATCCCTGTGCAAAACCAGCCGAGGTGATGATCATCATGGCTGCGAATAAGAATAGTTTCGTCTTCATGTGTTATTGTTTTTAGTTCTAACTATAAAACCCAATTTGATGCCTGAAATTGTTTATGCAATCCTTTTAACAAATATTTGAACCAACCTTTAAGTTGCTGTTAAAACGTAAACCCGAGTGAAACACTGAAGAAACCATTCAGTCTTTTTTCGCCATCCGGCAAATCATTAGGCAAATAATAATCTAAATAATATTGGGGGGATATATAAAACTTTCCGGCCGTATAATTGCCGGTGAGTGATAAACCGGTTGATTGAAAAGTGAACCCTGTATTATCGCTGCTGGAACTTTTACCCAATCGCCGTATGCGTAATGGATTGAGCGTTCTGAATATTCCTGCTGATTGTGTTATAGAATATCGTTGTGCGCCTGCACTCAGCAGCAGTACCGGAGTTAACGTAAATTCATCATCTTTATTAAAAACAGCATACCAGTCAAACTCATGTTGCAAAGATGCCGTAACAGAAAAATCTTTCAGGGATGTTTTAACCGTATCTCTTATGGTGAATTTTACTTCCCGTGTTATTCCTCCAATCGTAACCAGTTTAAAAGTGTCTTTGGAATATATTTCCTGGTATTTACCCGCAGCATAGCCAATGGACAAGCCGGGTTGCAGCCATCCTTTTTTGCCAATAACATAGGCATAAAATTCATTGTTGAAAGGAGTGGTATTATACGAACTGTTGTTGTTAACTATATAATGGGTATATGAAATACCAAACGAAACACTGTCACTTTTTACATAATCATACGAGGGTGTAATAGCATGCTGGTAAAACCCAGTATTACTGCCATCAAAAATTAAAAAAGAACTCCAGGATAAACCCAGCCCGGTTTTATTGATATAACTGAGCGTTGGTGTAAGCGTAAGATGTGAAGCATTTACCTGCTGGCTGTTGAATGCATTGTTACGCAAACTGAATATACGGTTGCTGATGGTAGCACTGATATCAAAATAACTTTTATTACCGGTTATGGAATCAACAAATGCATTAAACTCCTTCATAATAGAATCGTTGGACAGCAGTGAGTCCACATATTCTTTTGTATAGTTGATGGAAGTATCCTTTGCAGAATTTTGTGAAAAAGAATGAATGCTTATGAGTAAGGACACAAATAAGCAATACTTCTTAAGCTGGCTGGTCATGGGTTTACAGGTTCAGGTTTCAGTAAATTTGGATTTTGACGGGTAAAGATACGGAACGTTTAAAATGTTTTGAGTTTTAAGTTCTTCGTCTTAAAATTATTAATTACGAACTAACTTAATTCAATTACGGTGATCTCAGGTAAGATGCCTACTCTGCCGGGATAACCGATAAAACCAAAACCACGGTTTACATATAATTTTTGATGCGATTGCTCATATAAACCGGCCCATTGTTTATAAATATATTTTACAGGGCTCCATTTTATACCTGGTATCTCTACACCAAACTGCATTCCGTGAGTATGACCCGATAATGTTAAGGCAACATCTGTATATTTTTTTGTTACTTCTGTATTCCAGTGCGACGGATCATGACTCATTAAAATTTTAAAAGGTACGTGTTCTGTACCTGCATATGCTTTTTCTAAATTGCCGTAAGAATGAAAGTTACCCCTGCCACTAATATTTTGCACACCAATCAGTGCTATCTTTTCTCCATCTTTCTCCAGTAAAACATTTTCATCATTTAATAACCGCCAGCCTAATGCCCCATGTACCTGCTTTAAACGTTCAAGGTTGGCTTCCTTTTCTTCTTTGCTTTTCCATTGCACATAATCACCATAATCATGGTTGCCTAATGTGGAGAATACACCATGTGGCGCCTTCAGCTGGTTAAACACATCACTGTATTCGTCCATTTCATCAGCGGTATTATTCACCAGGTCGCCGGTAAATAAAATAACATCTGCTTTTTCTCTTAAAATTTTATTAATACCTCTCTGCACAGCTTCTTTATCAGTAAAACTTCCGGAATGTATATCAGATATATGTACAATTTTGAATCCTTTAAAAGCGGTCGGTAGGTTTTGGAAGGATAATTTTAATCTCCGCACCTGGTAACGGTATTTGTTACCAAATCCGTAAATCAACGATGTAAATAATCCCCCGCCAAAAGCAATACCCATCCAGCTCAGAAAAACAGAACGTGGTACACCAGTGGTTACATCTGTTACACTATCATTTTTTTGCGGAATGACTTTGGTATAGATCCAAACAAACACCCTGCGTACATCATCCACCAGAAAAAAAACAACAGCAATTAATTTGGCAAGAAAGATGCCGATGAAAATGGCAAACAAATATACCTTCCAGCTTCTGAACCAGTTACCACTGGTTATATATGGCCAGGAAAATAAGGTAACTATTGCTCCCATTGAAACAACCCAGTAAATACCATGTATCAGTAACCTTGCTTTAGGGACGGCATTGGCAGTTACTATTTTTACTGCCTGGAAAACATAAATATCCAGTAAAAACATAAACACCAAGATCATCCACGAACCAAAAAATTTTCTCATCCGGTTATTTTATAAGGTGAAGATAAATCCATCAAAAAAATGAAGTTGTTAAAAATTAATGAACTCATTTAATTGTACATCCACGGCGTGCAGGGTGGAAGCATCGTGTATCACCCCGTCTATATTCATTAATTTATCCACCACGGAAATAGGCAATTTATTGGGATGCACAAACATCTTGAGATAATTTAATATGCCCGTCAGATCTTCCATTCCCCTCAGGTTGCCGGCCCTGCCGGTTGAAACACCCGTCAACAGCGCTTTTTTACCCCACCAAACTTTCCGGATATCGCTGATATCGATCATGGCTTTTAAAACGCCGGGGATACTGCCATTGTATTCGGGAGAAATAAAAATAAATTTTTCAGACGGGATCAATATATCTCTTTCAATAGCATCAAAATCCGGGTTACGCTGCAACACATTTAACCCTACCATGGAAAGATAATTTGCTTTAATTCCTTTTTCTGCTAACAGCTCAACATACAGCCGGGCTACTTTTTCGGTATTACTTCCGTTCCGGTTGGTGCCGGAAATTACAGTGTACATATATACTCCTTTCTTAATTTCAAATTATAACATCTTTCAGCAGGTATTGTTCTCACAATATTATGCCGAACCCGTATTTTTGCCATCCTGTCAGAAAACCGTTTTAAGTTCTGCGTTTCAGGTTCTAAGTTGGTCCTTAACGCATCAAAAAAGAACTTAAAAAATCTAAAACTCAAAACGCATGAAATTTACATACTACGGTCATTCCTGTTTTACCGTTGAAGTTAGTGGTAAAAAATTATTGTTTGATCCCTTTATCAGTGGTAATGAACTGGCTAAAGATATTGATGTAAACAGTATTGAAGCCGATTACATCCTCGTTTCGCATGGTCACCAGGACCATGTACTTGACCTTGTTTCTATTGCTTCCCGTACCGGTGCCAAAGTAATTTGTGCCTGGGAAATTTATGTATGGTTGAGCAAACAGGGAATTGACAATGTTCATCCCATGAACACAGGAGGTAAATGGAATTTTGATTTTGGCACAGTAAAATGTGTAACAGCCAAGCATTCATCAGGTCTGCCTGACGGAAGTTATGGCGGCAATCCAATGGGTTTTATTATCAGCAGCAAAGAAAAAAACTTTTACTATAGCGGAGATACTGCTTTAACATTGGATATGCAACTGATCCCCCAATTTACCGTGATCGATTTTTCCGTATTACCCATCGGCGACAATTTCACCATGGGTCCTGCTGATGCAGTAAGAGCTGCGCATATGATCAACTGTCATACGGTAGTGGGTGTTCATTACGACACATTTGGATTTATAAAAATAAATCATAAGGATACTAACGACTTATTCACAACAAACGGGCTGAGCCTGTTATTACCCGAAATTGGTGAAACAATATCCATTTAAAAAGAGTAATTTTCAGCGTTTTAAGAAGTACATAATTCATGGGAAAAATCATAGGCATAGCAAATCAAAAAGGTGGTGTTGGTAAAACAACAACAGCCATTAACCTGGCTGCAAGTTTTGCTGTTTTGGAATATAAAACATTGCTGGTGGATGCAGATCCGCAGGCCAATAGCACCACGGGGGTGGGTTTTGATCTGCACAACGTACAACAAAGCCTGTATGATTGCATGGTGAATCAAACATCAATCAAAGACGTTATTTTAAAAACCGAAATACCCAATCTTGACCTGGTACCATCCCACATTGACCTGGTGGGAGCCGAAATTGAGATGATCAATTATCCCAACAGGGAAAATGTATTGAAAGAACTACTGGAAGTTATTAAAAATGATTACGATTTTATTGTAGTGGATTGTTCGCCTTCCCTTGGTTTAATTACAGTAAATGCGCTTACCGCTTCTGACTCTGTGATTGTTCCCGTACAATGCGAATTTTTTGCACTGGAAGGATTGGGCAAATTATTAAACACTATTAAAATTGTTCAAAACCGCTTAAATACTGCTTTGCAGATTGAAGGTATTTTAATGACGATGTATGATGGCAGGCTACGTTTGTGTAACCAGGTAGTAAGTGAAGTAAGAAGGCATTTTGAAGAACTGGTGTTCAACTCCATTATCCACCGAAATACAAGATTAAGTGAAGCCCCCAGCTTTGGCAAGCCCGTAATTTTATACGATGCCGACAGTAAAGGAGCCATTAATTATCTCAACCTTGCCAAAGAAATTTTGCAAAAAAATAATTTGACAAAGATGAAACAGGAGGAGCGTATCCTGGAAGGATGAGCTATGAGTCCTAAGCTACGAGTTGCGAGCCATTGATGAAAGATGGAGGCCGGCACTATAAAAACATAAAACCTTCATATCATGTTAAATTTCAAAAACCTTAAAATATGGCAAAAGGGATTTAAGATTGCCGTGACCACCTATAAGTTAACATCCATGTTTCCCAAAGAAGAAAAGTATTCTATTTCTTCTCAAATGAACAGGTCGGCGGTTTCTGTTCCATCAAACATTGCAGAAGGGAGCAGTCGCTCAAGCAATAAAGATTATAACAGGTTCCTTGAAACTGCCCTAGGTTCGTCTTTTGAATTAGAAACACAGTTAACGATTGCTCAAGCAGTAAATTTTGGCAGCAAGGAATTGAGGTATGAGCTGTTTAAGGAAATTGACCAGGAACAAAAAATGCTATTAGCATTTATGAATAAAATAAAAGAATAAAGATTTAGCTCGTGGCTCATAGCTCACAGCTCGAAACTAAATAATATGACCCAGCCCAATAAAAAAGATGCACTAGGAAAAGGTATCCGGTCTTTATTACAAAATATTGATGCGGATTTAAAAACCACTTCCGGCCAGTTAAAAAGTAATGTTGTTGAATCTGTAACCAGCATGCTGCGGATCCCTGTGGAGCAAGTGGTAGTCAATCCCAAACAACCCCGTCATGATTTTGATGAACAGGCTTTAAACGAACTCGCCAACTCCATAAAACTCCATGATATTGTTCAGCCCATTACCGTATCGCAGCTGGCACCTAATAAATACCAGTTGATTGCAGGTGAAAGAAGGTGGCGGGCAGCCAAGCTTGCTGGTTTAAAAGATATACCTGCGTACGTACGGCATGCCAATGATGCGCAATTACTGGAATTAGCATTATTAGAAAACTTACAACGCCAGGATCTGAATGCTATTGAAGTAGCTCTCAGTTATAAACGCATGATGGATGAATTGGGTTACACACAGGAACAATTAGCAGAGCGTATGAGCAGGGAAAGAAGTACGGTTGCTAACTTCATCCGGTTACTAAAACTTCCACCGGACATTCAATTAGCCGTTCGCCATGGCGAAATATCGATGGGACATGCCCGGGCACTTATCAATGTAGATCATCCGGATAAACAACTTTATATTTTTACTGAAATAAAAAGCCGCCATCTTTCTGTACGACAAACAGAAGAACTGGTTCGAAAATTTTATAAAGCCGGCCCCGGTGTTAAAAATTCTTCAAAACCCGCCCTCTCTCCCACTTTCAAACAAATTGAAGATAATTTAGCATCACAATTCAGTACCAGGGTTAAATTAACCCATAATAAAAACGGACATGGTACTATAAATTTTGAATATTATTCGCTGGAAGAATTTAATAATTTACTGAAGAAACTGAATGTGCAGGTGCATTAACAATCTATGAATCTTAAAGTCATCTTTTTTTTTCTTTGCTGCTCCCTCACTGCTGCAAAAATAAATGCGCAGCAAAAAAATGTATTGCCCGACACTTCTGTCAATCATAAATCAGACAAAGTTGAAAAAACAGATTCAGTAGTAAAAAAACAACCTCATTCTCCAAGAAAAGCTACCATCCGCTCAGCAATTATACCCGGCTGGGGACAGATTTATAATAAAAAATACTGGAAAGTTCCACTGGTATATGGTGCATTGGGAACTACTGCCGGCATATTTGCGTATAATATAAAATGGTACAATCGTACCCGCTACGCTTACAAAATTGCGTATCAAATACAACAAGGCGGCGGCAGCGCAGGGCAGGAAACAGTTTATAAGGATCTTGTTCCGCTACTCGATAAACCGGAAGCGCTGAAACAATACCGCAATGAATTCAGGCAAAATGTTGATTATTCTGTTTTGATATTCCTGCTGGCATGGGGATTAAATGTAGTGGATGCAACAGTTGATGGCCATTTAAAAGACTTTGATGTATCAGAAGACCTGACGCTAAGAATTAATCCGGGCTATAGCCCCATGGCAAATACAACCGGTCTTAGTTTTATTGTTTCTATTGGTAAAAACAAATCATCAAAAAACTTAACTTCACTCCGTTAAGTTTTACTTCACCATTATTTATTTTATACAAATGAAAATTGCATTAATTGGTTATGGCAAAATGGGAAAAGCCATTGAGGAAATTGCCCATGAACGCCATCATGATGTGGTATTAAGGATTGACCATTATAATTTAACTGATTTTACAGAAGAAAATATCCGCACTGCAGATGTGGCCATTGAATTTACTAACCAGCATGCCGCATTTGAAAATATAAAATTCTGTATGGAAAATGCGGTACCGGTAGTAAGTGGCACCACCGGCTGGTTAAACCAGATGGAGGATATAAAAAAAGTTTGCAACGAAGTAAATGGTACTTTTTTATACGCCAGCAATTTCAGCATCGGGGTTAATTTATTCTTTGAATTAAACCGCCAGCTGGCAAAACTGATGTATCCTCATAAAGAATACAGTGTAATGCTTAAAGAAGTACATCATACACAAAAGTTAGATGCCCCCAGCGGCACTGCTATATCGCTTGCCCAGCAGGTGATTGAAAACTATCCATCCAAGAAACAATGGGTCAATCACGAAACAGTTAACCCGGCTGATCTTCCCATTATCAGCGAAAGAGTTGACCCCGCACCGGGCACCCATTTTGTTAAATATTCCTCCCCGATAGATGATATTGAGATCATTCATACAGCTCATAGCCGCAAGGGTTTTGCTACCGGGGCCGTACTCGCTGCTGAATTTTTGTTAAATAAGAAAGGGGTTTATGGAATGAGGGATGTACTCGGCATCTGATAATTCTGTAATATGAAAAAATTATCCGCCATTTTATTGTACGTTGCCTTTGCCGTTACTGCATTTTGCCAAAATAAATCAATCGATTCGTTACGATCAGTCATCGCAGCAAATCCCGGTGATGTAAAAGTATTGGCGAATAATTATGCAGAATTATGCCAGGAATACCGCAGGTACAATACCGATTCAGCAAAAGAATATGGCAGAAAAGCGATTGATATAGCGACACAAAATAAACTAACCCGTGAATTGGGTAAAGCATACTGTAACCTTGGTAATATCTATGAAGCCACGGGAAAAATTGATGACGGGTTTTTACTGGCTGATTCTGCTTTAAAATTTTCAACCCTGGCAAAAGATTATAAAGGTCAGTGCCTGGCAGAAAATCTGTACGGGGTATTAAACAGGCGAAAAGCAAAATATGCAGAGGCAATGGCGCATCACATAAATGCCTATAAAATTGCAGAAGCTAATAACAACAAACAATTGATGGCAACGGCTCTTTCCGGATGTGCCTCAGTACAAATGACCATAAAGGATATTGATAAAGCAGAAGATTTTCAATTACAGGCATTACAATTAAGAAAAGAAAACGGCACACCAAGGGAAATTGCACAGTCTTATACCAGTTTGGGTATCGCCAACCGGGAACGCCGGCAATATGATAAAGCTTTAAACTATTATTTTAAAGCCTTTGATGAATTAAAAAAACTGGGTGATTCGTCTGGCATATCTTTCAGCTATAATGATATTGGCGCCGCTTATTCCTTTAAAGGCAATACAGCTGAGGCGGAAAAATATTTAAAAGAATCCATTGCCATCCGGGAACGGATTCATGAACTCAACGAACTGGCCTACACCTATAATTATTTGGGCGAAAACTATGAACGCAAAAATGATTTTATTAATGCAGAGGTGAATATTAAAAAAGCCCTGTCCATTGCTAAAGAGATCAATAACAGCAAGCAGACCTACGAAGCACTGGAAAGTTTGAGTGATTTTTATTCCCGTCATAACCGGTATGATTCTGCATACAAATATTTGCAGTCTTACAAGTCCTATCGTGATTCGATAGCAAAAAAAGACAAAGCAGAAGTAGTGGCAGAATTAACCGCCAAATATGAAACAACCAAAAAAGAGAAACAAATACAGGAACAGCAGTTTGAACTGGCCAGGAAGAACTACTGGATTATAGGCGGGACTGTATTATTTTCACTCATAGTGTTACTGGGTTATTCTTTGTACCGTCGAAATGTAATGAAACAGGAAGCAAGACTACAGGCGGAAATTTTAAAACAGCAGGATATTGCCACCAAAGCAATATTAGAAGCCGAAGAAAAAGAACGGCAACGCATTGCTAAAGATTTACATGATGGAGTGGGTCAAATGATGAGTGCTGCCAAATTAAACCTTTCTGCCATTGAAAACGAAATTCCGTTTAAAGATGATATGCAGAAAGAAGCTGTGTTGCGTATCATAAAATTGGTAGATGATTCCTGCAAAGAAGTGAGAGCTGTTTCGCATAACATGATGCCGAATGCTTTATTAAAAGCCGGTCTTTCCAGTGCCATACGGGAGTTCATAAACCAGATTGACCAGAAGATCATCAAAGTAACGCTGCATAGTGAGGGATTAAATGAACGGCTTGACAGTAATACTGAAATCGTTTTATACAGGGTGATACAGGAGTGTGTGAACAATGTAATAAAACATGCCGGGGCAACGCAATTAGATATTTCGCTCATCAGGGATGAAGATGGTATCAGTGCCACCATTGAAGATAACGGGAAAGGGTTTGACACAACCGATACCAGTAAAAGCAGCGGATTAGGTTTAAAAAACATACAGGCAAGGGTGGAATATTTAAAAGGGACGGTGGATTTTGATTCGGCTCCTGGTAAAGGCACCTTAGTAGCCATACATGTTCCCCTTACAGCAGCCTGAGTTTTTTAAAACGATACTATTTTTATTCAGCCTTCTCATATATATTTACAAAGTACATGATTGCATTTGCCGGAAGCAAATGATTAACTAAATGAAAAAAGCAAAGTACAATATTGCCATTGTTGATGATCACCAGATAGTGATTGACGGGTTAAAATCTTTGTTGCACAACCATCCTCATTTTAAAGTAGTGATTGAAAGCAATAATCCCGAAGAAATGCTTCAGTTGCTGCAGGATGAGGAAGTAGATATTTTGCTCACCGATATTATGATGCCGGGTATGAATGGGAATGTATTGGCTAAAAAAGTACGGCAGGCTTTCCCCGAAATAAAAATCCTGGCTCTTTCCATGAGCGGACAAGGGGATTTGGTAAATGAAATGATTGATGATGCTGACATTGCCGGGTATATGCTAAAGAATACGAATAAACAGGAATTCTTAAAGGCATTGGAAAAAATCGCCAACGGCGGCATCTACTTCAGCGAAGAAGTAATTGATGAAATGACCAAAGCCAGTTCCCGGAAAAAAGAAACTGAGGAAGCCCATTTAACGGCAAGGGAAATTGAAATTGTAAAACTGATTGAGAAAGAATACAGCAACAAACAAATAGCCGGATCATTATTCTTAAGTGAACGTACCGTGGAAACACACCGTAAAAACATCTTCCGCAAAACAAAAACAAATTCTGTCATTGGGTTAGTGAAGTACGCTTATGAACACCGGTTGATTTAATTGCTGGTTATTGGGTGTCCGTTACTGGTTGAAGATTTTATAATCTTATAATTAACCCTCGAATAAAGACGCCTGGTTTAGTAAGCACAACTAACAAGCAACCATGAACTAGAAACCAACAACCAGAAACATTTCCTACCTTTAGTCTACAAAATTAGTTATGTTATCCAAAAAGACACAATACGCTTTCCAGGCATTGATCTATATGGCACAGAAAAACCCGAACGAGCCCACTTTAATTGCTGAAATTGCCAGGAAGAAAAAAATCCCGTTAAAGTTTCTCGAAAACATTTTACTGGAATTAAAAAACGCCGGTTTACTGGAGAGCAAGAAAGGAAAAGGTGGCGGTTATTTTTTTAAGATCTCTCCCAATAAAATTCCTTTGGCGAAAGTGATGCGTTTGCTGGATGGCCCCATAGCACTGATGCCCTGTGTTAGTTTATATTTTTATGAACGCTGCAAAAACTGTGATGAAAAACATTGTGGCATTAACGATGTAATGATACAGGTAAGAGACGCAACCCTAAACATAGTGGAAAAGAAAACAGTAGCAGATATGGCAATGGCTAAATAATGAAAACAATTACAATCACTGTTAAAGGAAAAGTACAGGGTGTTTATTACCGGCATTTCACCAAAACAAAAGCAGAAGCAATAGGTATAACCGGCACTGTAAAGAATTTACCTGATGGGAATGTTTTTATAGTTGCAACTGGCCAAGAATATCAGCTTAGTGATTTGATCAAAGTCTGTAAAGTTGGGCCACCAAGAGCAGAAGTAACAGAGATCATTCATAAAGAAACCAATTTGCAACATTTTTTTGGGTTTGAGATCATCCGGTAATCACTCTTTCAACAGTTCATCAATAGTATTTTCAAATTCTAATTTGAACTTATTATAATATACACCGGTTCCGGGGCCGTAAAATGTATTGTGAATTTGCCTCACATTTCCTTTTTTGTCTAAAATCAGCGTAGTTGGAAAAGTGCGGATCGGGGTAAGTTGTGGCAACGTTTTTTCTGTTCTTTTTTCATCACTTACAGCAACCCCGGTATTAAGAATGGGATACGTAACATTAAATCTTTGCTGAAATTTTCGAAGACTTTTCTGAGAGCGGTTAATATCGGTGGAATATTCGTATGCCAATGCTACTACCTCCACCCCTCTTTTTTTATTTTGTAAATAGTACTTAGTTAAAAAGCTGGTTTCATCCATGCAATTGGGGCACCAGCTTCCCATCAATTGAATGATCACTACTTTATTTTTAAACTGCTCATCGCTGCTCGATAAAATCTTACCATCAATATCCTTAAAAGAAAAATTCAACCGGGTTTCGCCAGGCAATAATGTTACCGGCTTCTCCAAAACCGGCAAATAGGCGTTATCATTTTTCTTTGCTGTCCATCGAATTTTATAAACAGCACTGCTGAAATACCACCCATCGTCTAAAAGATTATTTTTTGTAATGGTTGCGCTAAAAGCATAGTTGTGTGAACCGTCAAAACAGGAGAGCATTAATTTGTTTCCTGAAACGTTTCCCTGCAAATACCTGTAATCACCAGTAGCTGTTAAAAATGTTCCTGTTACATTCGTACCAATTTGCTTAAACTCAGCAATTGCGTAATCAACTGATGCTTTAACTGAGTCCTT
This sequence comes from Sphingobacteriales bacterium, assembly GCA_016185185.1. Classification (GTDB taxonomy): domain Bacteria; phylum Bacteroidota; class Bacteroidia; order Chitinophagales; family Chitinophagaceae; genus AWTP1-9. Next base: position 5,978 of record JACPOD010000078.1, on the reverse strand, counting down.
AAATTCAACTTCCCATCTTCCACTTATGTTTGTAACAGGTTTGTTTAATACTTGCAGAAAACGATATGACAAATTGGGCGTAGCTGTAAAAGGGATAACCTGGTCAGTGGCCCTGGTCCCTTTTATAAAATTTCCTTTCCAGCTTCCATCTTTTTGTATTACAAGAAAAAAACTGGCTTCAAATAAAGGCATTTCAATAAAGAGTGAGTCTTTTTTTTGACGGATATTGTCCACTTTTATCTTTTCTGAAGCATTGCTAATATAAATAACCGGTTTTTTATTTTCATTCTTCAGCAAAAAAGTAAAAGGAATTTCATTACCATCCTCCCGTTTAAGAACACCACGATAAATTCCGCTTCTAAGTTGTTGTGAAAATATAGTTAGTGAAACAAATACTGGAATTAATAAAAGGCAAAATCTTCTCATTGAATTAATTTAATATTCTATTTCAACTTACATCTTTCTGCAAGATCAATTATTATCCTGATAAATTTAAAAGCAGAAGAACAATTTAACTATCAGCTTATTTAAGCCCCAGTGCCATCAATACTTCATTATCCGCTACAGGATTATTTCTGTTAACAGTTGGATAATCAATAAAACCAAATCCTTCATCACATTCCCACATGGCCCAGCCAATTTTTAGTTGCTCCAAACTGGTTCTTACATCTCTTATTAAATTCAAGCGGCTTTGCCTTGGTGCAAATGGCTTATAAGAACCAAATTCATTACATATTAATGGTACATTGTATTGCTTTCCCCAGTCAGCAGCAGCTTTTAATTGTTTATATAATGTATCAACATTATACCGGTAACCACCGTACCAGTTGAGTAAATCTTTTACAGACTGGCTCGTACTGCCGGAAACCAATGCCACAACATTTTCTGGTGAAGAAGGATAAGGGACATCATGAAGCAATGGCCAGGGGTCACCCACCCAGGTAGCTCCCTGGTGGGTAAATACAAATGGTTCGTAATAATGAAAATTGTAAACGATGCGGGGATAGTTATAAGGCCCAAGCAATTTTAATCCCTCAATATTATTCCATCCTTCGCCACCGGCAATAATATAATTTTCAGTTGTTACTTCACGAATAGCTTTAATTAATTTTTCCTGCACCGGCACCCACCAGTTTTTAGTAACCGGCACACCACTGTTGTACGAAGCAATATGTGGTTCATTATATACCTCAAAAACCAGTTTATCTGCCGGGTATTTTTTAAAATAAGTTGCCATTGCTTTCCAGTAAGCTGCTAATGCATCCGCTTTGGCGGCATCGATTGCCATTAATTTTTCGTAATCATCATTCAGCGGATGATAATTAATGGTAACGGTAAGTTCCGCATCAATAATAGCTTTTACAGCAGCATCAACATAAGCTATATTGACTGCATTTAATTGAGAAGGATTGGATGGCTGAAATAAAATAGTATGTCCGATGGGTAACCTTACATTGGTAAAACCGGCCTGTTTGATAATAGCAAACTGTGCTGATGTAAAGCGGTTACCGTATTGCCCTTTATCGGAATAATCATTAAACCAGTTAGAAAGATTAATACCTTTTGATAATACTTTTGTAATATCAACAGCGGCAGGTGTAACCACAGTGCCCTTCTTTTTACAGTTGATAAAAAGAAAGACAATTAAAAAACCATACAGTATATTTTTCATTCCGTTTATTTCAGGTTATATGCTACAACCTGTCAGGTGGCATATAGAGTCTTATACTTTAAAGTTAGTGTGTGCCACCTGACAGGTTTAACTATTTTAAATTATCCAGCATATCCTTCGTCATCCTCGCCAAATCATATTCTTCTTTCCAACCCCAATCTTTTCTTGCCACACTATCGTCAATACTTTGCGGCCAGCTATTGGCAATTTGCTGCCGGTAGTCGGGTTTATAACTGATGCTGAATTCAGGAATATGTTTCTTTATCTCAGCCGCAATTTCTTTTGGTGAAAAGCTCATACCCGAAATATTATACGAATGGCGGGTAGAGATTTTTTCGGCAGGCGCTTCCATTAATTCTATGGTTGCACGGATAGCATCGGGCATATACATCATGGGCAGGTAAGTATCTTCCGTTAAAAAACATTCGTATTTCTTTTCTTCCAGTGCTTCATGAAATATTTCCACGGCATAATCAGTAGTACCTCCACCCGGCGCAGATTTATAACTGATCAAACCGGGATAACGGATGCTCCGCACATCCACACCAAAACGCTGGTGATAATAGTTGCACCAAAACTCACCCGCATATTTACTGATGCCATACACCGTTATCGGTTCAATAATTGTTTGCTGGGGACAATTTTGTTTAGGCGATGTGGGGCCAAATACTGCAATGGAACTTGGCCAGTAAACTTTATGCAATTTTTCTTCACGGGCAATATCCAGCACATTGAGTAACCCCGCCATATTTAAATTCCAGGCGAGGTTGGGATTTTTTTCACCCGTAGCAGATAAGATAGCAGCTAATAAATAAATTTGTGTAATATTTTGCCGGATTACCTGTACATGCAGCATTTCTTTATTCATCACATCCAAACTCACATAAGGCCCTGTGCCTTCCAGCAGCGGATTTTGTTCCCGTAAATCAGAAGCGATTACATTAGCATTACCATACATTTTTCTGAGGGCAAGCGTTAACTCCACTCCTATCTGTCCCGAAGCGCCGATGACCAAAATTTTTTCTTTTACCATAGCAAGCAATTATAAAACAAATTTCAAATTCCAAAACCCAAATTCCAAATCTTATCTTTGCCGTATGGAAAATTTTTTGAAAGACCTTTTTGCAGGGCAATCTTACGATGAAAATAATTTCTTCTTAATAGCAGGTCCCTGCGTGGTGGAAAGTGAAGAATTGATTATGGAAATAGCCGATAAAGTTTCCACGATGTGCAGTAAGCTGGGTATCCCTTATGTCTTTAAAGCATCTTACCGAAAAGCCAACCGCACCAGTGCCAATTCATTTACCGGTATTGGTGATGAAACAGCATTGGCGTTGGTAAAAAAAGTGGGAGATAAATATAAACTACCTACCACATCAGACATACATGCACATGAAGAAGCGGCTGTAGCTGCTAAGTATATTGATGTATTACAGATACCGGCTTTCTTATGCCGCCAAACAGATTTATTAATTGCTGCTGCTGAAACAGGGAAAGTAGTGAATGTAAAGAAAGGACAATTTCTCAGCGGGCCATCTATGAAATTTGCTGCGGAGAAAATTCGTAATGCAGGAAATGATAAAGTAATACTCACTGAAAGAGGAACTACTTTCGGTTACCAGGATCTGGTAGTTGATTACAGAAATATTCCATGGATGAAAGAACATGGCACTCCCGTGGTAATGGATGTAACACATTCCCTTCAACAACCCAATCAAACAACCGGTATCACTGGCGGCAACCCGCAACTCATTGGAACCATTGCCAAAGCTGCTATTGCAACGGGGGCTGATGGTTTGTTTATTGAAACACATCCGAATCCCGCAGTGGCAAAAAGTGATGGAGCCAATATGCTTCGTTTGGATTTACTGGAAGCATTGTTACAGCAATTGGTGAAGTTGAGAAAAGCAGTACTGTAAATTATTTTCTATTATTTTATCCTTTTTAAAGCTTCTCTTTCACTCAGTGGAGCTAATGTATTTTGTTTCACAAAATCAATCACCCATTTGTGATTTGTTTTGGAATATTCCCGCAATGCCCATCCTATTGCTTTTTGTACAAAAAATTCTTTGGAGTGGCGAAGGGCCAGAATATATTTGGCAAGCAGTTCGGTATCGGTTTCTTTTTTATACCGCTTTTGAAACATGATGCTGCTGCGCTGTAACCAAAAATTATCGCTGCGGTTCCAGCTACCGGTTATCTTTTTTATTTCAGCAGGAAATAGTTTGAAGTAAGGACTGGTTAATTCACTGGCTGCATGGTCTACCGTTTCCCACCAGCTTTTATTGGTTATTATAAATTCGATCAAAGTGATCACCTCTTTATCCCATTGCTTTTTATATAAGGCCAGTAGTTCAATGGCAGCGTATTGCAATTCTCTTTCGGGCAAATCCCATAACTCTTTTATAATAACCGGGACATCTTTATAGTCAGGATGGTTTTTCGTTGTGTATTCTTTAAATAAATTTCTCCAATCTGTGGCTTTTAACCCAAAGTATTCAAACTGGTTACGCATATATGCTTTTGCACCTTCAGCCTGTTCTTTATTGCCATGTTTTTTATAGAGAGTAATTAATCCTTGTGTGTAAGTATGCATCTATTAAAGATAGTATCATTCCCTAAAATTTTAATCAGGCATTTTTATCTCATACCGGTAAATAAAAAGTTATTTAAAGATAAAGCCCCGCCATGGCGGGGCTTTATCTTAGTTCTCTAACAAGCTTATTACTGCTTTATAAATGTCTTTGTCTCTGTTCGTTTATTACTAATTACCTGCACACGGTAAACACCTGCTGCGAGTGCTGTTACATCAATTCGAGTTTTAATGCCATTTGCGACAACTAATTTTAATACCCTTCCATACATATCCATTACTTTCAATTTTGCATCACTGGCAATTTCATCTGCTATCATTACATCAATATAATTGCTGGTTGGGTTAGGCGCCAAAACTGTTTGAATACTTACACCGGGATCAATTACTTCATTTATACTTCCCGTTGTTTTGTTGGTTGTAGTAAAGGTTCCTGTTTTAAAGGCTATTTGTGTAGAATAAGTGGAGCCAGATGTACATATCACCCAAACCTGCAGATAATAAGATGTACGTGAAGCAAGACCCGTAATCAGGTATAAGTTTGTCGTAAAGACTGGTGTTGTAATCCAGGCTTTATCTTTTTGCTTTTTGTATTTTATATAATAGTTCTGTGCACCCGATATCGCATCCCAGGTAATCGTTGCATTTGAATTATTAATGCCGGATGCAATTACATTGACAGGTGCCCCGCAAGTGGTGGCAAGTGTAGTAAAGCTTTGCAGCGCCGTACCAGTTCCTTTTCCGGAAATACAGTTTGCACTTATCTGGTAGTTGTATGTTGCATTGGATGCCAGTCCGGTTAGTGTATAGGATGTTGAAGCAATACCACTTATTGTGGTCCACGTAGTAGCAGAAGCAAGTTTATATTGCATATCGTAAGTAGCTGCCCCACTCACTGCCGTCCATGAAATCGTTGCAGAAGAAGTTGTAATACCACTTGCAGCAGGACTACCAGGAATACCGCATGGAGGAGCTAAAGTAGTAAAGCTTTGCTTTAAACTATAAGAACTTCCATTCGCACTACAGTTTGTTTTAACCTGGAAATCATATGAAGTACTTGCATTTAATCCGGTAAGTGTATAAGAAGTAGAGGCTGTACCTGAGATTGTTGTCCAAACAGTTGATGCTGAAGTCTTGTATTGTAAATCATAGTTTATGGCACCACTCACTGCTGTCCAACTGATTGTCGCATTAACATCTGTTATCGCTGATGCGGCAACATTCGTTGGTGTGTTACATGGATCCACTAAAGTTGTAAACAACTGTGATGTACTGTAGGCACTTCCATTAGCACTGCAGTTTGTTTTAACCTGGTAGTTATATCCGGTGCTACCGTTTAAGCCTGTTAACACTTTAGAAGTAGTTGTAATTCCGGCAACAGTTGTCCATACAGATGCTGCTGATGTCTTATACTGCAGATCGTAACTTACTGCTCCACTAACTGCAGTCCAGCTGATCGTTGCACTGTTGTTCGTTATCGCTGATGCGGTAACATTGGTTGGCGTATTACACGGATCCACTAAAGTTGTAAACAATTGTGATGTACTGTAGGCACTTCCATTAGCACTGCAGTTTGTTTTAACCTGGTAGTTATATCCGGTGCTGCCTGTTAAGCCGGTTAAGTTATATGTGGTAGCGGTAAGAGTTGCAACAGTTGTCCATGTGCTGGACGCAGATGTCTTATACTGCAGATCGTAACTTACGGCTCCACTC
>JACPOD010000042.1 GCA_016185185.1 Sphingobacteriales bacterium | reverse complement strand
GGCACTTTCTATATCGCCCATTAAAATCGCTTCTCTAATTTTGGATGAACTCACTGTTATTTCATTCAGCACATGTTCAGGGATCTCTTTTACCCTGTAATTAAATTCATTTTTATATAGTTCCAGTAATTCAAAATTGCCCTCCCTGTTTTTACCAAACCGGTGATCATAACCAATGATAATGGTATGCGGATGAAAATTACTGACTAAAAAATCTTTTATATAAGAAACAGCTGACTGATCAGAAAAGTCACGGGTAAATGGAACAATAACAAGGTGATCTATTTTTTCCCGGTCAAGCAATTCTATTTTTTCGTCCAGCGTTGTTAATAAGTTGAAATCTGTTTTAGTAGAACCAATTACTTTTCTGGGATGAGGGTAAAAAGTAATGATAATGGATTCCCCGTTTACATGTGCAGCCTCATCTTTCAATTGCTTTATTATCTGCTGATGGCCACTATGTACACCATCAAAAGATCCGATAGTAACAACGGCATTAGCAAAAACCGGCAATTCATTTAACTGGTGATGTACCTGCATAGTATCGGCACAAAAAGAAGAAGTACATGCGGCTACTAAAAACCTTGACAAAGGGCTTTATGTAAACGCCTTTTGTAAATTGTATCCCGACTATTTAGGAAATGATGCGGATTGGGTGAATGTGATGCATGCAGATGGCGCCGGCACCAAAAGTATTCTTGCTTATTTGTACTGGAAAGAAACAGGTGATATATCTGTTTGGCGTGGCATAGCACAGGATGCAGTGGTGATGAATATTGATGATTTGCTTTGCGTGGGCATTTATGACAACCTCTTGTTTTCTTCTACTATTGACAGAAATAAATCCATCATTCCCGGTGAAGTGCTCAATGAAATCATTAACGGCACACAGGATTTTTTTGATACGTTAAAAACATTTGGCGTAAACATTCATTATCTCGGTGGCGAAACAGCCGATGTGGGTGATGTGGTGAGAAGTGTTGCTGTGAACGGAACGATGACAGCAAGATGGCCCAAGAGTAAAATCATCAGCAACGATAAAATTCAGCCGGGAGATGTAATTGTTGGGTTAGCCAGTTATGGGCAATCCACTTATGAAAGTTTTTATAACAGCGGTATCGGCAGCAACGGATTAACAAGTGCAAGACACGATGTGCTGAATAAGTTTTATGCAGAGAACTATAAAGAAACTTATGAGCCCTCCTTAAAAGATGAAGTTGTTTATATTGGGCCGCACCGCATGACTGATAAGTTACTTATGCGCCGGTGGTAAAAGAAATTTTAGAAAATCATTTTGATGCAGTACATGGCATGATCCATAGCAGCGGTGGAGGACAAACCAAGTGCATGAAGTATGTGAATGATAATATCCGCATTGTAAAAGATAATTTATTTACCCCGCCTGTTATTTTTGATATTATTAAAGAAGCCTCCGGCGCTGATGATAAAGAAATGTACCAGGTATTTAATATGGGCTGCCGCCTAGAAGTTTATACTAATGAAAAATATGCTAACAATATCATCAGCATCTCTGAAAAATATGGTATTGAAGCAAGGGTGATTGGCAGGGTGGAGGAAAGTGCAAAGAAGGAATTAAGAATTATCACATCACTGAATGAAATAGTTTATTAACTGTTGTGAAAATTTTCACGTTTCAATTAACCCACTAATCGTTATTTTGCACACATCAAACAAAGTCAAATGGCTGAAGCAATCGTAGAATTAAAACATGTTAACATATATCAAAGCAATTCCCTTATTCTTCAGGATGTAAATCTTACGGTGAATAAAGGTGAATTTGTTTATCTCGTTGGTAAAACCGGCACCGGCAAATCCAGTTTATTAAAGACCATGTATGGTGAGCTGCCCATGACCGAAGGAGAAGGTGTTGTAGCAGGCCACAATCTTAAAGGTATGGACTGGAAAAAAGTTCCCTTCCTGCGCCGCAACCTCGGGGTAATATTCCAGGATTTTCAATTGCTTACCGACAGAAATGTGAATGAAAACCTCAAGTTTGTTTTAAAAGCTACCGGGTGGAAAGATGACAAACTGATGAATGAAAAAATAGAAGATGTACTGGATAAAGTGGGACTTAAATCTAAAGGTTTTAAAATGCCCTATGAAATGAGTGGCGGCGAACAACAAAGAGTAGATGTTGCACGGGCTTTATTAAATTCTCCCAAACTTATACTGGCGGATGAACCTACCGGCAACCTTGACCCGGAAACATCAGATGAAATTATGCAGTTGCTGTTTCAAATTACCAAAGATTATAACACTGCGGTTATAATGGCTACCCATGATTTTATTGTAATAAATAAATTTCCGGCACGTACATTAAAAACAGAAAGAGGCAGAGTGTGGGACAATGCTAGTATAACCATTGAATAAGTTTACGGGCATTGGTATCATTATTATAATGCGTGTTAAATAAATTTTCTCTCAATTTAATTTCATCTTCAGTAAATGGTTTGTGATAAAGTTGCACAAGAATAGATTTCATTGCGGCAGCATTATTACCAATATGACAGGCAGCTTCAAGGTTGGTGGAACAAACCATCTCATCATTTACCACCACATGTCTTCCTTTGAATAAAGCATTGATCAGTTTTAGTCGAATACCGGTTTTATTAAATGCAGGCAGTATGTTGATATGTGCCCGGTGAATAAGATCGTCTAATTCTTTGTCGGAAGGATTCGCTACTAAACAGGTATGTTGTTTTTCATACGCCTTTGCTTCTAATTTCTTAGAAGGGTTCTTTCCGGCGATTACAAATGGAATCGGCAGATCATTAAAAACTGTTTCCAGTAACCAAATGGCTGTCTTTTCATTTTCAGGAACACCTAAATTACCATGATATAAACAGTAGGAGCCAACCCCTTCTTCGCAACTTATTTTTTCATTGGCATGAAATACCGGCAATAAACCCCAGTTGGCACATTCTTTTTTACAATAATGCCCGGCATCATGTAAGGTCATGTAAAGTGCAGGTATTTTTTTAACTACATCGGCTTCATATTTTTCCAAAAGCCTTGATTCGTTTTTGAAGTAGATTTTTTTTAAAAGATTAGTTTCTGTATATGCCAAAGCCATGTAATAAAGTGATTCAATATTATGTGCCCTTAACACCACTTTACGGTTCAAAAAATCAGGATTTTCGTAAAAGAAGGTAGTATGCAATCCTTCCATCAAAACAGGGTAATCATCGTTTAGTATTCGCCGCTTCATTTCCTTATTGCCTCTTGAATTAACAATGTAAGGAAGTGAAAAGGAAAAGCCCTTTAACCCGGTATCTCTTTTATAATAATTTACGGTTTCGCAATATTTCAATAATTCATCCTGGTGGCCACGGCCATATTCATAAGTCTGTAAATGAATTTTTATTCCGAGTTTATGCAAGGCTTTTATCTTATAAAATACATCAATTGCCCCGCCATAATCCGCCGGATAGGGAACATCAAAGGAAATGATATGTAAATGTTTATCCAAGCAGGTTTTTATAAAATACTATTAATTTTTTTTCTTCTTCCTCCCAGTTCAATTGTTTTTTTGTACTGGCACAATTCTGTTTAAGCCTTTGGTACAAAACACTATCGTTAAGTAAAAGGTTCAGTTTTTGAGCAATATTTTCAACAGAAAGGTCGTCAATCAGCAGTGCTACCTCAAATTGGTCATTGATTGTTCGGTAAGCCGGATAAGCTGCACATAATTGCGGTACTTCAGCATGAATATAGTCGAAGAACTTATTTCCAAGGGATAAATAATTACTGAGTCCGTTATTTTCAAAAAGAGTAATACCAATGTGTGCGGATGGAGTGAAAAGTTTTAATTCATCAGGTTTCATTCGTCCCTTAAAAATTACTTTATCATCCAATCCATTTTCTTTTACTAATTGCTTTGCCTGCTCAAAAAAATTTCCATCCCCACAAATAATTAAAGGAACAGTTACATTTTTCATAGCCGGAATCAATGTTTCAAAACTCCGGCCTTCGTTAACATCGCCCTGGTAGAGGAGGAACAGTGCCTGTTGTTCGTTGGCCGATGGCCGTTGTTGAGTTGACAGTTGACTGATGACGGTTGACGGGCTGTTTTGCTGTTGTTTTTCTGTCACCAGTAAACTGTCATCTGTCAACTTCGAAATATTACGAATGACAGAATATTCCACCCCGTACATATTCTTAAACTCATTGGCTATGGGTTGGTTTACTGTGTAGCCATGTTGAAATTTTGGGACGGTAAATCTTTCAATCCCCTTCCACATTTTATAAATGCCGGGCCTTGTTACCACTTCCTTCATCTCGCAAAACAATTCATGGGCATCATATACCCGTTTTGTTCTTTTGATGACCGAAACAAAATAACAGGGGAGGATGGTGTCCAGATCAATGGCGCAGATACAATCTGTTTTGGTAAAGAGCAAAAAGAAAAAGAGGCGGATATTGTACTCAACATAAAACAACTTGCCTTTACCAAACCAGCAATGCAAACTTTTTTGGTGATAAGGTTTAGTGTCCGGTGGAATAGATTGTTTTCTTTTCCTTCCCACCAGCAAAACTTCAAAACCAGCTTTGGTGAGTGACGTGCAAATACGTATCATCCGTTGATCGTAATTCAGGTCGTTGGTTACAGTGAAAACAATCTTTTTCAAACCTTTAGCCAAATTTTGGCGTAAAGAAAGCGATTTCATCTGTAAAGAGGTGTTTAAGAGCTAAAAATCATGAAGAAATTGCTCATTTTGTTGGCTGTTTGCCGGTTAGCCCTTACCTTTGCCGCCACAATTTTGATGAAAAAATTTGGATGTCAAATTAAAAAAATCTGAGATGTCGATTACAAAAGAAAAAAAAGCAAACATTTTTAAAGAATTCGGTGGCACCGCTGCTAATACCGGTTCTATTGAAGGCCAGATTGCCATGGTTACAGAGCGTATCAACAGCATTTCTGAGCACTTACAAAAAAACAAAAAAGATTTTTCCACTCACCGCGGTTTAATGCGCCTTGTAGGGCAGCGTAAGCGTTTATTAACTTACCTGAGCAAGCACAACCTTACCGGCTACCGTGCTTTGATTGAAAAACTTGGTTTAAGAAAGTAAAACGGCCCCCTAAATCCCCCGATAGGGGACTTTGGGAGAGTCTTTATATACCGGGTTTGATTCAAAAAATCGAGTTCAAAATATAATTATTCCCAATGTTCCTTTAGGATGTTGGGAATAACTGTTTTTATACCACTGTAGTTTTAGCTGCTTCATAGTACCACTCCAGTTGAACGGAGCGTCGCCAATGTAGCACAATCAGGGAACCAAAGCTGGTCTAAAAAAAAATTCTACACAACAACCGCTAAAAAGTATTTTATGTTACAACAACCAATTTCTGTATCATTCGATTTAGGTGGCCAGCAGGTTACCATTGAAACAGGTAAACTGGCCCGCCAGGCAGATGGCGCCGTTACCGTACGCCAGGGCAACTGTATTTTGCTTGCCACTGTAGTTGCCAATAAAGAACCAAAAGAAGGTCAGGATTTCTTTCCTTTATCAGTTGACTACCAGGAAAAGTTTGCTTCGGCAGGCCGCATCCCCGGTTCGTTCTTTAAAAGAGAAGCAAGACTGAACGATTACGAAATATTAACCAGCCGCTTAATTGACCGTGCACTTCGTCCCTTATTCCCCGAAGATTATTTATGCGAGGTGCAGGTGCTTATTAGCCTGGTGTCAAGCGATGCAGATGTTATGCCCGATTCTTTAGCTTGTTTGGCTGCATCGGCTGCTTTAGCTGTTTCGGATATTCCCATTAAAGAAATTATCAGCGAAGTACGTATTGCCCGTGTAAATGGTGAATTTGTAGTAAACCCGGGACGTAAAGATTTAGCTACGGCTGATATGGAATTCATTATTGCCGCTACCGATAAAAACCTGATGATGGTGGAAGGTGAAGCCAGTGAATGTGATGAAGAAGATTTAGTGAAAGCATTGGAAATGGCGCATGATGCCATTCGTGTACACATTAAAGCACAGGAAGAATTAAGAAGCAAGAAAGGTGTTACCGGAAAAAGAGATTATAAAAAACCTGAGCAAAATGAAGAACTGCAAAAGAAAGTAATTGCTTTTGCTAAAGACAGAGTTTATCAAATTTCAAGAGCAGGCAGCAGTAAGAATGAAAGAAGCGATGCTTATTCTTTACTGAAGGATGAACTGATTGCCAGCTTAGGTGAAGAAGTAACTGACATTGATAAGAAACTTGCAAAGAAATATTACGAAGACCTGAAATGGGAAGTGGTAAGAGATATGATTGTGGACGAACGTATACGTCTTGACGGACGTGGTTTAGCTGATGTCCGTCCATTAGCAATGGAAGTGGAACCATTGCCAACGCCGCATGGTTCAGCATTGTTTACAAGAGGTGAAACACAATCGCTCACAACTGTAACATTAGGAACTAAATTAGATGAGGTACTGATAGAAAGTGCTGCTATGTCTAATTATTCAAAATTCTTTTTACACTATAATTTCCCGCCATTTTCAACCGGTGAAGTAAAGATGATGCGTGGACCTGGTCGTCGTGAAGTAGGTCATGGTAACCTTGCCCAACGTTCCTTAAAGCAAATGATGCCCGGCAACGAATATCCTTACACCGTTCGTGTAGTCAGTGATATTTTGGAATCAAATGGTTCCTCTTCTATGGCTACTGTTTGCGCTGGTTCATTAGCTTTGATGGATGCCGGTGTTCCTGTGCCTAAACATGTAAGTGGGGTGGCGATGGGATTAATTACAAGAGGCGATGGCAAATATGCTATCCTTACGGATATCTTAGGTGATGAAGATCATTTAGGTGATATGGACTTTAAAGTAACCGGAACCCGTGATGGTATTTGCGGTGTGCAGATGGATATTAAAGTTGATGGATTAAGTATGGCTACTATGCGGGAAGCATTATCGCAAGCCAAACAAGGTCGTTTACATATCCTGAATGCGATGTATGAGTGTATGCCACAGGCCCGTGCCGAAGTAAAACCTCATGCACCACGTATGGAGAAACTGTTTATTGATAAAGAATTTATTGGTGCAGTTATCGGGCCACAGGGTAAAGTGATACAGGAAATACAGAGAGAAACTGGTACCGTTATTACTATAGAAGAAGTTGGCAACTATGGTGAAGTAAGCATCTTCTCACCGGCCAAAGAAGGTTTGGATAAAGCTGTGGCTTGGGTGAAAGGTTTAGTGGCGGTTCCTGAAGTTGGTTCTGTATATGAAGCCACTGTAAAAGGAATTAAAGAGTTTGGCGCCTTTGTTGAATTCCTGCCAAAGAAAGAAGGTCTATTACACATCAGTGAAATAAGCTGGAAGCGTTTGGAAAGTATGGAAGGTGTACTGAAGGTTGGTGATGTAGTGAAAGTAAAACTGATTGGCATTGACCATAAGACAGGTAAATTCAAACTCAGCCGTAAAGCGTTGATGGCAAAGCCTGAGTTCAGTAAACCACAAAGACCAGAACAGGGACAACAAGAAGCAGAGAATTAATTTCTTAAAAACATAACTCAAAGCCTGTGAAATTTTCGCAGGCTTTTTTAATTTGTTTTTTATGAATTCGTATATACAAGTAACAATTAATAATATCAATTCTGAGCAATCAGATATTTTAATTGCCCTTCTGGCTGATATCGGCTATGAAGGCTTTGAGGAGGGAGAGTGGTTTCTTAAAGCATTTATTGAAGAAAAAGAATATACTGAAGAGGTGCTAAAAGATATTTTGCAACCTCACCAGTTAACTTTTGTAAAAGAAGTAATTGCTCAGATAAACTGGAACGAAGAATGGGAAAAGAATTTTGAGCCGGTGCTGGTAGATGATTTTTGTGCTGTAAGAGCTTCGTTTCATCAACCCATCAATACTGTACAGCATGAAATCATCATTACCCCAAAGATGAGTTTTGGCACAGGTCACCATGCTACTACTTATATGATGATGAAGAGCATGCAGCAAATTGATTTCAGTAATAAAACTGTTTTAGATTTTGGAACTGGAACAGGAGTATTAGCCATACTTGCCGAAAAATTGGGAGCAATCAATATCCTCGCCATTGATAACGATGAATGGAGCATCAACAATGGAAAAGAAAATATTGAGAACAATCATTGTTCATCCATTTCCATTGAACTGAAAGATGATTTGAATGGGGTGGGGGAATTTGATATTGTGTTGGCCAATATTAACCGAAATGTGCTATTGGGTAATATGAAAGCAATCGCATCATCCGTAAAACAAAATGGGGTTATACTCATAAGCGGTTTTTACAAAGAGGATATACCAGCATTAGTGGAGGAAGCTGCAGCATACCAGATGGTAGTGGTACAGCAAACGGAACGTACCAGTTGGTGCTGTATGAAATTCGCCAAAAACTAACACCAATTAGCACGATTTCCGGTAAAAAATCATTTTCCTTATATTTGCAATCTACTTTAACCTGCTATGAACGAATTAGGTCTGATATTACTTGCCTATGTGATAGGCTCTGTACCAACAGCTTTAATTGTTAGTAAGCAATTCTTTGGTATTGACATCCGTGATTATGGTAGTGGAAATATGGGAGCCACCAACACGTATCGTGTGCTTGGTTCCAAATTTGGCACTATAGTAATGGCTATTGATATGCTTAAAGGTTTTATCGCATCATCACTTTGGGTACTTCTGCCTGCTTACACAACTCCTGAATTTTACAGAACAAATCTGCAAATCGGATTAGGATTGGCCGCAGTTGTTGGTCATATTCTTCCCATTTTTGCTCAATTCCGTGGCGGCAAAGGGATCGCTACTTTATTTGGTATGGTCCTCGCCATACAACCAATGGTAGCAGTATATTCTGTTGCTGTATTTTTAGCAGTATTGTATCTCACCCGTTATGTTTCACTTAGTTCAATACTGGCAAGTGTTGCTTTTACGCTTTTAATTCTTGTGATCTTTAATGAAAGAGAACCATTATACAGAATTTTTTCCATTGCCGTGGCATTACTTGTTGTTCTTACACACCAAAAAAATATAGGCCGATTGTTACGGGGCAGTGAAAGTAAAGCTGCAATTCTAAAATACAGAGACCGCAGAAGAATGAAGAGGATGCGTCACTAAGCAAAGTTCCTTTTTCATAATTTTAACATACCTTATTCCTCAAAGACCATTTTGGTATCGCTTTTGATTTATTCACTTCAAACAAAACAAAATGAAGAAGACCTTTATTTTTTTGACCACTTCTTTACTATTCATTGCAGCTTGTACAAAAAATGCTGTGACAGGGCGTAAACAACTTAATTTACTCAATGAAGGACAGTTACAACAAATGGCTTTACAGGAATACCAAACTTTCCTTTCACAAAACAAAGTAGTTAATAATACTGCCAGTAAAGATGCAGAAATGGTAAAACGTGTGGGTACCCGAATAGCTTCTGCTATTACAAAATATTATAAGGACCAGGGCAAGGGTGATGTTTTAAATGGCTATAACTGGCAATTTAATTTAGTAGATGATAAACAGGTAAACGCCTGGTGTATGCCCGGTGGAAAAGTAGTTGTTTACACTGGTCTGTTACCCGTAACACAAAATGAAGCTGCATTAGCAGTAGTTATGGGGCACGAAATTGCACACGCCGTAGCACAGCATGGTAATGAAAGAATGAGTCAAACATTAATTGCACAGGGCGTTGGAATTGCCGGGAACGTATTAACCTCTGGAAATGCTCAAGTGAATAATGTCTTTAATAATACTTACGGAATAGGGTCACAGGTGGGTGTATTATTACCCAACTCCAGAAAACAAGAGCTGGAAGCCGATCATTTTGGTTTAATATTCGCAGCCATGAGTGGATATAACCCCCAGGAAGCCATCCCATTTTGGAAACGAATGGCACAGGCAGGTAGCGGTCAAAAACCACCTGAATTTTTAAGTACACACCCTGCAGATGAAACCCGTATTCAGCGTTTACAAGAGTTAATGCCTGAAGCATTAAAGTACTATAAGCCAATAGGTAAATAAGTATACCGTAAAATAATTCTTAATTAATTCCGGCAAATTGTTATTTGGCCTCTTTAAAATAAAAGAGGCCAAATCTTTGTCTGGATACAGGTTTGCCCTATCTTTGCAGTCCCATATTTTCATAACCCCATAACCAAATTTTTCATTTCTGATGGAGACAATGTTTGAAAAACTTCAGTTGAAGGAGGAAAAAAATTTGCTGATCCAGGGAATCCCTTCTTCCATCGAAAAACAGTTTGTAAAATTAAACTACGCTAAAAACGTAACGCCTTTGCTCAAAACAAAAAAAATTGATTTTGCACTTGTTTTTGCGGTGAACCAAAACCAATTGAACGGTATATTGTCTGATGTACTCCCCGCTTTACACCAGGAGGCTAAACTGTGGGTAGCATACCCCAAAGCCACATCTAAAATTGTAAGCGACCTTAACAGGGATTGTACATGGAACAAGTTAACCCAAAATGGTTTCGAGGGATGCCATATGGTAGCACTTGATCATGTTTGGAGCGCCTTGCGTTTCCAGAAAAATGAGCCAACAAAAGTAAAAGCCGGTTCTTTGGCAAAAAGAAAATCAAAAGAACTGGAGCCGGCCTGAAATAATTCGTTCTGAAAATTTTATAAAGGGACTGCATTATGCAGTCCTTTTTGTTTTAATTTTCATTTTTAAAAATTTTATGCATTTAAATATTGAAATAAAAGCCCGTTGCAGTAACCCGGATTTTATCAGGAATTATTTAGTAGAACATAATGCCGATTGCAGGGGGACAGATCACCAGCAGGACACTTACTTTAATGTACCTTCCGGAAGATTAAAATTAAGACTGGGGAATATTGAAAATTCATTGATTTATTATCAAAGAGAAAATCAGAGTGGACCCAAATCATCATTAGTAAATTTATATAAAGTTGAGAATGGAAATACCCTGCGAACTGTTTTATTAAATGCGCTGGGAGAAAAAGTAACTGTCGAAAAAAAACGAGAAATTTATTTTATTGATAACGTAAAATTTCATTTAGACGAAGTTCCGGGACTGGGTAGTTTTGCTGAAATTGAAGCTATAGATTCAGATGGAACGATAGGGAAGGAGAAATTACAGGAACAATGTGAGTTTTATTTAAACGCTTTTGAAATAAAAGAAGATGATTTACTTACTGATTCTTACAGTGATATGCTGATGAAGTAATTATTACCGAAATATCACTGTTCCCAATTGCCTCGTCAATTCCATTTCCATATCCTTTAAAGCTTTATGTGTTTGAAGCATCATCAATTGTTCTTCACTACTATGGGGTTTTTCCATATCTTTTTGATTCGTATCAATCAGTCGTTTTATTTTCCTGAGTTTTAAATAATTGAGAGAGGAAAAAACTTCTTCTTTATACAATTCATCCCTGGTAAATATTTTTCCATCATAATGGTCTTTCCAGTTAGGGCTTAAATCATCTGAAATGTCCATTATTCTCGTTACCAGATTTCTTATTTCTTCATCTTCGTGATGCAAAAAAAACTTATTTGCCGGTTCTAAATTTGCCTCATACATTTCTTTGTACAATTGCATTATTCGAACAAGTAATTTATTATCTATCATCTCCTGGTCCACCGCCTCCTCAAAAATATAATCGGCCACTTTCTTGTTTTCATCCCATTCTCTTAACCCAAATTCCAGTAATGATCGTATCATTGAACGTTCATGCAACTCATCTTTTTGAAGGAGTGACAATGTATCATCTTCTATAGAACTAGCCCCTTTCTTCGATCTATCGTCATGATAAATTGCTTCATTGATGGGTAATTTTGCTTCTTGCTTGCTTACCCGTTCACGAATGAATTTATTTACAAGAGCATTTAATCCGGATTCTTCAATTTTTAATAATTCCGCACATTGTTTTATATAATCCTGCTGTTTGGTAAAATCTTCCGCCTTATTGATTTTTGAAATAGTTTCCGCCACCTGGTTTACAACAGTCGATTTTTTTACACTATCGTTTCCTGCATCTTTTAAGGCAACTTCTAATTGAAAGATGACAACATCTTTTTTATTATTTTTTATAAAATCTGCGAAAACGCCAGCACCAACTTTATTTACATAACTATCAGGATCTTCTTTATCCGGTATCAATACAAGTTTAACATTAAGTCCTTCTTCTAATGCTAAATCTAATCCACGCATCGCAGCTTTTATGCCTGCTGAATCACCATCATAAATAATGGTTAGATTATTAGTATATTTTTTAATTAACCGAAGCTGATCAGGCGTTAAGGAAGTACCACCACTTGCTACTACATTTTCAATACCTGCCTGGTGCAGAGAAATTACATCTGTATAACCTTCTACCAGTAAACACTCGTCATTTTTATCAATGGCTTGTCTTGCAAGGTATGATCCATACAAGATTTTACTCTTTATGTATATTTCATTCTCAGGTGTGTTAATATATTTGGGGGCCCTGTCGTTGCTTTTAATGATCCTGGCCCCAAAACCAATTATTTTACCTGTTGTATTTTGTATGGGGAAAATAATACGACCCCGGTAATTATCTACAACCCGTTCGTCACGTATTGTTACCAAACCACTTTTAACCAATAATTCAGTATTAAATTGGGTTTTAATTGCCTGCTTGGCAAATGCTTCCCTTTCGTCCAGACAATAACCCAATTGAAATTTTTTAATAGTCTCTTCCCGAAAACCACGTTCTTTCAAATAACCCAGGCCCACTGCTTGTCCTTCTTCATTATTAAAAAGGTTTTCACTAAAATACTTTTGAGCAAAGCTGTTGATTACATATAAGCTGTCTGCTAACTGTTGTTGTTGCTTATATTCTGGTGAAGTTTCGGTTTCTTCGATCTCTACATTGTATTTATTGGCAAGCCATCTTAAAGCTTCTGTGTACGAATACTTCTCATGCTCCATTAAAAAGCTAATGGTATTACCGCTACGACCGCAACCAAAACATTTATATATTTCTTTGGTGGGAGATACAGTAAACGATGGTGTTTTTTCACCATGAAAAGGGCAGAGGCCGAGATAATTTGCCCCTCTTTTTTTTAATTTGATAAACTCACCCACTATCTCCACAATATCAATGCGGCTAAGAATCTGTTGTATGGTATTTTGAGAAATCATTTTTGGGGCATCGAAAATACACAAATTAGGTTCTTTGACGTAAAATAAAATGCATAACCTTACGTTTACAGGTGTGAGAACTAACCATTTGAGAAGAAAAACCATAACCCACTGTGAAAAATAGACTTTTGATCCTATTCCTGTCCGTATCCTGCCTATGTGCTGCTCAGCAATCTACACTTGATTTTTATGGAGGTCTTGCAAATTACCAGGGCGATTTACAGGCAAAACGTTACACGTTTAAATTAGCAAAACCAGCCTTTGGCTTAGGGGCAAGTCATCAAATAGGTGCACAACTATCGGTTCGTGCAGCTTTATTATTTGCACAGGTTGAAGGAGATGATAAATTTCAAAAGAATGCTGATTTAAAGCTGAGAAACCTTCGCTTTTATTCTAACATTACTGAATTTCATGTTGGACTACAATACATGTTGATGGATATTTATGCAAAAAAATACAGCCCCTATATTTTTGCTGGTATGGGTGTTTTTAAATTCGATCCTTACATTTATGATAAGAATGATAATAAAATTTACCTCAGACCACTTACAACAGAAGGACAAGGGTTATACCCAAATAAAAAAATCTACAAAACCACTCAACTGAATATTCCATTTGGAGCAGGTTTCAAATATTCTGTAAATGAAAATTTTGATATGGGCATTGAATTAGGTGCCCGGAAATTATTTACAGATTACCTGGATGATGTAAGTACGTCTTATTCCGATTATTTTACCCTAAAATTTGCAAGGGGTCAAATGGCTACAGATTATGCCTTCCGGGCAGATGAAGTGCAACCGCTACCTTACCCGGCAGGTGGTACAAAAAGAGGCAGCCCTAGGTATAAAGACTGGTATTATCTAACTACGATTACAGTAAGTTATAAATTTGGAGGGGAACCACTCACGGCAGGTTCAGGTAATGGAAGTGTTGGTAAAAAATACCGTAAAGGTGCTGGTTGTCCACGCATGAAATTTTAATCTATTTTACCCTTTTTCTTATCCACAAAACCATTGTATTTGTGTAAAAAATAATGCTCTTTTATCTCCATTTTATTTCGTGTTATAAGCCTCAAAATCGGTAACTTTGACGGCTTTCAAAAATACATATGGATCAACACGAAAATCTGCCAGAAGACGGTAACAAGTACGGAGAAAAAATCATCCAGGTAAACATAGAAGAACAAATGAAAACGGCTTATATCGACTATTCTATGTCGGTAATAGTTGGTCGTGCTTTGCCGGATGTAAGAGACGGTTTAAAACCTGTTCATCGCCGCATTTTATTTGCGATGAATGAACTGAGTATTACGCATAATAAACCTCACAAAAAATCTGCCCGTATCGTAGGTGAAGTATTAGGTAAATACCACCCGCATGGCGATACAGCAGTTTATGATTCGATGGTGCGGATGGCACAGGAATGGAGTATGCGTTATACTATGATTGATGGCCAGGGTAACTTTGGTTCACAGGATGGCGATGGGCCGGCTGCTATGCGTTATACAGAAGCCCGTTTACAGCGTTTTTCTGAAAGCATGCTGGAAGACCTGGATAAAGAAACGGTGGACTTTCAACTCAATTTTGATGACTCCTTAAAGGAACCGTCTGTTTTACCTACAAGAATCCCCCAATTACTGGTAAATGGATCTTCCGGCATTGCCGTGGGAATGGCCACCAACATAATGCCTCACAACCTGTCGGAGGTAATTGATGGCTGTATTGCTTATATCGATAACAGGGAAATTTCTATTGAAGAATTAATAAAACATGTTAAAGCACCTGATTTTCCAACTGGTGGTATCATCTATGGATATGAGGGTATAAGAGCAGCAATGCATTTTGGACGGGGCAGGGTAGTACTGCGGGGAAAATTACATGTAGATACAAAATCGAGCGGACGGGAACAAATAATCATTACTGAAGTTCCTTACCAGGTAAACCGTGACAATTTATGCGATCGCATAGGACAGTTAGTCAACGATAAAATTGTGGAGGGTATTGCCCATGTAAACAATGAATCCAACAATAAAGAAGGAACCCGTATTGTAGTTGATCTCAAAAGGGATGCAGTAGCAAACGTTATTATTAATCAACTATACAAATATACCGAACTGCAAACTTCATATGGTATCAATAACGTGGCATTGGTTAAAGGAAGACCAAGAACACTGAACATTAAAGATATGATCAGCGAGTTTGTGGAATTCCGGCATGAAGTTGTAGTTCGCAGAACACAGTACGAATTAAGAGAAGCACAAAAGAGAGCTCATATATTAGAAGGGTATTTAATCGCATTGGACCATTTAGATGAAGTAATTGCACTGATCCGCAGTTCTGCTACTCCTGATATTGCGAAAGATGGTTTAATAACGCAGTTTGGTATGTCTGAAATTCAGGCTAAAGCAGTTTTGGAATTACGTCTGCAGCGATTAACGGGGATGGAAAGAGATAAAATCCGTGACGAGCATGCCGAATTAATGAAACTCATTGCTCATTTGCAGGATATTTTAGGTAATGAAGTAATGCGGTATGATATCATTAAAAAAGAACTGACCGAAGTAAAAGATAAATTTGGTGATGCCAGAAAATCAGAGATCACTTTCCTGGAAGATGAAATAAGAATTGAGGATTTAATTGAAGAAGAAAATGTGGTGGTAACCATTTCTCATCTTGGATATATCAAAAGAACTTCCGCAACAGAATACCGTCAGCAAAAAAGAGGTGGCAGGGGTGCCATCGGTAGCCGAACAAGGGAGGAAGACTGGATTGAACATTTATTTGTAGCTTCAACCCATCATACCTTATTATTCTTCACCGAAAAAGGAAGGTGCTACTGGTTGAAGGTTTATGAAATTCCTGAAGGAGATAAACAAAGCAGGGGCAGGGCCATACAAAATCTTGTTCAGCTAATACCCGGCGATAAAGTAAGAGCTATTATTGATGTTAAGAACCTGGAAGATGAAGCTTTTGTCAACAGTCACCACATAGTTCTTTGTACCAAAAAGGGTATCATTAAAAAAACACTTTTAGAAGATTTTAGCAGACGTCGTGCAACCGGGGTGAATGCTATTAACATCATAGAGGGCGATGAATTGCTGGAAGCCAAACTTACGGATGGTAATTCTGAAATTATGATGGCCGTTAAGTCAGGCAGGGCTATTCGTTTTCCGGAAGAAAAAGTAAGACCTACCGGTCGTGGAGCTATTGGTGTGGCCGGTATTGAAGTGGACGATGAAAATGATGAAGTGGTTGGTATGATTTGTGTTAACAGGGATGATAAATCAAGAACAGTGTTAGTGGTAAGTGAAAAAGGTTTTGGAAAACGGACTGCTTTATCAGGCGATGGTGGCGAAGAGAATTACCGGATAACCAACCGTGGCGGTAAGGGTGTAAAAACTATAAATGTTACGGAGAAAACAGGTGCCCTGGTTGGAATGCTGGATGTAACAGAAAAGGAAGATCTTATGATAACCTGTAAGTCAGGTGTGATCATTCGGATGAAAGTGGCAGATATTAGTGAACAGGGAAGAGCTACGCAGGGGGTAAAATTGATTCGCCTGGATGATGGAGATGAAATTGCTGCGATAACAAAAATTGAAGAAACGAATGGTGAAAATGGAGCAGAAATTTCAGAAGCGGGTCAACCGGAAACTGGAAATACTATTCCGGACGTACCAAATAATGAAACAGGATCAAATGAATTAAATTCTGAAAATCAACAATAATCTCTAATAAACTAAAATTAAAATGAAAAGATTATTTCTCTTAGCATTGCTTGCTATAAGTTCTTTTGCAATACATGCACAGGATACAAAAGCTGTAAAAAAATTACTGGAAGCAAAAGATTATGCAAAAGCTAAAGATGCAATAGACCAGGTATTAGCAACTGATAAAGGAGCCAAGGATTGGGAAGCCTGGTTTTTAAAAGGAAAAATATATGGCAGTTTAGCAGCAAATGAAGCAACAAAATCGTTGGTACCAGACGGAAGGATGGTAGCCTTTGATGCCATTAAAAAAGCGTTTGAAATGAATAATCCTATGGCCACATTAATGCTGTCGCAGGAAGGATTTAAACCAGTTTTTGGTCTGTATGAAGGTTATTATACTGAAGGTTCCGGTTTTTTTAATGCTGAAAAGTATGAAGATGCTTTCAACAGCTATAAAAATGCCAATACTATTGGTGAGTACATCAATAAAAACGGATGGGCATTATCAGCACTGGATACTTCACTCGTATTTATGGCCGGCGCCTCCGCCAACAATGCAAAAAAAATGGAGGATGCATTATTCTATTACAGCAAACTGGCTGATGCAAAAGTTTCAGCACCGGATTATTTAGCTGCTTATAAGTTTATCATCTATTATTATAACGAGAAAAAAGATGATGCTAACTTTCATAAATACCTCGACCTCGGAAAACAAATTTATCCTAAAGAAAAATATTTTGATGAAGTAGAAATAGAGTACCTGGATAAAAAAGGGGATAAAGACGCCGTATTAAAAAAGTATGAAGATATCCTTGCAAAAGATCCTTCAGATTATGAAAATACTTTTTACTACGGAGCCACCCTTTTTAATATGGTTTATAAGGATGACGCTAAAATTGCTAATAAAGAGGAACTTATCGGTAAGATGGAAAAGGCTTTTGCAAAGTGTATTGAATTAAAACCGGAGGAAATGGATGCTTACCTTGAATTAGGAAAATCGCATTATAATCTTGCTGTTGAATTTAAAGAAAAAGCAGACGCTATAAAACCCAATCCTGGTAAAGCGCTTACACCGGATGACCAGGCAAAAAAGAAAGATCTGCAGGCAAAAGCTGAAAAGAAGTTAAACGATGCAATTCCATATCTTGAAAAAGCATTTAATATTATGGATGCTATAGCTGATAAAAAAATGGGACAAAAAGCAAAAGCCCGTTCCATAGCTATGTTATTAAGAGATTCTTACAATTTTATTAATAAACTTGATAAGGTTAAATTTTATGATGCAGCTCTGGAAAGGCTCAAATAACTTTTAAAGTATTTATTGGAAAAGGATAATCAGATTTTGATTATCCTTTTTTATTTAATTTCATCAAAAGAAATAGTTATAACATGTCATTATTATTAGACCGAACAGAATTTGGTGATTCAGCAAATACAGGTAAAACGTTGACAAGAGAAGAAGCCAAAGCATTATTTTATGATTGGGTAAAAAATGAACGGCTACAGCTGCACATGAATCAGGTGGCGCAATTAATGAAATGCTGGGCTTTAGAAAAAGAAGGGCTGAATGAGGCAGATGCCTGGCGGTGGGAAATGGCCGGACTGTTACACGATGCTGATTGGGACCAATGGCCGGACCAGCATTGTAAAAAGATCATTGAAGAATTAGAAAATCGTAATGTTGATCCGGAGATCATCCGGGCAATTGCCAGCCATGGGCCATTGCATTTTGGGGTAGAGCCGGTAACTAAGATGGATAAAATGCTTTATGCCTTTGATGAACTTTCCGGTTTAATTCATGCATATTCATTAATGCGACCGGAAGGATATACTGGTATGGAATTAAAAGGAGTGAAGAAACGATTAAAAGAAAAAAGCTTTGCTGCCAATGTCAGCCGTGAAGATATCGCTGATGCCTGTAACAGGGCAGGGATTGAATTGGATGAGCTGATACAATTTATTATTCTTCGTCAGCCGCAGGCTGGACAATGATTTTGTGGAAACAATTCTATTTAACATAATATTAATTATAAGAATTATTATTTAGCCCAGAACCGATAATAATTAACCACAGTCCTAATCTCACCATAACTGTAATCATCACCCAGTGCTTCTTTAATTGGTTTTATTCCAAGCTCAGCTCCCAATTCTTCGTACTTGTTTTTTATAATCTCAATTTTAGATTTTGGAATTAGCGATTCAATATTTATCTCTCCGGAGTTTACAAATCCGGCCAAATGATTTTCAACTGTACCAATCGTGAGCTTTCTTTCGGCAGCAATTTCCTGGACTGACTTGCCCGCCAAAAACATATCCAGTGAAACCCGGTCGGTTGAGCTTTTTGCCGCAGCCCTTTCAATTGAGTCTTTTTTAAGCCGCTTAGGTTTGCGTAAATGAATTCTACCGGACAGTTGGTGAGCTTTACAGTAGCCAGCAATCGTATTTAAAAATGTTTTGCCGTACTTAGCCAGCTTAACAGAGCCAAATCCGGAAACCTGGAGCAATTCATTTTCATTTTGTGGCAGATAACTCGCCAGCTCCAGCAAACTGGCATCACTTAACACCACGTAAGCTGGCACATTTTCATCCATGGCAAATTGCAGACGTAATTGTTTTAATTGCTGCAATAAATCTTCCTCATGCGGCACCGCTTCTTCAGCCATGGTTTTCTCCGCTTCCTTTTTATAAGTGATGGATTTTACCAGCATTACTTTTTCTTCTCCTTTTAAAACCCGCCAGCTTTTATCGAGCAGGTATTGCCGAAGTGCAGGGAATAGAATTCCGTCAGCCCCGGCTAACTGCTGCTGAGTAAAGATAGAAAAGATGATGATATGCACATAGCTAAATAGATAAGGTCAAGCTGGATATGGAGCCCAACAGAATTACTAAAGTTGAAACACGGCTTCCGTCAGCCTGCATTTTGGCAATACATTTGTTGTAAGCATACCCTTCACCGTGTCAAAATAAATGGCTGTCCAAAAAATGAACAGCCATTTACATTTTTTAAAAGCAATTTTATTGTTTAATAAATTTTTCCGATGTCCATATATTGCCGTCAAACACCATGATGGTATATATGTCCGCCGGGAAACTGCTGACATTAATTTGTCGGGTCTGATTACCGCTTGCTTTACCATAGTTCCATTTTTGTTTAATATTTCCCATTTTATCAATCAAGCGGATTTCGACTATTTCCTTTTGTTTTTTCAAATCCTTTCTGTCAGTTAATGTTACATTAATTGTACTTGTTGCCGGGTTAGGTGAAAGCATTACACGTAAAGGCGGGCCTCCGCCTTCACAATTTTCACCTACCGACCTAAACCGATACAGCCAGCTTTTTGAACCGCAAGAATTTGTTGCAGTAACCCTGAAATAGGCCCATTGGTCTAAGTCTGAAAAATAAAAATTCAGGTTATTTCCATTCTGGTACCATGTCACACCACCTGAGTTACCGGCATCTTCCCATACCACAGTTGTATTAGCGGTTATGTCCATGTTAGTAGAAATTAGAGTAGTATAGCAGGCGTCGTTCCAATTAAATTCAAAACGTGAGGAAGCTGCTAACGGCTCGCTTGGATTTGTTGGGCTGTTGTACCATCCTCTGATTAGAGGCACACCCACACCAATGTATTTTTCATAAGTATAAGTTGTGTTTGAACCCGGAAAAGTAACGGTCGCAATTAACCAAACTGTACCATTGTTTATTTTTGTTAGAGTAGTTGATGTGCAATTTGTACAGCTTAAGGAAGCCACATTTGGGTGATTGTTTAAATAGCCTAAAGACCAAGTGACATTTGCTCCACAAAGTGAACCACCTGAAATTGTGTAGTTTGCCGAAGTGCAAAACTCATTAGGGCCTGATATTGCAAAATCGCTTGCAGGGGGGATGGTTCTTGTAACTGAGCAATTTAATGTCTGGTAGTTTAGATTATTAATTCTTACCGTTACTGAAATATTACTCAATGATGCACATGGGTCTGGTGTAAGCATCAAAGTGTTTGTTGTTGTTGAAATATTTTGAGGGGCAGGATTACCATTGTAAAGCCATCCATTTGTAGCGGAACCAAGATTCCATTCATAAGATGTAACTCCTGGTGAATTATAGACATTAGTAACAGTAAATGTTTGAGGTGCATTTGTACCCAAAGGTATGTTTAGTGTGGGCGATGGCGAAAGTGTAAATGTTGGTGGTGGTGGTGTTTCCACAATTCTTATTTTTCTTACTCTCACGGTTTTTGTTCCGCCATTTTCTGCTGGAAATGATGTTACTTCCAATGTAGGTTGTGCACCTAATGCAGGAAAAACAAACTGAAATTCCTGAAAACTGTTAGATGATAATTTAACAGCAGCAGGATTTCCTCCCGTATTGGGATTAAGGGTTTCTGGCCCGTTACAGCCTGTACTTCCACCTCCTCCATTATTGTTTACATCTAATCTTATAAATGGCCCTGTAGGAAATCCAACTGTGTTTTCAATAGCTGCGGCAGTTACATAAATCATATAACTATAGCCAGCCTTGAAATTGTAAGCAATCCTATACCTTGCTCCTTTATAGACAGAACCAGTAGTTTGGAAAGTTGTTTGCATTTGAATAGAAGCATCTGAATTGCTGTAAACCGTTTGTCCCAGCTTTCGCTGATGTTCAATAGTGCCGGAGGCTGTACCTGTTGCCGGAACATTTGTTGGGTTTACAAACAAACTGCAAGTAGTACCTGACGGATTCCACGCCTGATAATCTATTGTTACGTTTTGGCCCACTGCTGCTATTGAAAATAACAGCAATAAAAAACTGATAAATCGTTTCATGATTAAATTGTTTTGGTTGATTAATTATTTTTCTTTTTCAAGATGTACCTGAAGCCCAAGGCCAATCATAACTGTATTATTACTGCCCTTGACACCTGAAAATTTATATGTAGAATAGCTTAGTAAAAATTCCAACCCTACTACAGTATTAAAGTATACGACCGGGCCGGCAGAAAGCATAAATGTATTTTTTGATGCTTTTTCTGAAGCTGTACCCGTTTCAAATCCATACAGGTATCCTCCTTCTGCTATAACATTCACACTTTTTCCCGGATTGAGTATGTAATAGCGGCAAAAAGGCCCTACATTAAAATCTGTATAGTTTGTTCCTCCTTTGTCGCCAGTTTTACCAATACCCGTTTTTATTCCAGCGGATAAATTGTCAATAAAAAAATAGCCGACGTTTGGTCTTACTTGTAAATTGTAAGAGGTATGAGGCACTCCGTAATTTTCGCTATTATAGTTTGTGGAAGCATAACTAATAACGCCTCCAAGCATCCAGTTGCCTTTTGTTATCTGTCCCACTGAATTAAGATTAAGTAATACGGTTGTCAGAAAAATCGAAATGGTTTTAAGCATAATATAAGTTTTAGGAGTTTGAAATTATAAATTTTAATTGGCGGGCTTGTGTCAGTCGCAGAATGTAGTGTTATAAATGTCATAAAAACGCTGTAAGATATTTTTTCTGTGTCACCCAAGCAATACCACAAACTGGTAATTTTTACTTAGGGTGACCAACAGGGTTGCTTACAACATTTAATTTCAGCACCGGGTAAAGTCCATCTGCCTGCGATAAATATCCCAGCGATACCATATCTCTTATATATCGTATCCAATGTTCTTTGCTGGTATCTTTTCCTGAACCATACGTTTTAATTTGCTTATGTGCTTCCTTAATTTTTTCTGAAGCTGAACCACGCAATATATCTACCACATAATTGATACCGAAACCTTCATTCAACCTGGCAACAGCACTCAATGCCTTTTGTGCCAGCTCGGTGGCATCAAACTTTTCATAATTGCTCAGGCATATATCACAACTGCCGCAATAATCAGCATGTTTTTCCCCAAAATAATTCAGCAGGTATTTACGGCGGCACATACTGCTTTCGCAAAAGTTCATCATCTGATTCAGCTTCTTCAGCAGTATCTCCGTTTGAGCCGGGTTATTTTCTATATGGGCAAAATGTTTCAGCTTCATTACATCGCCGGCACTGTAAAATAAGATGGCTTCGCTTTTTAAACTATCTCTTCCCGCCCGGCCGGTTTCCTGGTAATAACCTTCTATGTTTTTAGGTAAATCAACATGTATAACAAAACGAACATTACTCTTATTGATACCCATACCAAATGCAATAGTTGCCACAATAATCTTCACCTCATCTCTCAAAAATTTATTTTGTGTTTCTTCTCTTATCGTTCTTTCTAATCCTGCATGATAAGCGGCTGCGGAAAAACCTTCTTCCACCAGTTTGGCTGCCAATGCCTCTGTACTGGCCCGGCTCAGGCAATAAATAATTCCTGAAGTAATAAAAAATATTCTCCCGGTTAAAACTGTTTTCAAAAACTTTGAGTTTATCTAAATGAAGTTTTTCGAGAATATCTTTTTCAGTAAGCTTATCCGCCGTTGCTGTTAAGGCAATTACAGGAACATTGGGAAAATGTTTTTTCAACTCGCCCAACTGCAAATACTCGGGCCGGAAATCATGGCCCCACTGGCTGATGCAATGTGCTTCATCAATAGCAAATAAAGAAATGGAAAATCGTTTAAGTATGTTGATGAACATTGACCCCTCTCCCAGCAAACGTTCCGGCGCCACATATAATAATTTGAGCTGATTCGATTGCAGTTTGCTGATGATATTATTTTGTTCAACATTGCTTTGTGTTGAATTGAGGAATGCCGCTTCTATGCCATTTACTCTTAATGCATCCACCTGGTCTTTCATCAAAGCAATTAATGGAGATACTACTACGGTAACTCCATCAAACAATAATGCGGGAACCTGGTAACAAACACTTTTACCACCACCGGTTGGCATCAGTACCAGCCCATCATTTCCCTGTATCAGATTTTGTATAATTGCTTCCTGGTTATGCCGGAAAGAATCATAGCCAAAATATTGTTTCAATATTGCCTTAGCCTTATCAATAGAATGCATGAAGTCCTTTCTTAATTAGTTTGCAAATAAAGACAAAATATTCCCTCCCCAATACTGGAAAGGGAATATTATACAGGCAAGTTAACTTTTACCTCCAAAAGCCATCACATCGCTTACCTGCACTTCAGTCACATATTTTTTTATGCCGTCTTTATCGGTATAGTTGCGGTTTACTAATTTGCCTTCAATAAGCACTTCGCTTCCTTTGTTTAAATATTTTTCAGCAAACTCTGCCTGCTTACCCCAAAGCACTACATTGTGCCATTGGGTGTCTTTTACTTTTTCACCCTTTGCGTTGGTATAGGTTTCGCTGGTGGCGATGCTGATGCGGGCCATCTTTTTATCGCCATCAAAACTTTTCATTTCTGGTGCTGCGCCTAAGTGCCCGATCAATTGTACTTTGTTACGTAATGTGTTCATGATTTTTAGTTTTAATCTTTTTAAATAATGCCGATCTGTTTTTCAGCATTGACGGTACAAAGATGAATTGCTTGCTAAGACGTAGCCGGTATTTAAACATTTATAAGCGTATTTACCCGTTTGTAAGCGTTTGCAAACGGATAATTTCCCTATATTTAAGTAACCTAAAGCTTTATCAATGACCAAAACTTCAGAAAAGACCTGCCTCGAATGTGGTAAAATTATCAAAGGTCGTGTTGATAAAAAATTCTGCGACGACTGGTGCCGCAATGCCTACAACAACAAGCTCAACAGCGACAATACCACTTATGTAAGAAATGTAAATAACATCCTGCGTAAGAACCGGCGTATTATACAGGAATTGATTCCTGCCGGTGCGGAAACAGCCAAAGCCTCTAAAGCCAAACTCCATCAAAAAGGCTTCAGCTTTACTTATTTCACCAACACTTACACAAATAAAAAAGGTGCCACTTATTTCTTTTGTTACGAATATGGATACCTGCCCATTGAAGGCGATTATTACTTCCTGGTTAAAAGAAAAGAATGATTAGCTATCTCCTGACAAAAGCAGCATGCATTTTTTCTCCTATCTTTATTTTTCACTAAACGACATGCTTGAATATGCTTAACAACATTCACCGCCGCAAATTTATTAAGAACACTGCTATTGCCGGAGCCGGATTAGCACTGATGCCAAACGAGATCAAATCTTTTGCTACGGAAAAGAAAACCAAAGTGAGGATTGGAATGATCGCTGTTGGTATGCGGGGTCAGTCGCATTTAGAAGAATGGCTGCAAAGAGACGATGTGGAAATTGTAGCCATGGCCGATCCGCAGGAAAGAATGATGAATGATGCGCTTGCACTGGTAAAAAAATATGGAAAGAAAGAACCGGTAATTTATAAAAATGGCGACGATGATTACCGCAATCTTTTAAAGAGAGATGATATTGATGCGGTGATGATCTCTTCTCCATGGGAATGGCATATACCACAGGGATTAGATGCTATTAAAGCAGGAAAGATTGTAGGCATGGAAGTGTGTGGGGCAATTAAACTGCAGGATTGTTGGGATATTGTAAATGCATCCGAGAAATATAAAATACCGGTGATGATGATGGAAAATGTTTGTTACCGCCGTGATGTGATGGCAGTATTAAACATGGTTCGCCAGGGAATGTTTGGCGAACTGATACATGCACAGGGCGGATACGAACATGATCTTCGTGGTGTATTATTTAATGATGGAGTAACTCCGTATAACAGTGGAGCTGAGTTTGGAGCCAAAGGTTTTAGTGAAGCGCATTGGAGAACGAATCACTATGTAAACCGTAATGCTGAGTTATACCCTACCCATGGTTTGGGTCCTGTTGCTATGATGATGGACATTAACCGTGGTAACCGTTTAACAAGACTCTCCTCTTTTGCATCGAAATCAAGAGGCTTACATAAATATATTGTGGAACATCCTAAAGGTGGGGCTAATCATCCTAATGCAAAAGTGAAATTTAAACAGGGCGATATTGTTACCACGCATATTCAATGCGCCAATGGTGAAACCATTTTATTAACGCATGATACCTCTTTACAACGTCCGTATAATTTAGGATTCAGAGTGCAGGGAACAGAAGGAATTTGGCAGGATTATTCCAGCGGTGGTTTGGATAAAGGATTTATTTATATGGAGAAAAAAATGGAGCATACACATCAATGGGCGAATCCTGAAAAATGGCTGAAAGAATATGATCATCCATTATGGAAAAAATATGAAAAGAATGCCGAAGGTGCTGGTCATGGTGGTATGGATTGGTTTGTGGACAATTCATTTATTGAATGTATTAAACGTGGAGTAGAATTTCCAATGGATGTATATGATTTGGCGGCCTGGTATGCGATTACTCCTTTAAGTGAAAAATCAATTGCAGAAGGTGGCTCCCTGCAAACCATTCCTGATTTTACAAAAGGTAAATGGCAAACGAGAAAACCCATCTTTGCTTTGAATGATGACTATTAGTGAATGGTGAATAGTGAATAGTGAATAGTCAATGGTAAATAGTGATGTCAGGCTGAGCTTGTCGAAGTCTTGATGAACAGATGTACTAATGTTGAGCAGCACTTCGACAGGCTCAGTGTGACAGCGTTACTAAACTGATGAATAGAATTACCGAAAGTAAAAGTGAGTGACACAACCACAGTTACATAGACATTCAATTGCTTGCTACATAAAATTAAATTATGAACAGAAGAAAATTTTTACAGCTATCAGCAGTTTCCTCTGCATTTTTATCCGTTAAAAAAACATTGGCTGCTGGTGCAGGTAGTCCAAATCCAATTGTGATCTCCACCTGGGCGCCCAACGTAAAGGCCAATGTGGAAGCATGGAAAGTGCTGGGCAAAGGTGGTCGTGCATTGGATGCAGTAGTGGCCGGTGTACAGGTTCCGGAAGCAGATCCAAATGATCAGAGTGTGGGTTATGGTGGCTTACCTGATCGGGATGGCAGAGTTACACTGGATAGTTGTGTGATGGATGAAAATGGACAATGCGGAAGTGTGATGGCAGTGGAATATATTATGCATCCTGTATTGGTAGCAAGATTAGTAATGGAAAAAACACCACATGTACAATTAGTGGGTGATGGTGCTTTGCAATTTGCATTAGCTAATGGATTTAAAAAAGAAACCCTCCTGACTCCTGAGAGTGAAAAAGCCTGGAGAGAATGGTTAAAGACATCGAAGTATGATCCGATGATAACGGTTGAAAATATCGAAGGGAAGATCAAGAACAATCAGCAGGAAAAAGAAACACCTTACCCATGGCCGGTTCCGCAATTAAATCATGATACAATTGGAATGGTAGCATTAGATGCTAAAGGAAATTTAGGTGGCGCTTGTACAACCAGTGGTATGGCTTACAAAATGCATGGAAGAGTTGGAGACTCTCCTATTATTGGCGCCGGGTTGTTTGTAGATAATGAAGTGGGAGCAGCATCTTCCACAGGAGTTGGTGAAGAAGTGGTAAAGATATGCGGTTCACATACAGTGGTGGAAATGATGCGGCATGGTTATTCCCCTGAAGCTGCTTGTAAAGAAGCGGTAAGAAGAATTATTAAAAACAATAAAGGAAAAGCTAAAGATCTGCAGGTTGGTTTCCTCGCTATCAATAAAAAAGGGCAGCATGGTGCTTATGCTACTATTAAAGGTTTTAATTATTGTGTAACTACCGATGCCGGCACGAAAGTGATTGATTCAAAGTATATGATACCCTAAATCCCTAAAGGGACTTTTAAAAAGAATAATTATGAATGAACAAAAACTCCCCCTTAGGCCTGCCCGCCGTACTACTTTGGGAGGCGGGGGATGGGGGCTCGAAGTAATTGGTTTTACTATTGAAAGTTGTATAGTAGCACAGGAAGCAGGTGCACATCGGATTGAATTGTGTGATAATCCTGCTGAAGGTGGTACTACTCCTTCTTATGGTTTTATTAAAGCAGCGAGAGAAAAACTTCAAATTGATTTATATCCCATGATCCGCCCTAGAGGCGGTGATTTTTTATACAGTGATGAGGAATTTGAAATCATGTGCGAAGATGTAAAAGTTTGTAAATCGCTGATGTGCGATGGTGTGGTATTCGGAATTTTAAATGCAGATGGAACTGTTGATAGAAAAAGAAATGCAAAGCTGTTAGACCTGGCTTATCCAATGGGTGTTACTTTTCACCGGGCATTTGACAGAACCAACAATGCATTCGAAGCATTAGAAACATTAATTGATTTAGGATTTGAAAGGGTACTCACTTCCGGACTTAAACCCAATGTTTCAGAAGGAAAAGAATTATTAAAAGCATTAGTTGAAAAGGCAGAGGAAAGAATCATTATAATGCCTGGCTCTGGTATTCGCTCAAATAATATCAAAGAAATAGCATCCATTACCGGGGCGACTGAATTTCACAGCTCAGCAAGGATGCAGGTAGAAAGTAAAATGAATTATTTAAATGAAGAAATGAATGAACAACTGACTACAGTATTGGCTGACGGAGAAGAAATTCAAAGATTATTATCAGTATTACAAAACACTTATTAAAGATAAAACCGGTGAAACTCCGTGAACAATTGCTGAAAGAACATACCAAAGCTAATTGCCTTCGCATCGTTAAATGGGTGGGCGATGATCAAAAACGTTTTGACGAATTGTTTGCTTTGTTCATGGGTGATGAATACAGAGTGATACAAAGAGCAGCATGGCCGGTGAGCTATTGCGTAATTGATCATCCCAAACTCATCATCAAACATTTTAAAAGATTAATTGGAAATTTAAAGAAGCCTAATCTTCATACAGCCGTTAAAAGAAATAGTATCCGTTTGCTGCAGGATATTGTCATACCTGAAAAATATGAAGGAGATATTATGAATATCTGTTTCAACTATATTGCTGAGCCCACGGAAGCGGTAGCAGTAAAAGCTTTCTCTATCAGGGTAATTGAAAATTTATCTAAAAAATATCCTGAAATATTACAGGAGCTAAAAACAATCATTGAAGACCGCTGGGATTATGAAACACCTGCCTTTAAATCAAGAGCAAAAAAGATTTTAGTAAAAAAATAAGGATGCTACAACTTTCTTTTGTCGTATACTTTAATAGGTGATCCCTCTGCTACGAATACGGAATCAGGTTTTGTTTGCTTCAAAATTTCAAATCTGCTGCCATATAAATTTCCAAATTCACAATTGATTAAATAGTCTTTCACAGGAAAAATATTCCATCTTGGATGAGCAACCTGGTACTCGTAAGTTATAGCATCATTGTATTTTGAATAACCCCAGTAATGTTCAGCAATAAACTCCTCCGCACTGCCATTGGCTATAGGAATACTATTGATAGCCGTAACAGCAGCTATTTGATTTTCAATTCCCCGGTATTTCCAGGAATAAGTTAAATATTGCAGGTTATCTTTTATTTCCAGTTTATTCTTCATTGGCAAACAACGATACTTTTCATGGTAAATGGTGTTGGCAATAAAACTGATGGCTGGTTTGGGAACTATTTCACTGATAAAACTCACCCCTCTTTTCCACTCTCCATTCTCTTTGTAACGAACATAAAAACGAAGATTTACTTCTTCAAAACTTGAATGCCCTGGAACTTTAAACCCTTTTACACGGGTATTAAGAAACATAAACCCTACAAGACTCACATATGCATTTTGATTAAATAAATCTAACTCCGTTTTAGCTGGTACAAATTCGTTTAAAATATCCGGATCAACAATGTAATTCGCCATAATCAGGTTCTTCCATTCGGCCGTTAAAAATCTCTTTCTCATTTTCTTACGGGTTTATAAAACTCTTTAAATATTAATCTTAGGTTCTGGTCGTAGGTGATATAGTTATACAACCAGTTACTAAAAACAAAGAACCGGTTCTTTACTCCCAGTATCAGCATCAGGTGCAACCCCATCCATATTAACCAGGCGAAGAAACCTCCAAAATGTAATTTAGGTTTGGGCACATCCACTACCGCCAAATTTCTACCAACAGTTGCCATAGAACCTTTATCATAATAACTAAATTCTTTTATGGGCAATCCACCCACACTCCATTCTTTTAAATTCTTTGCTAATAAATCTGCTTGCTGCATAGCAACCGGTGCAACTTGCGGGTGTCCATTAGGATAATTGGTTTCTTCCATATATGCCACATCACCTATAGCAAAAACATTTTTAAATCCATTTACCTGGCTGAAGCGATTTACTTTAATTCTGTTTCCCCTTGCTATTAATGTATTATCTATTCCGGCTGGAATATTTCCTTTAATACCAGCAGCCCATATTACAGTTGCAGTATTGATTGTCCGGCCATCTTTTAATGAAACAATCTTTCCATCATAATCATTCAGTAGTGAATTAGTCCATACTTCCACTCCCAGCTTCTCCAGGTATTTCAAAGAATCAATGGAAGATTTTTCGCTCATCGCTGCCAGTGTTTTTCCTGTTCCTTCCAGCAAATAAATTTTCATTTTAGAAAAGTCCAGTTCAGGATAGTCTTTTGGTAGTACAAATCTTCGCCAGTCTGCCAAAGCACCGGCTATCTCCACTCCTGTAGGCCCACCACCCACTACTACAATATTCATCAACCCCTCAAACTCATCAGCAGATTGACTATTTAAAGCATCTTCAAAATTCTGTATCAATCGATGACGGATCTGCAAAGCTTCCACGGTTGATTTCATCGGGAAAGCATAATCACTTAAATTCTTATTGCCGAAGAAATTGGTATCTGCACCAGTAGCAATTACTAAATAATCATATTCCATTTCTCCGATGCTGGTAATTACTTTTTGCTCAGCAGAAATGATTTGCAACAATTCACAAACCCTTATTCTTACATTTTTGCTTTTCTGAAAAACCTTTCTCAGCGGAAAAGAAATATTGCTAGCGTCCAGTCCGGCAGTAGCTACCTGGTAAAATAAAGGTTGAAACTGGTGATAGTTAAATTTGTCAATGAGGGTAATTTCAAAATCAGGATGATTGTTGAGTTTTCGGGCGAGTCGTAAACCTCCAAAACCGGCTCCCACAATGAGTAACTTTTTCATAAAGTTGATTTATGGTACAAATTTATGAAATTTTCAATATTTTTTGAAAATTTATTTAATAATAAAAAGCTGTTACCTAACAGCCCCCATTTTATTCCTGATTTTAATACAGTAACCTTACTTTGATCGTTTCTTTAACTGCTTTCAGCAATTTTAAAGCGCTGGAAGAAATATTCTTATTTACATCCAGCACCACATAACCAATAGCATCATTGGTTTTTAAATATTGACCAACAATATTGATCTTATTATTGGAAAGTGTAGTATTGATCTCACTCAAAACTCCCGGTACATTACGGTGAATATGTAAGATACGGTGGGTTCCTTCCTGTAATGGCAGGGCAAGTTCGGGTACCGTATGAGAACCAATGGTCATTCCCCTTTCAAGATATTGCAATAATTTGTTGCTTACATCCTCGCCTATATTCAGCTGTGCTTCTTCTGTTGATCCTCCAATATGAGGTGTAAGAATTACATTGGGCAACCCCTGTAACGGAGTGGTAAAACGGTCACCATTCTTCTCCGGTTCCCAGGGAAATACATCAATCGCTGCACCCCCAATTTGTCCATCGTCAATGAACTGTTTTAATGCCTCCAGGTCTACCACTTCACCCCTGGCATAATTGATGAGTATTGCTCCCTTTTTAAAATACTTAAGATTATTTTTATTGATGAGGTTTTTTGTTTGGTTGGTTTCCGGCACATGTAATGAAACCGCATCTGCCATTTGTAATACTTCTTTCAATGTATCCATTGCAGTAGCATTCCCCAAAGGCAATTTAGTTTGTACGTCATAAAAGATCACTTTCATACCCAATGACTCGGCCAAAACACTTAACTGTGATCCGATATTGCCATAACCAATAATGCCCAATGTTTTTCCTCTCAGCTCAAAGCTTCCTTTTGCTTCTTTGTTCCAGATACCTTCATGTGCTGCTTTGTTTTTATCCGGTATACGACGGATCAGCATTATAGATAACCCGATCACTAACTCCGCTACTGATCGTGTATTGGAATAAGGAGCATTAAAAACGGCCACTCCATTATTCGTCGCACTCTTTAAATCCACCTGGTTAACTCCAATACAAAAACAACCAATTGCCTGCAGCTTAGTGGCAGCATCCAGTATGTTTTTTGTAATTTGTGTTTTGGAACGGATACCCAATAAATGCACATCTTTTACGGCTTTGATCAATTCATCCTCACTAAGAGCACCTCCAATTTTTTTTACAGATGCATAACCAGCTTTTTTAAAGTTCTGAACCGCCGTTTCGCTAATGTTCTCTAATAACAAAACATTAATTTTTTCTTTAGGATAACTAGTCAGTTTCTTGTCGCTCATCGTATTTTTGTGTAAATTGAATGCGAAATTAAGTACTCTTAATTTACTAACCCGTTTAAAATTCGTTCTGTTGAAAAACCAACTACTCTATTGTATAGCTATACTAACAATTGTTGGCTGTACAAGTACCAGTCACAAAAAGTCTCCCGAAGATTCATTAGACTATTATCCCCCTACTCCTAAAAATATTTCTAAAAAAGATTTCAGGCGTATGTATAATGCTGTGGAAGCATTTTATGACAGTGCATTATTACGAACCGGCTTTAATGGTCAGTTTCTGGTGGCAAAAGGTGGAACGATAATAGTAGAAAAATACAATGGTAAACAATTCATAACTAGCGGCGACTCTATTACAGAACATACCGCTTTCCACATTGCATCAACCAGCAAAACATTAACGGGTAGTGCCATTTTAAAATTATGGGAAGAGGGCAAGCTTCACTTAGATGATTCGCTTACCAAATATTTCCCCGGGTTCCCCTATCCGTCAATTACTATTAAAATGTTACTTTCTCAGCGTAGCGGTTTGCCGGGTTATAACCGATTTGAGAAAAAACCTGATTGGGACTTTGAGACTATAGTGACTAACCAGGATATGCTGAATTATATAATTAAATACCAGCCTAAATGCGATCATGCTCCGGATAAAGCTTTCCAGTATTCCAATACCAATTTTGCATTGCTGGCTTTAATCATTGAAAAAGTTTGTGGCAAATCGTACGGAGAATTTTTAAAGGAAACTTTTTTTATCCCTTTAAAGATGAATGATACATACGTATATACGCATGCGGATTCTGCCAGGGCTTTACCCTCATACGACTGGCGGGGGAAGAAAGAAGCCTTCACTTTTTTAGATGAGATATATGGTGACAAGAATATTTATAGTACAGTTCGGGATCTCTTAAAATGGGATCAGGCATTATATACCAACAGCTTTTTAAAACCTGAAACATTAGCTGCAGCTTATACTCCCTACAGTAATGAAAAAAAAGGTATCAATAATTATGGGTTGGGCTGGCGGATGAAAGTATATCCTGAGGGGAAGAAAATTATTTATCACAACGGTTGGTGGCATGGTAATAATTCCTGTTTTCAACGGGTGGTTCAGGATTCTGCTACCATTATTGTTTTGGGCAATCGCTTTAACCGCAATATTTATCACTGTAACAAGATAGCCAACATCTTTGATAATTATTATGAAGAGGAAGGTACGGAAGAATAAAAAGTATGCGTCCTGTTTATAGTCAACAGAACGCATACTTCACTGAAGCAAGAATATGCTATTGAATTACAATTTTTCCTCTGGCAGTAATTTTAGTTTTATTTCTTAAAGTATAAATATAAACGCCCTTCGGTTGCGCCGTAAGGTCAATGGCTATTTGCATTCCATCTGTTTTAGCGGTATATACTCTTTGTCCATACAAATTGGTTACTTCCACACCGGTAATTTTGATGGCAGAAGTAAAGTTGAATATCCCTTTTCCCGGGTTAGGAAATACTTTGGTATGCGACTCATTGATCAGATCCTGCAATCCTGTTGTCACTGTTTGCGACTTAAATTTCACATCATCCACTTTAAAATCAGCACCGGCATACCCTACAGCAGTGTTTGAAAATAAACCGGAATTAAACTGGATAGAAACACTGTCAGGTGCTTGCCCTAAGATAAAGGGTATCTCGGTATATTGATAGGTAGCGGCATCTTTCAAATCTGCTCCCCTTATATCAAATACATTTCCGTTCTTCCGAAACAATATAGTAACCTGCGCACTGTCTGTGGCAATAGTTGGAGCGTATTTATAATAAAAGGTTAGTGTATCTTTTGTTTTATTATAAGGGTAACCTCCTTTTTGAATACAAGTACCCGTACTGCAATCCCAATAACCCGTACCCAACAATGTGGGAAAAGAAATGGGGCCGGTACTATCGCTACTCAATATATTTTTTAACTCCAGTGCATATGATCCTCCATGTGCATCCGTTGACCTTAACAACCCCTGCCACGCTTCACCTGAATTGTAATTCCAGCTGGTTGGTTTGTCTACAGTTTTGGATTGCCAGGTTTCAAAATCTCCATTAAATAAAGCCGGCTGACTGGCAGCACCTGTAAATGAAACACTATCCAATTGAAGCATGCTTCCGTCTATAGCATTATTATTAAATACATCGCTGGAAGCCGCTGCAAAAATCACAGTATCCGGGTTAATGGCAAGCGGGGAACTGAAATTAAAGGAAAAAGGTATGTAGCTATTATGAGTTCCATACAATTTAAAAATATCAGCAGCTATTACGCTGCCTCCGGATTTAAAGATGGTAATAATTGTTCCTGAATCTCCGGATGGGATCGCAGATTTATAATACCCACTGATACCTGTGGGTTTTTGTGAATAAGGAATACCACCTGTCCAGGTAGAGGGATCTCCATTTGCAATGGCATTAAGAAAGTACCCAAAACAAGCAGGGTGTTGATTGTGCCGTTACATTTTGACTAACAAAAATAATTAAAGCGAGAAAGGGGAAACTGAATTGTAAAGCTTTCTTCATTTCTTTATATTTTAATGTGTACCGATAAATATTTATTCGCACAAATCAAAAAAGTTATGAAAAGCAACCGCTGAAAAAAGAAACTTGACCAGGCAACCAAACTTTATTAATCGTATCAAAGTTTATAAAAAAATCCTGATATGTAAAAAGATAAATTTTTATTCCGGAAAAATATGCTTCCGGTTGGGCAAAACATTTTCTTTAGCCCATACAATTTTTTTAATAAATGATTTTCTTCTTACGGTACAATTCTCAATGACACAATGCAGGCAACTGTCGGCAATACAGGGATCATTATGAATAAAAAATTCGATCTGGCCTTTGGAGAAGTGTTGATTAACAATTTTATCAATGGAAGAAATTTCTTCGTGTACCTGCTCTAAGGTGAGATAGTATGGCAGAGTAACATGACAGTCCACATGAAAGTAATTTCCAAAACGCTGCACCCGCATATTATGTACGTCAATCCAGTTTGCCCGCCGGTGTTTTGATAAGATGATCACCAGGTCTTCTACTGTTTCCATATCTGTAGCATCCATTAATCCGGATACTGACTTAGACAATAATTTAAACCCACTAATTAAGATAATTAATCCAGCCACGATTGATGCCACAG